>PNJO01000169.1 GCA_013821905.1 Sphingopyxis sp. | reverse complement strand
ATCCCCCCGAGATACTGGCAGCGGCGCGCGTGTCGCGGACCGATCTCGAGCGTCTCGAGGACGGCTGGTGCGACCGGATCGCGCGCGATGCTCCCGTGGCCGGGGCGACATTGGTCGAAGCGTTGTGGGCGCGCGCCGTCGCCGACTGCAATCGCGGCGAGGGCCAGATGGCGCCGGGCGAAGTCGCCCTGTTGCTGCGCGCCCAGTTCGCGGCGCCGGGGCGCAAGGAACGCGCGGGGCTGGGGGTCGTGCCGACGCGGCTGGCGCATTGCGGCAGCTTGTGGAGCCGGCCCATCGACCGCGCCGCACTGCACTGGCGGCTCGAATCGCTCCATCGCCCCTATCATGCCGCACTCGCGGAGGAGCTGGCGGCGGCGCGCGACCGCTTCGGCCATGCGGTCCTGATCGACCTCCACAGCATGCCACCGATTCCGTTCGGACAAACGGGACATGGCGCGCGGATCGTGGTCGGCGATCGTTACGGCGCCAGCGCGGGCGGCTGGCTGGTCGAGCGGGTCGTGGCGATGGCGGAACGTCTCGACGTGCCGGTGACGCGCAATCAGCCCTATGCCGGCGGCCATATCGTCCGCACGCACGGCCGGCCCGATCGCGGCATTCACGCGGTGCAGATCGAAATCGACCGCAGCCTCTATCTGGCGCCCGACCGGACGCCCGACGGCGACAAGGCCGCGCGGCTGGCCCGCTGGTTCGCGCAGCTTGTCGAAGTGATCGCGCAAGGGGACCCGGGCGCCGAATCGCTGCCGCAGGCTGCCGAATAAAAAACCACCTCGTACCAAGGTACGAGGTGGCCAGGGTCCAGGGAGGACGTGCCCACGTCAGGGACGGGACACTCGCCGCGGTGGAAAGGGGGAAAACCACGGCGGCGTGACACCAATCTAGGTGTTCTGGCGTCCGGTTACAAGGGGTGTTGATTGCAAAAGAAACTGGTCGGGGAGAGAGGATTCGAACCTCCGGCCCCTGCCTCCCGAAGACAGTGCTCTACCAGGCTGAGCTACTCCCCGACCGATCTTTGCATCGGCGGGCCGATGCGAAGGCAGGGCGGTCCTCTAGACGCGCATGTTGCGAACATCAAGCGCCAATCGGCGCAAGGGTGACGATTGCTGCAACTAGACGAGCCCGGCGCGGCGAAAGCTGAAATGGCCGCTTTCGACAAAAACCAGATGATCGGCGAGGTCTATGCCCAGGGGGCGCAGGAACAGCGCGGTTTCGCGCGTGCAGCCGATGTCGGCGTCGCTCGGCCAGACGATGCCCGAGGGGTGGTTATGCGCCATCAGTACGCTCGCGACACGGCGGTCGAGCAGCCCGCGCCAGCAGCGCGGCGGGATGCTGCACCGGCCCGCCCGGTCTCCCTCGGCGCGCTCGGTGGCGACCAGACGCGCGAATCCGTCGAAGGCGAGGAGCAACAGCGCTTCGCGATCGTCGGGAAAGCAGGGGCGGAGCAATTGCCGCGCGACCGCATCCTCCGCCTTGCGGGGAACGAAGCCGGCAAGCATCGCCGGATCGGGAAATTTCCCGGCGGGTTCGAGGAGCATCATGGTGTGCCGTCATGCGCCGTCCGCCGGCGATCCCCAAGCCGGAACCGGACCGTATCGGAGCTTTGCCGCCGCGCCCCCGATTGCGAGAAACCCGGGAAGGCGCCGGGTGGCAGGGAGGCGGTCTCGCCCGAATCCCTCCATTTTGAACCGCATCATCGTGGCAGCGGAACGGCGAGGCGAAGCGATTCGTGCTGAAAGGCGAGGGGGCGGCCGAGCGCGCACCGACGGGCAGCGTCGCCATCGTCCGCGAGTGGCTTGTTGCACGGGAGGGCAGTCGTTACTGTCGGCATCCGACAGATGCCCCGTTCGGGGCTCGCAAATGCTAGGGGCTCGGTTGCAGTGATTCATCCCGAATATCAGTTTCTCGGGCTCCTCGAACATGTGCTGGAAAAGGGCGACAAGCGCGTCGACCGGACCGGCGTCGGCACGCAGTCGCTGTTCGGCGAACTGCTGCGGTTCGACCTCAGCGGTGGAACGGTCCCGATCCTGACGACCAAGCGCGTCTATTGGAAAACCGCCGTCAAGGAGATGCTGTGGTTCCTGACCGGCGGCACTAATATCCGCGAACTGCTCAGCCACAATGTCCGGATCTGGAGCGACTGGCCGCTCGCCAACTATCGGCGGGAGAGCGGCGAGGATATTGCGCAGGCCGACTTCGAGGCCCGCGTCCTTGCCGACGCGGATTTCGCGGAGCACTGGGGCGAACTGGGGCCGGTCTATGGCAAGCAGTGGCGGCGCTGGGTCGATGCGGATGGAAACGCGCACGACCAGATCGCGACGCTGGTGGACACGCTGAAAAACAATCCGGCGAGCCGGCGGATGCTGTTCCACGCCTGGAACGTCGGCGAGCTGAACGACATGGCGCTGCCGCCGTGCCATATGGTGTATCAATATCATGTGAACTCGCGCGGCGAGCTCAATTGCCTGCTGTTCCAGCGGTCGTGCGACCTGTTTCTGGGCGCGGCCTTCAATTTCGCCGGGGCCGCCGCGCTCCAGCTCATGCTCGCGCAGCAGGCGGGGCTCACGCCGGGCGAGCTGGTCTGGGTCGGCGGCGACGTTCACATCTATCTCAATCATGTCGAGCAGGTGCGCGAACAGATTTCGCGCGCACCCAGACCTTTTCCCACGATGCGGCTGCTGCGGCATCCCGCGTCGATCGACGACTACCGGATCGAGGATTTCGAGGTGACCGGTTACGATCCCTATCCCGCGATACATGGCGACGTTGCCGTCTGACGGCGCAGCGGGGTACGGGAACGGGCGCAGCGGCGCGCCGGCCCATAGACGCAACTCATTCGGCGAAAGAATTTCTTCGTCGTAGAGTCGGCGGTCGCGCGTTGATGAATCGAATATCAATCTTTTAGGTTGCGTTTGTCATTCGGGGTTGGTCGAAACCGGTGACGGACGCTCCCTTCTTCGACCCGCAGTTTTTGACCGGGAAGCAGCTTGCTCCGCGTTACCAACGGCTAAAGCGCGTGATGCTCGGGCGACAGCGCCAAGTATTGCGTTCCCCCCATCAGGGGTATTGCGATGCGTATATACAGCACCAGTTCCTAATCGGACACCGATGAGGCCGTGCGCAGGGTTGAGGACCGACCGCACCCGGCGTGATCGCCCCGCACTCGATCCCCTATCGTCCATAGCGGACGCCCCCAAGGCTGATATCGGGGCTGCCGCTGGTCGACAGCCCCTTGGCAGCTCGTGCCATGACCGCTTTTCTGGTGCCGCTCCCGGTCATGGACTTCGCTGATGTGCGGCGGTAACGATCGGGCATGAACGTGGCGCCGATGCCATGCAGCGAACTTGCGAAGGTGCGCGAGGGCCGCGCAGCCTTTGACGGCCTCCGCTTGTTGTCGGCTGACGGTGCCAAAGATTTTGCGACGCGACCTGCGCCGTCCGTCGGCGGCCGTTGCATTCGTATGGCAATCGAAATATTATGTCGCCACGTTGAAATATAACTAGGCGCCCGATTCGCGCCCGAAGGGAAGAAGATATGCCTGAGTCGGACAACCGACCGGCGAGCAATCTGCCGCCGTTGTCGCTTCATATTCCCGAACCGCGCTATCGTCCGGGCGATACTCCCGACTTCGGCGATATCGTCATCCCCGCGGTCGACGCAACGTCGCGTCCCGGCGAAAATACCAAGCCCGACGCGATGCGCGACCACTGTTACGGCCTCGTCCGCGTGCTCGATTTCGACGGGGTGGCGAAGGGGCCGTGGGATCCCAAGCTGACCCCCGAACGGCTGCGCGTGATGCTGCGCTACATGATGCTCGTCCGCGCCTTCGACGACCGCATGTTCCGCGCCCAGCGGCAGGGCAAGACCAGCTTTTACATGAAGTGCACCGGCGAAGAGGCGACCTCGGTCGCCTCGACGATGGCGATCGACCGTGCCGACATGTGTTTCCCCAGCTATCGCCAGCAGGGCATTCTGATCGCGCGCGACTATCCGCTGATCCAGATGATGAACCAGATCTATTCGAACCGCGGCGATCACCTGATGGGGCGCCAGCTGCCGATCATGTATTCGGCGCCCGAGCATGGTTTTTTCAGCGTGTCGGGCAATCTCGCGACGCAATATCCGCAGGCGGTGGGCTGGGCGATGGCCTCGGCGTCGAAGGGCGACAGCCGGATCGCGACCGTCTGGTGCGGCGAGGGCTCGTCGGCCGAGGGCGATTTCCACTCGGCGCTGACCTTCGCGACAGTCTATAATGCGCCGGTCATCTTCAACGTCGTCAACAACCAGTGGGCGATTTCGAGCTTTTCGGGCTTCGCCGGCGGCGAGCGCACGACCTTTGCTGCGCGTGCGGTGGGGTACGGCATCGCCGGCCTTCGCGTCGACGGCAACGATCCGCTCGCGGTCTATGCCGCCACGCAGTGGGCTGCGGATCGGGCACGCACGAACAACGGCCCGACGCTGATCGAGCATTTCACCTATCGCAGCGAGGGGCACAGCACCTCGGACGACCCGAGTGCCTATCGCGCCGCCGACGAAGCGAACGCCTGGCCGCTCGGCGATCCGATCGCGCGGCTTCGCCAGCATCTGGAGGCGATCGGTGAATGGGATGCCGAGCGCCACGACGCGCAGGCAAAAGAACTCGACGAGCTGGTCAAGACGACCCAGAAACAATCGGAAAAGCTCGGTATTCTCGGCCACGGGATGCACCAGCCGTTCGAGACGATGTTCCAGGACGTGTTCGAGGAGATGCCCTGGCACCTCAAGGAACAATGCGATCAGATGCTCGCCGAGCAAGAGGCCAAGTTCGGCCCGAACTGGAAGCCCGAATGATGGCTGAAGATACCAAGACCATGAACATGATCGAGGCAATCAACAGCGCCATGGACATCATGCTCGAACGCGACCCCAACACCGTGGTGATGGGTGAGGACGTCGGTTTTTTCGGCGGCGTGTTCCGCGCGACCGCGGGCCTGCAGAAAAAGCACGGCAAGACGCGGGTGTTCGACACGCCGATCAACGAATGTGGCATCATCGGCGTGGCGGTGGGGATGGGCGCCTATGGCCTGCGCCCGGTCCCCGAGATCCAGTTCGCCGACTATATCTATCCGGGGCTCGACCAGCTCGTCAGCGAGGCGGCGCGGCTGCGCTACCGCTCGGCGAATGATTTCATCTGTCCGATGACCGTGCGCACGCCGTTCGGGGGCGGCATCTTCGGCGGCCAGACGCACAGCCAGTCGCCCGAAAGCATCATGACGCATATCTGCGGCGTGAAGACGGTAATCCCCTCGAACCCCTATGACGCCAAGGGGCTGCTGATCGCGGCGATCGAGGACAATGACCCAGTCGTCTTTCTCGAGCCCAAGCGCATCTACAACGGCCCGTTCAGCGGCTATTACGACCGCCCGGTCGAGCCTTGGTCGAAGCATGACGCGAGCGCGGTGCCCGAGGGCTATTACCGCATCGACCTCGGCAACGCGGCGACGGTGCGCGAAGGCGAGGCGCTCACCATCCTCGCTTATGGCACAATGGTCCATGTGACCAAGACGATCGTCGAGGAAATGGGCGTCGACGCCGAGATCATCGACCTGCGAACGTTGCTGCCGCTCGATATCGACGCGATCGAAGCGTCGGTGAAGAAGACCGGGCGCTGCCTGATCGTCCACGAAGCGACGCGCACGTCGGGCTTCGGCGCCGAACTCGCCGCGCTGGTGCAGGAGCGCTGCTTCTATCACCTCGAAGCGCCCGTCGAGCGCGTCACCGGCTTCGACACGCCCTATCCACATAGCCTCGAATGGGCCTATTTCCCCGGCCCGGTGCGCATCGCGACTGCGCTCACGAAAATCCTGAAGGACTGACGTCATGGCCCGCTATTCATTCCGTCTGCCCGACATCGGCGAAGGCATCGCCGAGGCCGAAATCGTCGCCTGGCACGTCAAGGTCGGCGAACGCATCGAGGAAGACGCGCAGCTCGCCGACATGATGACTGACAAGGCGACCGTCGAAATGGAATCGCCGGTGTCAGGGGTTGTCGTCGAACTGGCAGGCGAAGTCGGCGATCTGATCCCGATCGGCTCGACGCTCGCGGTGATCGAGACCGACGGTGACGGCGATGTCGAGGCACCGCCTGCCGACACACCCGTCGAACAGGAAATCGTAGCGGAAACGCCGGGGGCCGAGGAGATTGCTCCCCTCCCG
>PNJO01000168.1 GCA_013821905.1 Sphingopyxis sp. | reverse complement strand
GACCGCGCCGTCGTCCTTCCGTTCGACCCGCTCGCCGCCGTCGATGCCTGCGACGGTTCGCGGCACGAAGCTGTGCGGCCCGACCTTCAGCCAGACGAGCACCGGCGTCGACATCAGGATCGACGAATAGGTGCCGACGAACACGCCGAACAGCATCGCGGCGGTGAAGCCGAAGATGACATCGGGGCCGAGCACCAGCAGCACGCCGAGCGCGAGCAGCACCGACACGCTGGTCATCACGGTGCGCGACAGCGTTTCGTTGATGCTGAGGTTGAGCAGCGGAACGATGTCCATCTTGCGATATTTTTTCAGATTCTCGCGAATCCGGTCATAAACGACGATCGTATCGTTCAGCGAATAGCCGACGATCGTCAGCAGCGCCGCGACGCTGTTGAGGTCGAACTGCAGCTGCGTCACCGCAAAGAAACCGAAGGTCAGCGCGACTTCGTGGAACAGGCGCCCCAGCGCGCCGACGCCGAACTGCCACTCGAAACGGATCCAGATGTAGATCGAGATGCCGAGCATCGCGAGCGCAAGGCTGATCGCCCCGGTGCTCAGCAATTCCTCCGATACCTTGCCCGACACCGTTTCAACGGCGCCGGTCCTGGCGGTCGGAAAGGCCTTCTTGATCCCCGCGACGAGCTGCGCGCCGGCGCGGTCGGCCGCCGCCTTGTCGCCGTCGGGAAGCGCGGTGCGGATCGACACCGCGCTGTCCGACCCGAATTGCTGGATCGTCGCCTCGCCGACGCCGATCTCGCCGACGGCTTTGCGGATGTCCTCGATCGCCGGCATGCCTTGGGTGAATTCGACGCGGACCGACTGGCCGCCGACGAAGTCGATGCCGAGGTTAAGTCCCTTGACCGCGACGAGCGCGATCGAGACCACGACAAGGAAAAAGCTCATGAACGAGGCGAGCTTACGCCACCTCAGAAAATCATAATTGGTGTCGTCGGGGACGAGTTTCAGCAGGCGCATCTCTCTTCTCCCTCCTTAAATGTGGATCGCCGTCGGGCGCTTGGTCCGCAGCCAGTGGGCGACGAACATGCGCGTGACGGTGACGGCGGTGAAGACGCTGGTGACGATACCGATGGTCAGAACCACGGCAAATCCCTTGATCGGGCCCGAACCGAACCAGAACATCAGCGCCGCGGCGATGACGTTGGTGACGTTGGCGTCGAAAATTGCACGGCTGGCTTCGGTATAGCCGAGTTCGACGGCCTGGAACGGTCGCCTCCCGCGCTTCAGTTCCTCGCGGATGCGCTCGTTGATCAGCACGTTCGCGTCGACCGCCGCACCGACGGTCAGCACGAAGCCCGCGATACCGGGCAGCGTCAGCGTCGCATTGAACGCGGCCATGATCGCGATGATCAGGAAGACGTTGAAGACCAGCGCGAGGTTCGCATAGACGCCGAAACGCCCGTAGACGAGAAGCATCAGCGTCAGCACCGAAACCGTCGCGATGATCCCGGCGAGAATGCCCTTCTCGATCGAATCCTGCCCGAGTTCGGGCGACACGGTGCGTTCCTCGACGACCTGCATCTTCACCGGCAGCGCGCCCGAGCGCAGCGAAATCGCCAGCGCATTGGCGCTCGACACGCTGAAGCTGCCCGAAATCTGGGCGCTGCCGCCCAGGATCGGTTCGTTGATCGACGGCGCCGACAGCACACGGCCGTCGAGCACCATGGCAAATCGCTTGCCGACATTCTGCGCCGTCGTCTTGGCAAAGGCGTTCGAGCCCGCCGAATCGAAGCGGATGGTGACGACCGGCTGGTTCGATTGCGGGTCGAAGCTCTGCTGCGCGTCGAGCAGCTGGTCGCCGCTGATCATCACCTGGCGGCGCAGCACCTCGAACGCGGCGCCGCTGCCCTCGCCTTCGGCATAGGGCACGATCTCGCTGCCGACGGGCACGCGGCCCGCGGCGGCTTCATTGGGGTCGGCGTTGGCATCGACCATGCGGAATTCGAGCCGCGCGGTCTTGCCGATCAGATCCTTCAGCTCCTGCGGATTCTGCAGGCCCGGGACCTGCACGACGACGCGGTCATTGCCTTCGCGGATGATCGTCGGTTCGCGCGTGCCGAGTTCGTTGACGCGCTTGTCGATGATGTCGCGCGCGGTATCCATCGCATGCGCCACCGCCTGCGCCTGGCCGGCGCTCGTCGGGGTCATCACGATGCGTGTCGAGTCGACGATGTCGATCCGCCAGTCGCGCTGGCCGGTCATGCTGGCGCCGCCGGTTTCGCGGAACAGCCGCTCGCGCGCTTCGTCGAGTTTGGCGAGGTCACGGACGAGGAAGCTGATCCGGCCGCCGCTGTTCGACAATTCGCCGATCGCGATATCGTCGTCGGGTCCGGTCGACCCGCGCATCGCCGCGCGGACGGTCTTTTCCATATTGTCGAGCTGCGTCTTGCGCAGATCGGCGATATCGGCCTCGAGCAGCAGATGGCTGCCGCCGGCGAGGTCGAGACCGAGGTTCACCTTGGTCTGCAGGATGCCCGGCAGGCTGTTGAACGTCTTTTCCGGCAGGAAGCTCGGAATCGAAAAAACAATACCGAGCAGCAGGATGATGCTGATGCCGATGGTTTTCCAGCGAGGGAAATCGAGCATAGAGGAAATTCCGGTCTGGCAGGGGCCGGTCCGCTGGACGCGGACCGCGCCGCATCAATCGTTCGCGGGCTTGGCGCCGGGCTGCAGGACGTCGGACAGCGTCGCTTTCACGACCTTGATCTTCACGCCCTGCGCGATTTCGACATCGGCATAATCGTCGTCGACGCGCGTCACCTTGCCGACGATGCCGCCGCCGGTCACCACCTGGTCGCGCGGCTTCACCGCCGCGATCTTGGCGCGATGTTCCTTCATCCGCACCTGCTGCGGGCGGATCAGGAAGAACCAGAACACGACAAAGATCAGGATCATCGGGACGATCTGGGCAAAGGCGAAGGCTCCGCCGCCCGATCCCGCTGCCTGGGCCAGAAGCAATTGCGTCGACATGGGTGAAAAACTTTCCGTTTACGAACATCGCCCGTTCCTCGCGGAACCGGCGCGTATAGATGGCGCGGCGCCTATCACGCAGGGGCCCTCGGTGCAACCGGTCGCGCGCCGCCGTCCCCCGTGGCAGGCGCGCCCGAAATGGGGATGCCCACGACAGGATCAAGTGCGGCGTGTCGAGCACAAAGCTAGCGGCGCGACGCTCTCGCCGCTTGCATCCCCTGCCAAGCCGCGCTAGGGGCCTCGCCTGCCCAACAGGGCCGGTCGGGACGTAGCGCAGCCTGGTAGCGCATCACACTGGGGGTGTGGGGGTCGGAGGTTCGAATCCTCTCGTCCCGACCAATTTTACCAAAAGCCACATCTTCGGACGGCTGAGCGGCTCCGCTCAGTCGAGCCCGAGCAATTTCCGCGCATTGCCCGCGCGGATCTTCGCCTTTTCTTCTGCTGTCAGATCCAGCTTTTCGAACGCCTCGAGCGTTTTCGGCAGCGAAATCTGCGGAAAGTCGGACGCCAGCAGCACATGATCGACCCCGACATTGCGGATCGTCCACACGAACTCGTCTTCTATCGGGGAATCGGCGGCCAAGATCACGCCCGCGCTGATGTCGAAATAGACATTGTCGGCGAACAGATTTTCCGTCGTCCGTGCAAGCGCCAGCATGTTCCAGAAGCGAAAGTTGAGCCCGCCCATATGCGCGAAGATGAAGCGCGTCTTCGGCGCCTTCAGCGCCAGATTGAACAGATTCTCGCTGTCGCCCGGCAGGATGTTCGCATTGTCCATCACGACGATCAGCCCCGCCTCGCCCGCGCGCTTGACCAGCGCCAGCACGCGCGGATCGGTAACATCGAACTTCTGCGTGTGCGGGTGGATCTTGAGCAGTTTGACGCCGCGCGCCGCAACGCGATCCACCTCGGCGAGCGCGGCATCGCCGTCATAAGGATGGACCGTCGCAATCGCGATCATCCCCTTATGCTTCGCCGCCAGCGCGGTCAGCGCGTCGTTGCGCGCACGAATATCGTCGGGGTTGCCCGCAAGCGCCTGATTGGGCCCACCGAACCACATCGCACCGAATTCGGACACCGACTGGCCCGCTGCCTTGAGCTGCGCCTCATACTTGCGGATCGACGCTTCGCCGTTCCACAGATGGACATGCGTGTCGATGACGCGGTCCTGGCCGAGCGCAGTCGCGGGGGCCAGCAGCGCCAGAGCAAGGAGCAACCTTCGCATTTCACCATCCGATCATCGTTCAAAATCAACGGCGCATCTGCCACAAAGGCGCCGGATTACCAAGCGCAGTGCGACTGCCCGATGAGGGGTCGCGACGCGGAGCGAAAGCGACGGACAATGCAGGTCGGCCTGACAGTGGTGATCGCCGCCTTCCTCACCGCAATCCTCTCGGGCATTTTCGGCATGGCGGGCGGCCTGCTCTTCATGGGCCTGCTCGCCTGGCTCCTTCCCGCCGCAACCGCGCTCGCGCTGCACGGCGTCATCCAGTTCGCCTCGAACCTCTGGCGCGCGACCCTCCACCGCCGGCATATCGAATGGCCCGTGCTCCTCTGGTTCGGAACCGGATCGGCGGCGGCGATCACCCTCTTCTCGCTGGTGATCTTCGCGCCCGACAAATTCCTTATCTTCCTCGGTCTCGGGCTGATGCCGGTCCTCGTCTGGTTGCCCGAGAGATGGCTTCCCCTCGACGCGGCACGCCCCCCGCATGCCGTTGGCGGCGGCTTCGTCTCGACGGGGCTCGCACTCGTCTCGGGTGTCTCCGGACCGGTGACTGACCTGCTGTTCATCAACACCGGCCTCGGCCGGCACCGGATCGTCGCCACCAAGGCGGTGATGCAGGCGATCGGCCATGCGTCGAAGATTGTCGTTTATGGAAGCGTACTGCTCAGCGCATCGGCGCGCGAGGCGATCCCGCTGGGTATCACTGCAATTGCAATCGCCGCGTCGATGGCCGGAATAATGGTCGGCGGCATCATCCTGGACCGGATCAGCGACGCTCAGTTCCGCTTCATTCGCCGCTGGCTCGTGACGCTGATCGGCGCCACATTCCTCATACAGGCTGCGCAAATCGCGCTGACCTGACGGGTACGGGGCGACCGCACGGGGCCGCCCCCTCCCAATTCAGTTTGCGTCCGACGGCGCCTCGGCCGGCGGGGCCGAGGCGCGGGCGCCGCGCATCGCCTCGATTTCGGTCTTTTCGACGAAACCGTCGCCATTGGCGTCGAGATGCTTGAAGAAAATGTCGATCTTCGCGGGCTCGGCGAGCGACGGGTCGCCCTGCCTCTCCGCGCGCATCTGGGCCATCTTCGTGATCTCGGCCTTGTCGAGCTTGCCGTCGCCATTGGCGTCGAGCATCGCGAAAATGCGCCCGCCATCGCGCGGCGGCTGCGCCTGGGCGGCGGAAACGGAAAGCGCCAGCGGCGCGGCAATCAGTATCAATCTCTTCACAAATCGTCCTTCATCGATGGGCAGCGTTGCCGCCGGATACCCTGAACACGTCCGCCCCGGACGCTCCATGGCGCCGCGATTGTCGCAAAACTATGCCGGATGCGGCGGGACGTTCCGCGCGCCGGTCCGGTCATCGACGATCAGGGCCGCAGCACGACCTTTCCGACCACCTCGCGCCGCTCGAGCGTCGCAAAGCCCTCGCGCCAGTCGGCGAGGTCGAGCGCGGCGTGAACATGCGGCCGGATCCGGCCGTCCGCCGCGAGCGCGTCGATCGCCGCGACATTCTCCGCCCCCTGCGCCGAAAAGCGCCGCCCATATTCGCCCGCGCGCACGCCGACGACCGAAAAGCCCTTGATCAGCGGCATGTTGACCGACACCTCGGGAATGCGCCCCGAGGCGAAGCCCACCACGAGCAGCCGTCCGCCGAAGGCGATGCAGCGCGTCGATTCGTCGAAGACGTCGCCGCCGACGGGGTCGAAGATCACATCGGCGCCCGTTCCACCGGTCAGCGCCTTCACCGCGTCGCGGAATCCCGGATCGGCCGCGATCAGCGCATCGACGTCATAATGTGACCCGATCGCCGCGCGCTTCGCGGCGCTGCTCGCCGCCGCGATGACGCGGGCGCCAAGCGCTTTCGCGAGATCGACCGTCGCCAGCCCAACCCCGCCCGCGGCACCGTGCACCAGCACCCATTCGCCCGCCTCGACGCGCGCGCAGCGGACGAGCGCAACATAGGCGGTCAGATAGGCGACCCCATAGGCCGCCGCCTC
>PNJO01000167.1 GCA_013821905.1 Sphingopyxis sp. | reverse complement strand
CTGCGCTGATGGCGGGCGAAATCGCCGAGACGGCGGAGTTTTTCTCCTTCGGCACCAACGACCTGACGCAGACGACGATCGGCATCAGCCGCGACGATGCGGGCCGCTTCCTGACGCAATATGTCGACAAGGGCATTTTCGTCACCGATCCCTTCGTCAGCCTCGACGTCGAGGGCGTCGGCCAGCTCATCGAGCTCGCCGCCGAACGCGGCCGCGGCACACGCGCGGGCATCAAGCTCGGCATTTGCGGCGAGCATGGCGGCGACGCGCCGAGCATCCATTTCTGCGAGAAAACGGGCCTCGACTATGTCAGCGCCTCGCCCTACCGTGTGCCCATCGCACGTCTGGCGGCAGCTCAGGCGGCGCTTAAGAAGGGGTAGGGCGCGATGAAGAGCTGGCACCGCTATGCGATCACTCTGGTGGGCGGATTGGCGGTGGGGCTCGGCGGCGCTTGGGCGCTCACCAACGGCGGGCTCGGCGATGGCGGAATCCGCAACGGCCCGTGGACGACCTCGCTCGGTTACGGAACCAAGGCGACCGATCCGCTGACGCGTGCGGTGGTCGCGCGCTCGGGGTTGCTGGCGCTGCCCGCAAGGGAAACCGTCTATTGGATGGCGAAGCACGACGCCGCCGGCGCGCCGCTCGACGGCAATTGCCGCTACAGCCTGTCGGGCAAGCCGCTCGACGCGCGCTGGTGGAGCGTCACCGTCTATGACGATAAGGGGTATCTGGTCGACAATCCGGGCCGCATCTGGTCGGTCAATGGCGCCAATGTCGCGCTCGATGCCAGCGGCGACTGGCGGGTGACGATTTCGCCCGACAAGCCGGCGGACGGCGCCTGGCTGCCGGGCATAAAGGGCCAGCCCTTCCAGTTGACGCTGCGTATGTATAATCCCGGCAAGGCGTTCCGCGCCGACCCGGCGAAGGCGGCGCTGCCGCGGCTCGTGAAGGAGGGTTGCTGAGATGCGCGCCTGGCTCGGCCCGGTCCTCTTCGGCCTGATCGTTGCAGCGGCGACCGCTTGGGCGGCGATCGCCTGGATTCCCTATGGCCTGATGAATGTCGCGATGGACCGGCTGGGGCAGGGGGGTGTCAACACCATGTCCTACGGCAATCTCGCGACGCCCGCGCGCCAGCCGGTCGTGCGGCCGAGCCCCGATCTCGCTTATTCGAGCTGCCCCTATGATCTGTCGAAAGGGCCGGTCGCGATCGACGTGACGCCCGTGCCGGGCCGCTACAGCTCGCTCAGCCTCTTCGACGCCGCGACCGATGTGATTTTCGTGCGCAACGACCTGCAGGCGGGCGGCAAGCCCTATCGAATCATTGTCGCACGCGAAGGGCAGGCGGTGCCCGCGGGCGCCGAAGTCGTGCGCACCGAGCACGACAGGGGCATCGGGCTGATCCGGCTGTTGCTGAAGGATCCGGCGGAAATCGGCGGCCTCGACACCGCACGCCGCCAATCCTCCTGTCACATCGTCACAAAGTCGAAATAGGGGGTTGCGCACCCGCGCACTGCCCCTTAAAGGCGCCTCTCCACGCACCCGTAGCTCAGCTGGATAGAGCATCAGACTACGAATCTGAGGGTCGGGCGTTCGAATCGCTCCGGGTGCGCCACTTTCCTCCATCGCTGGATTTCCTTGCCCGCAGGCTGCGTGATCGCGCGGATTTTTGCGGGTTCGTCACCGTTGCGGATCGCGGCTCGACCGCCACCGCGACGCCGCGGCGCATAGCTATGCCCTGTTGCATCGCCGTCGGGCATAGGACATTCCGTCGGCGCGCCGGCCGTTCGTGGACCGGCAAGGGAGAGTCATGAGCGAACAGATCGTCACGGTCGATATCGGCGGCACCCACGCGCGGTTCGCGCTCGCCGAAGTCGAAGGCGGCCGTGTGCTGTCGCTCGGTCAGGAAACGACGCTGCATACCAAGGATCATGCGAGTTTTCAGACGGCATGGCAGGATTTCGAGCGTCAGCTGGGCGGTACGCTGCCGCGCGCGGTCGCCATTGCCATCGCCGGGCCGACGCGCGGCGACATCATCCGCTTCACCAACAATCCGTGGATTATCCGCCCGGCGCTGATCCACGAGAAGCTGAATGTCGACCGCTATACGCTGGTCAATGATTTCGAAGCCGTCGGCCACGCCGTCGCGCAGGCCGACGAACGCTATTTCGAGCGGCTCGCGGGCCCCGACGAGCCGCTCCCCGCGACGGGAACGATCACGATCATCGGCCCCGGCACCGGCCTGGGCGTCGCGCACATCTGGCGCGACGGCGCGGAATATCGCGTCCAGGCGACCGAGGGCGGCCATATCGACTTCGCCCCGCTCGACAGCATCGAGGATGCGATCCTCGCGCGGCTACGCAAGCGGCACCGCCGCGTGTCGGTCGAACGCATCGTGTCGGGACCTGCGATCGTCGACATCTACGAAACGCTCGCCGCGCTCGAGGGCCGCGCAGTGACCCCGCGCGACGACAAGGAAATCTGGAGCAGGGCGATGAGCGGCGAAGACAGCCTTGCCGCGGCAGCAGTCGATCGCTTCTGCCTGTCGCTCGGCAGCGTGGCGGGCGATCTGGCGCTGGCGCAGGGGGCGAGCGGCGTCGTCGTCGCGGGCGGGCTCGGCCTGCGTATCCGCGACAGCCTCGTCCGTTCGGGCTTCCCCGAACGCTTCATCGAAAAGGGGCGGTTCGAGGGCTTCATGGCGGCGCTGCCGGTCAAGCTGATCACGCACCCGCAGCCGGGCCTGTTCGGCGCCGCCGCCGCCTTCGCGCGCCAATATGCCTGAGATTCTGCTGGCGCTGCCGCGCTAAAACCGGCAGCGTGAGGGCATGTCGCAACGCCCTGTCCTTGGCATCATCGCCTGCAACCGCACCGTCGGCACCGAGCTGGCGCAGGCGGTGATGAACCGTTATGCGGGCGCGGCGATGCGCCACGCCGATTGCGCCGCGCTGATCATTCCGTCGCTGCCCGACCATATGCGCGCCGCCGAGGTTGTCGGGCGGCTCGACGGGGTTCTGCTCACCGGCACGCCGTCGAATGTCGCGCCTGCGCTCTATGGCGATCCGGTCGAAGGCGAAGGGCCATTCGATCCCGACCGTGACCGCATGGTGCTCGATCTGGTCGATGCGGTGATCGCGGCGCAGCGGCCGCTGTTCGGCATCTGCCGGGGGTTTCAGGAAATCAACGTCGCCCTCGGCGGCACGCTGCGGCGCGACACGTCGGCGAGCGCCGAATTGCTGCACCATCATGCGCCCGACGGCGTGGGCTTCGATGCCATGTTCGACCATCATCACAAGGTCGATCTGGTCGAGGGCGGGCTGCTCGCCGGCGCCTATGAAAAGCCGTCGCTCGACGTGAATTCGGTCCATTATCAGGGGGTCGCGACGTTGGCCGACGGCCTGACGGTCGAAGCGCGCGCGCCCGACGGGCTGGTCGAGGCCTATAGCGCGCGGCCGAACGGCGCGCCGCTGCTCGCCGTCCAGTGGCACCCCGAATGGGCGACCGACGGCAATGCGGACAGCCGGACCTATTTCCAGCTGCTCGGGCGCGCGTTAAGGGGGGCGCTATGAACCGCCGCGTCACCCGTTACGACCGCTATCTCGCGCGGATCAGCTTCTCCCCCTGATTCCGGGACGATTCTTCGTTCCGTTTCCCAAAAATCAGGAGTTCTGACATGCCCCGCAATCACGACATCGCCGAACTGCGTCGTCTCGACGTCGCGCACCATCTCCCCGCGCAGGCCGACTGGGCGGAGATCGAAAAGCTCGGCGGCAGCCGCATCATCACCCATGCCGAGGGCTGCACGATCACCGACGGCGACGGGCACCGCATCCTCGACGGCATGGCGGGCCTGTGGTGCGTCAATGTCGGCTATGGCCGCGAGGAACTGGTCGAGGCGGCGGCGGCGCAGATGCGCGAGCTGCCCTTCTACAACACCTTCTTCAAGACCGCGACGCCGCCGACGGTGACGCTCGCGGCGAAGATCGCAAGCCTCACGCAGAATCGCCTGCCGCACATCTTCTTCAACGCTTCCGGCAGCGAGGCGAACGACACGGTCTTCCGCATGGTGCGCCATTATTGGAAGCTGAAGGGCGAGCCCAAGCGCACCGTCTTCATCAGCCGCTGGAACGCCTATCACGGCTCGACCGTCGCGGGCGTCTCGCTGGGCGGCATGAAGGCGATGCACGCGCAGGGCGACCTCCCCATCCCCGGCGTCGCACATGTCCGCCAGCCCTATTATTTCGGCGAAGGTCAGGGGATGACCGAGGAGGAGTTCACCGACGCCTGCGTCCAGGCGATCGAGGACAAGATTCTCGAGGTCGGCCCCGAAAACTGTGCCGCCTTCATCGGCGAGCCGGTGCAGGGCGCGGGCGGTGTGATCATCCCGCCCAAGGGCTATTGGCCGAAGGTTGAGGCGGTGGTGCGCAAATATGGCCTGCTGCTGGTCGCCGACGAGGTGATCTGCGGGTTCGGGCGCACCGGCAAGATGTGGGGACATGAGACGATGGGCTTCACGCCCGACCTGATGCCGATGGCGAAGGGGCTGTCATCGGGTTACCTGCCGATTTCGGCGACCGCGGTCGCCAGCCATGTCGTCGACGTGCTCAAGACCGGCGGCGATTTCGTCCACGGCTTCACCTACTCGGGTCACCCGGTCGCGGCGGCGGTTGCGCTCAAGAATATCGAGATCATCGAGCGCGAGGGCCTCGTCGAGCGCACGGGCAGCGTGACCGGCCCGCATCTCGCCAGGGCGCTCGCGACGCTGAACGATCATCCGCTCGTCGGCGAGACGCGCTCGATCGGGCTGCTCGGGGCGGTCGAGATTGTCGCCGACAAGGCGACGCGTGCGCGCTTCGGCGGCGCCGAGGGAACCGCGGGACCGATGGCGCGCGACGCCTGCATCGCAAACGGGCTGATGGTGCGCGGGATTCGCGACAGCCTCGTCATGTGTCCGCCGCTCGTCATCACGACGGAACAGATCGACGAGATGGTTGCCATCATCCGCAAATCCTTGGATGAGGTGATGCCGAAACTCCGCGCGCTCTGAACAGGAAAGACCAAACCCCTATGCCATCCGGCCTTTTTGCCTTGCTCGACGACGTCGCCACCATCGCCAAGGTGGCCGCCGCGAGCATCGACGATGTCGGCGCCGCGGCGTCGAAGGCCGGGGTGAAGGCGGCGGGGGTCGTGGTCGACGATACCGCGGTGACCCCGCGCTATGTCACCGGCTTCACCCCCGACCGCGAACTGCCGATCATCTGGCGGATCACCAAAGGGTCGCTGTTCAACAAGCTGGTTCTGATCCTGCCGGCGCTGCTGCTGCTGTCGACGTTCCTGCCGTGGGCGATCACGCCGCTGCTGATGATCGGCGGCGCCTATCTTTGCTTCGAGGGCGCCGAGAAAGTGCTGCACTCGCTGCAGGAGGACAAGACGAGCCTCGCGGAAGACGCCGAGATCGTCGCCGACAAGGACCATGAAGAAACGATGGTGAAGGGCGCGGTGCGCACCGACTTCATCCTCTCGGCCGAGATCATGGTAATCGCGCTCAACGAGGTGCTCGACGAACATCTGGTCATGCGCGGCGCGGCGCTCGCGCTCGTCGCGGTGCTGATCACCGTCGCGGTTTATGGCGTCGTCGGGCTGATCGTGAAGATGGACGACATCGGACTCCACATGGCGAAGGAAGGCAACAAAGCGCGGCAGGCGATCGGGCGCGGGCTAGTCGCCCTGATGCCGAAGCTGCTCGGTGCGCTGGCGACGATCGGCACCGCCGCGATGCTGTGGGTCGGCGGGCAGATCGTGCTCCACGGGCTGCACGAATATCATATCGGCGGGATCGCCGAGGCGCTGGAAGCGCTGGCGCATTCGGTCGCGAGCGGTCTGCCGCTCGAGGGGCTGTGGACGTGGCTGATCAAGGCGACCGGCGACGGCATCTTCGGATTGCTGCTCGGCGGGCTGATCGTCGGGGCGCTGCATTTCCTGCCGGGGAAGCAGACGGCCGCTCACTGATACTCGTCATTGCGAGCGGAGCGAAGCAATCCAGGGCGGTTTACGCAACTCTGGATTGCCGCGCGGCTTCGCGGCTCGCAATGACGAGTTGTAAGTTACCCCAGCAACACCACCGGGCTATCCGCGCGCCAGTGCATGCTGACCTTGTCGTCCCAGGTGAAATCCTCCTGGTCGTGGCGCGACAAATTGGGACGCGAGACGCGCAGGCGCGCGCCCGATTCGAG
>PNJO01000166.1 GCA_013821905.1 Sphingopyxis sp. | reverse complement strand
GGCGATTTCTTCGAGGTGCAGCCTGCGCATGCCGGCAACATCATCTGCGGCTTCGGACGGATCGAGGGGCGGACGATCGGTATCGTCGCGAACCAGCCGCTGGTGCTGGCGGGCGTGCTCGACATCAATTCGTCGAAGAAGGCGGCGCGCTTCGTCCGCTTCTGCGACGCGTTCGAGATTCCGATCGTCACCTTTGTCGACGTCCCCGGCTTCCTGCCTGGCACGGCGCAGGAATATAACGGCATCATCAAGCATGGCGCGAAACTGCTGTTCGCTTACGCCGAGGCGACGGTGCCCAAGATTACGGTGATCACGCGCAAGGCGTATGGCGGCGCATACGACGTGATGGCGTCGAAGCATCTGCGCGGTGACCTCAACTATGCCTGGCCGACCGCCGAAATCGCGGTGATGGGTGCGAAGGGCGCGGTCGAGATCATCTTCCGCAGCGACATCGGCGACCCCGAAAAGATCGCCGAGCGCACGAAGGAATATGAGGACCGCTTCGCCAACCCGTTCGTCGCGGCGCAGCGTGGCTATATCGACGAGGTGATCTACCCGCACTCGACGCGGCGGCGGATTGCGCTGGGGTTACGGAAGCTACGGAACAAGAGCCTCGAGAATCCGTGGAAGAAGCACGATAATATCCCGCTGTAATCTTGTCGTCACCCCGGACTTGATCCGGGGTCCCGCTTCTTCGCTGCCGTAAAGCGGGATGCCGGATCAAGTCCGGCATGACGAAATTGGAGAGACTTTGAAATGAAACTGGGCCGCCTCAACCACATTGGCGTTGCGACGCCGTCGATCGCCGACAGTATCGTCTTTTACCGCGACGTCATGGGCGCGACGACAATTCACGAGCCGTTCGCCCTGCCCGAGCAGGGGGTAAAGGTGTGTTTTGTCGACACGCCCGGTGCCGATGGGGCGCTTACGGGCACGCAGATCGAACTGGTCGAGCCGCTGCCCGGCAACACCTCGATCGCGGGCTTCCTCGAAAAGAACCCGGCGGGCGGGCAGCATCATATGTGTTACGAAGTCCCCGACATTCACGCCGCCAAGGCGGCGTTCGAGGCGATGGGCAAGCGGGTGCTGGGCGAGCCGCGCATCGGGGCGCACGGGACGCCGATCTTCTTCCTCCATCCCAAGGATATGGGCGGGGTGCTGACCGAGATTATGGAGACGCCGAAGGGCGATCACTGACCTGCGTTCCCCGGCGAAAGCCGGGGACCACGACTTCTGGACCCCGGCCTTCGCCGGGGAGCATGAAACGAGACTGCATATGACCGACAAACCCACCCTCGACCAATGGGCCGAAGCCGCTGCCAAGGAAGTGAAGGGCAAGGACCTCACCTGGGCGACGCCCGAGGGGATCGACGTCAAGCCGCTCTACACCGCCGAGGATGTGACGGCCGATCCCGGCCTGCCCGGTTTCGCGCCCTTCACGCGCGGCGTGCGCGCGTCGATGTATGCGGGGCGGCCGTGGACGATCCGGCAATATGCGGGCTTTTCGACCGCCGAGGAATCGAACGCCTTCTATCGCCGCAACCTCGCCGCGGGTCAGAAGGGCCTGTCGGTCGCCTTCGACCTTGCGACGCACCGCGGCTATGACAGCGACCATCCGCGCGTCGTCGGCGACGTCGGCAAGGCGGGGGTCGCGATCGACAGCGTCGAGGATATGAAGATCCTGTTCGATGGCATCCCGCTCGACCAGATGTCGGTCAGCATGACGATGAACGGCGCAGTGATCCCGATCCTGGCCTTCTTCATCGTCGCGGGCGAAGAACAGGGCGTCGAGCGCAAATTGCTCGACGGGACCATCCAGAACGACATCCTGAAGGAGTTCATGGTCCGCAACACCTATATCTACCCGCCCGAGCCCTCGATGCGGATCATTTCGGACATTTTCGGCTACACCAGCCGCGAGATGCCCAAGTTCAACAGCATCTCGATCTCCGGCTATCATATGCAGGAAGCCGGCGCGACGCAGGTGCAGGAGCTGGCCTTCACCATCGCCGATGGCGCCGAATATGTACGCTACGGGGTCGCCAGCGGGCTGGACATCGACAAGTTTGCGGGGCGTCTGAGCTTCTTTTTCGCGATCGGCATGAATTTCTTCATGGAGATTGCGAAGCTCCGCGCCGCGCGCGTGCTGTGGCACCGCGTGATGACCAACCTCGGCGCGAAAGACGAGCGCAGCAAGATGCTGCGCACCCACTGCCAGACGTCGGGGGTCTCGCTCACCGAGCAGGACCCGTACAACAATGTCATGCGCACGACGATCGAGGCAATGGCGGCGATGCTCGGCGGCACCCAGTCGCTCCACACCAACGCGCTCGACGAAGCGATCGCGCTGCCGACCGATTTCTCGGCGCGCATTGCGCGCAACACGCAGATCGTCATCCAGGAAGAGACCGGGATGACCAAGGTCGTCGATCCGCTCGGCGGCTCCTATTATGTCGAGGCGCTGACGCAGGAACTGGTCGACAAGGCGTGGGAGATCATCGAGCGCGTCGAGAAGGAGGGCGGCATGGCGAAGGCCGTCGCCGCCGGCTGGCCCAAGGCGATGATCGAGACCGCCGCCGCCGCGCGTCAGGCGCGCGTCGACCGCGGCGACGATGTGATCGTCGGGGTGAACAAATACCGCCTGAAGGACGAAGACCTGCTCGAAACGCTTGAGGTCGATAACACGAAGGTTCGCGACGCGCAGATCGCACGGATCAACAAGGTGAAAGCGAACCGCGACGAGGCCGCATGTCAGGCGGCGCTCGACGCGCTGCGCAAGGCGGCCGCAGCGCCGCAGTCGATCGAGACCAATCTCCTCGCCCACGCCGTCGAGGCCGCCCGCGCCCGCGCGACGCTCGGCGAAATTTCGTCGGCGATGGAGGAGAGCTTCCAGCGTTATGCGACGCAGCCGACCCCGGTGAAGGGCGTCTATGCCGCACCCTATGAGGGCGATGATCGCTGGAGCCAAGTGCTCGAAGGCGTGAAGGCGGTCGAACGCCGCATGGGGCGCAAACCCAAATTGCTCGTCGCCAAGATGGGGCAGGACGGGCATGATCGCGGCGCCAACGTGATCGCCTCGGCGTTCGGCGACATGGGCTTCGACGTCGTGTCGGGGCCGCTGTTCCAGACGCCCGAGGAGACGGTCGTGCTCGCGCTCGACAGCGGCGTCGACGTCGTCGGCGCCTCCAGCCTCGCGGCGGGGCACAAGACGCTTATCCCCGAACTTATCCACAAGCTGAAGGAAGCGGGGCGCGGCGATATCAAGGTCATTGCGGGCGGCGTGATTCCGCCGCAGGATTATCAGTATCTGCGCGATGCCGGCGTGCAGGGCATCTATGGTCCCGGCAGCAATGTGGTCGAATGCGCGGCCGATGTGCTGCGCCTGTTGGGGCACAATATGCCCCCGGTGAAGGAGGAGGCTTTGACATGAAAAAGCGGTATCTCTTCGCATGGACACTCGCGGGGTTCGCCGCGGCGGCGGCCCAGCCCGCATCGGCATCGTTCGAGCCCGCAGGGGGGCTCGGCGTGACCGGGCTGGAACAGGCGGTCGCCGAGTTCGACAGCCTGTGCCTGGCGATCCATCCCAACCCCAAACGCTTCGACTATGCGGTGGCCAAGAGCGGCTTTGGCTATGAAAAGGCCGATGACGACCGCTGGCGCTCGTCGCGCACCGTCGTGACCCGCGTCGCACCCGGCCAGTGCGACTTCGATGCCGCGCTCAGCGCCGGCGACAGCGATCGCGACAAGATTGCGGCGGCGGTCGAGAAAGGGCTGCGCAAGGCACTCGGCCTCCACCCGGTGCGCGTCGTCTATGACGGCGGCATGCGCTGGGAATGGCAGGTTGACGGCAAGACGCACAGCGTTTCCTATTATTTCGGCCCGACCGTTCCCGAACGCCAGCTGGCGCTGACCTATCGCGTCGGCGCCTGACCGGCGGCGATCCCGAATTCGCGCGGGGCGATGCGGCCAAAAAGGCCGGACGCCCCGCGTGCAGCCTCTCTCCCTTTCCTGAAAGTGCTTCGATGACCCGTACCGACTGGACCCGCGAAGAAATCGCCGAGCTGTTCGATCTGCCGTTCGACGAGCTGATGTGGGAGGCGCAAAGCGTCCACCGCCGGCACCATGCGCGCGGCGAAGTGCAGCTTTGCACCTTGCTCAGCATCAAGACCGGCGGCTGCGTCGAGGATTGCGGCTATTGCTCACAGTCGAAGCACGCCGACAGCGGATTGAAGGCGACCAAACTGATGGACGTCCGCGCGGTGCTGCAGGCGGCGGCGCAGGCGAAGGATTCGGGCTCGAAGCGTTTCTGTATGGGTGCCGCCTGGCGCAACCCCAAGGACCGCGACATGCCCGCGATCGTCGAGATGATCGAGGGCGTGCGCCAGATGGGCATGGAAACCTGCATGACGCTGGGCATGCTCAGCAAGGAGCAGGCGCAGACGCTCGCGGTCGCTGGGCTCGACTATTACAATCATAATATCGACACGAGCCCGGAAAATTACGCGAATATCATCTCGACCCGCACCTTTCAGGATCGCCTCGACACGCTCGATGAAGTCCGCAACGCGGGGATCAACGTCTGTTCGGGCGGCATCGTCGGACTGGGCGAAACGCGCGCCGACCGCGTCGGCTTCATCCACGCGCTCGCGACACTGGAACGCCATCCCGAAAGTGTGCCGGTCAATGCGCTGGTGCCGGTGAAGGGCACTGTGCTCGGCGACATGCTGGAAGGCACCCCGCTCGCGAAAATCGACGATATCGAATTCGTCCGCACCATCGCGGTCGCACGCATCACCATGCCGATGAGTATGGTCCGCCTGTCGGCAGGGCGCGAGAGCATGTCGGAAGCGACGCAGGCGCTCTGCTTCATGGCGGGCGCGAACAGCATCTTCACCGGCGACAAGCTGCTCACTACCGGCAACCGCGGCGACAGCGCCGACGCGGCGCTGTTCGCGAAGCTCGGGCTGCGGCCGATGGAGAGCGAAGAGCCGATGCGGATGGAGGCGGCGGAGTGACCGCCTTTTCCCGTGCCGTTGGTTTCATAATTGCCAGCTTCATTTGGTGGAGTGTCGCAGCATTCGCGATCTTCGCTGCGGCATTTCCCTGCGGCATGGGGCCTGAGGCAAATTGCGATATGGGAAGTTCTCAATTGATTTGGATCGCGATCGCTGGAGCGATCTGCGGTTATGCCGCTCTTTCATTTCTCTTGTTTCGCCGTTGGAGGCGCTAAATGTTCAAGAAAATCCTGATCGCCAATCGTGGTGAAATCGCCTGCCGCGTCATCAAGACCGCACGCCGCATGGGCATCGCGACCGTCGCCGTCTATTCGGACGCCGATGCGCGCGCGCCCTTTGTGCGGATGGCTGATGAAGCGGTGCATATCGGGCCGTCGCCTGCGTCCGAATCCTATCTGATCGCCGACAAGATCATCGAAGCGTGCAAGGCGACCGGCGCCGAGGCGGTGCATCCGGGCTATGGCTTCCTGTCGGAGCGCACCAGCTTCGCCGAGGCCCTCGCCAAGGAAAATATCGCCTTCATCGGCCCGCCGGTGAACGCGATTGCCGCGATGGGCGACAAGATCGAGTCGAAGAAGCTCGCCAAGGAAGCGGGCGTTAACGTCGTTCCCGGCTTCGTTGGCGAAATCCGAGATACCGAGCATGCGGTCGAGATTTCGAACGAGATCGGCTATCCGGTGATGATGAAGGCCAGCGCCGGGGGCGGCGGCAAGGGGATGCGCCTCGCTTATGACGAGAAAGATGTCCGCGAGGGCTTTGAAAGCGTCAAGCGCGAGGGGCTGAACAGCTTCGGCGACGACCGCGTCTTCATCGAGAAATTCATCCTCAACCCGCGCCACATCGAGATCCAGATCCTCGGCGACCAGCATGGCAATATCCTCTATTTGAACGAGCGCGAGTGCAGCATCCAGCGCCGCCACCAGAAGGTGGTCGAGGAGGCGCCGTCGCCCTTCGTGACCGAGAAGATGCGCCAGGCGATGGGCGAGCAGTGCGTCGCGCTCGCGAAGGCGGTCTGCTATTATAGCGCGGGCACGGTCGAGCTGATCGTCTCGGGCGCCGACCCGACGGGCGAGAGCTTCTACTTCCTCGAAATGAACACGCGGCTTCAGGTCGAGCATCCGGTGACCGAGGCGATCACCGGCATCGACCTGGTCGAGCAGATGATCCGGGTCGCCGCGGGCGAAAAGCTCGAACTCACGCAGGATGATGTGAAGATCGACGGCTG
>PNJO01000165.1 GCA_013821905.1 Sphingopyxis sp. | reverse complement strand
CGTATCGAGATCGACATGCACCGGATCGGTCTTCGCGACTTCCATCAACCGGTCGATCGCCGCCTGCGGCAGCACCACGGGCAGGATGCCGTTCTTGACCGCATTGCCCGAAAAAATGTCGGAGTAGGAGGGGGCGATCACGACGCGGATGCCAAGGTCCCCCAATGCCCATGCAGCATGTTCGCGGCTCGACCCGCACCCGAAATTGTCGCCCGCGATCAGGATCGGCGCGCCCCTATATTCGGCGCTGTCGAACAGATTGTCGGGATCGGCGCGCAGTGTCTCGAACGCGCCCTTGCCCATGCCCTCGCGCGTCGTGGTCTTCAGCCAGTGCGCGGGGATGATGACGTCGGTGTCGACATTCTTCAGCCCGAACGGAATCGCACGGCCTTCGACCTTCTCGATCGGGGTCATGCCATCAACTCCCGCACATCGGTGAGCTTGCCCGTCACCGCCGCGGCGGCCGCCATCGCGGGGCTGACGAGGTGGGTGCGGCTGCCCGGTCCCTGACGGCCGACAAAATTGCGGTTACTGGTGCTGGCGCAGCGTTCGCCCGCGGGCACCTTGTCGGGGTTCATCGCAAGGCACGCCGAACAGCCCGGCTCGCGCCATTCGAGGCCCGCGTCGGTGAAAATGCGGTCGAGCCCCTCGGCCTCGGCTTGGCGCTTCACCAGCCCCGAGCCGGGGACGACGATCGCCCATTTGACGTTGGCGGCCTTCTTGCGGCCTTTCAAGATCGCGGCGGCGGCGCGCATGTCCTCGATGCGGCTGTTGGTGCAGCTGCCGATGAAGATATTCTCGATGGCGACATCCTGCATCCGCGTGCCGGGTTCG
This sequence comes from Sphingopyxis sp., assembly GCA_013821905.1. GTDB lineage: Bacteria > Pseudomonadota > Alphaproteobacteria > Sphingomonadales > Sphingomonadaceae > Sphingopyxis. The sequence goes on along the minus strand of PNJO01000165.1, from coordinate 5,521 downwards.
AGCCCCATGTACGCGAGCGACTTGGCCGCGGCGGCCTGCTTCGACGGGTCGGCGAAGCTTGCGGGGTCGGGGACGACGCCGGTGATCGGCACGACATCCTCGGGGCTGGTGCCCCAGGTGACGCTCGGCGCGATGTCGGCGGCGTCGATGACGACGACCTTGTCGTAGGTCGCGCCCGGATCGGTGGCGAGGCTTTTCCACCAGGCGACCGCGGCGTCCCAGTCGGCGCCCTTCGGCGCATAGGGGCGGCCCTTGAGGTAAGCGAAGGTCGTCTCGTCGGGCGCGATCAGTCCGGCGCGCGCGCCGCCCTCGATCGCCATATTGCTCACGGTCAGGCGCCCTTCGACCGACAGCGCGCGGATCGCGCTGCCCGTATATTCGACGACATGGCCGGTTCCGCCCGCGGCGCCGGTGACGCTGATGATGTGGAGGATGATGTCCTTCGCGGTGACGCCAGGGCCGACCTCGCCCTCGACGCGCACTTCCATCGTCTTCGACGGCTGGAGCAGCAGCGTCTGCGTCGCGAGCACATGCTCGACCTCGCTCGTCCCGATCCCGAAGGCGAGCGCGCCGATGCCGCCGTGGCACGCGGTGTGGCTGTCGCCGCAGACGATCGTCGTGCCGGGCAGCGAAAAGCCCTGTTCGGGACCGACGACATGGACGATCCCCTGTTCGGCCGCGACCGCGTCGATATAACGGATGCCGAATTCGGGGGCGTTCTTCTCGAGCGCCGCCAATTGTGCCGCGCTTTCGGGGTCGGCGATGGGCAGCTTGTGGCCCGCCGCATCCTGGCGCGCGGTGGTCGGCAGATTGTGATCGGGCACCGCGAGCGTCAGGTCGGGACGGCGCACCGTGCGCCCGCTCGCGCGAAGCCCCGCGAACGCCTGCGGGCTGGTGACTTCATGGACGAGGTGGCGGTCGATGAAGATCAGCGAGGTTCCGTCGGGGCGCCGTTCGACGACATGCGCGTCCCAGATTTTTTCATAGAGGGTGCGGGGCCGGGTCATGCGGCTCACTTAAGCCGCCTGCATAACAATGCAAGCGAGTGGCGATCAAAAACGCAATTTTCGGTCGTGTTGCTCCATTTCCTCCTTTCGTCACCCCGGACTTGATCCGGGGTCCCTTCACGCAGCGCCGGAAGAATGGATCCCGGATCAAGTCCGGGATGACGAGGAGCAGGGTGCATCGAACGAGGAACCGGCCTATAGTTCGCGCATGTCGCTTCCCGCCATCATCGCGCTCATTCTCGCCACCGTGGTGACGATGGAGGGCGTCGCGTGGGCGAGTCACAAATATATCATGCACGGCTTCGGCTGGGCGTGGCACCGCGACCATCACGAGCCGCATGACGGCGTGCTGGAAAAGAACGACCTGTTTGCGCTCGTCGGCGCCGCGATGAGCATTTCGATGTTCGCGGCCGGCAGCCCGATGATTCGGGGCGCCGCCGCGTGGGAGCCGGGAACGTGGATCGGGCTCGGCATTCTCCTGTACGGCATCATCTACACACTGGTGCACGACGGGCTCGTCCATCAGCGCTGGTTCCGCTGGGTGCCACGGCACGGCTATGCGAAACGGCTGGTACAGGCGCACAGGCTCCACCATGCGACGATCGGCAAGGAAGGCGGGGTGAGTTTCGGCTTCGTCTTCGCGCGCGATCCTGCGAAGCTGAAGGCCGAATTGAAGGCGCAGCGCGAAGCGGGGATAGCCGTGGTCCGCGAGGCCTTGGTCGAATAATCGTCGCCCCCGCGAAGGCGGGGGCCGCTGGGGAGGTAGCGCAAGGCCGACAGCGGCCCCCGCCTTCGCGGGGGCGACGGTCTTTCAAACCGCCCGATAATCCGCCGTAACCAGACCCGCGGCGGCCAGCTCGGCTTCATGGCTTTCCTCGCGCCAGTCTTCGAGCAACGCTTGCCGCTCCCATTCGATCATCGCCGGATGCGCCAGCATATGGTCGACCCACGCCTGCCCGGCGCCGACGTCGAGGCCATAGGTGCGGATGCGGAAGGCGACCGGCGCGAAGAAGGCGTCGGCAGCCGAAAAATCGGCCCCGGCGAGCCACGGCCCGCCGAACCGCGCCAGCCCCTCCGCGAACAGTTCGCGGAGGCGCGCGACATTGGCTTTCAGCGCATCGGACATCGGTTTGGGCGTCACGCGCACTCCGACGTTCATCGTGCAATCGTTCCGCAGCGCCGAAAAGCCGCTGTGCATCTCCGCAACCGCGCATTGCGCCCAGGCACGCGCGTCGGCATCCTCGGGCCAGACGCCGCTATGCCGGTCGGCGAGATAGAGGGCGATGCCGAGCGAATCATGGATCGTCCGCCCTTCGTGCAGCAGCGCCGGCACCTGCCCGGTCGGCGAGAAGCTGCGGAAGGCGTCGTAATTGACCGGTCGGGTGAAGGGCTCGATGCGATCCTCGAACGCGATATCCAGCCCCTGCATCAGCACCCACGGGCGCAGCGACCAGCTCGAATAATTGCGGTTGGCGGTGATCAGCACATACATGCTTCGCGCTCCTGCGAGACGATGGGGGAGGTGTAGGCGGGGTCGTGTGCGAAGGGCAGTTCGCTGCGGTTGCGGAGCGCGGCGAGCACGCTGCCGAAGTCGGTCCTTGCCCGCCAGCCGAAGCGGCGCTCGGCGCGCGACGGGTCATAGACACGGTCGATCACGTCCGGGAGCACCCAGCCTTCGGCGGCATAAAGCTCGGCCGCGTCGGGATAGTGGCGCGCGATCACCGCGCGCGCATCGCGGGCCAGCTCCCCGGCTTCCTCGCGCGCGAAGGGCGGCGGCGCGGAGAGGATGAAGGTGTCGCAACCGATTGCGGGGGCGGCTTCGAGCGCCGCGAGATGCGCCGCGGCGGCATCTTCGACCGTCAGGCGGCGGTTCAGCAACTCATTGGCTTTCAGGTTCGGCCCGCCCGGCACCGCGTGCGTATCGTCATCCTCGGGAAAGAAGCGCCCCGTGCGCAGGATCGCGACGTTGATGCCCTGTTCGCGGTGGACGAGCCTCAACGCCTGTTCGGCGGCCAGCTTGGTGATGCCATAGATGTTGCGCGGTTCGAGGGGGCCGAAATTCTCGTCCATCCACCACGCGCCCGCTTCGCCCGCGCCTTCGCGGACGTCGGCGCGCACCATCAGCGAGGTCGTCGAGGTGAAGAGGAAGCGGTCGTTGCCCGCCGCGACCGCTGCCTCGATCAGATTGAGGGTGCCGGTCACATTGACGTCGATGAAGGCCTGCCGCGGATAGCGGACGATGTCGGGTTTGTGCAGCGCGCCGCCGTGGATGACCGCTTCGATGCCATGCTCGCCCATCGTCCGGTCGATCAGCGCGCGGTCGGCGACGGTGCCGATCACGCCGGTATGCGTGCCCGGAACGACGTCGAGCCCGGTGACCTCATGGCCGTTTTCGGCCAGTAGCGGCGCCAGATGGCGTCCGAGCCAGCCCGACGATCCCGTCAGCAATATGCGCATCGGTGATTCTCCTCCTCGCCGCTGCGCGCCTGATACACAGGCAGGGAAGGTGCGCGCTACCTTTTCAGGCTCATCGTCGCGGGGCCGGTCCCGGCCGCCCCGCCGGTCACCGGCGGCAACTCGCTAAGATCGAGCCAGTTGGCGTCGGCGCGCTTGTGGTAACTGTCGATCGCCGCGAAGGGGATGCGGAACGGAAAGCCCCAGTCGCTGTTCCACAGCGCGACGACGCCCGTCCGCGTCGCGGGTTCGAAGATCATCGTCGCGCGATAGCCCGAAACCGCGCCCGAATGGCCTTCGAGCCGGCGGCCGTCATAGGTGAAGCTCCGCCAGCCGAGGCCATAGCCCGCGTCGCTGATGGCTTGGCGCAGCGCGCCGCCATAAAGCCGCGCGGTGCCGACGCGGGGGCGATGCGCCGTTTGCAAGACCGGCGCGGGCAGCACGTCGGGGCGGCTGCCCATCATCGCCTGCATCCATGTCGCGAAATCGACGATATCGCTTTCGATGCCGGCTGCGGCGGGAACGCGCCAATAGGCTTCCTTGACCGGGCGGACCTGCGCGCCGCGATGCGGCTTCGCCCAATCCCTCGCGCCCGTGAGCCGCGTCATCCCGTAACCCGCGCTCACCATGCCGAGCGGGCGGAAGAAGCGCGCCTCGACCGCATCGGCGAACGGTTCGTTCGCGGCGCCCGCCAATATCTCGCTCGCCGCGTCGAAGGCGATATTCTGATAGGTGTGGCAAGTGCCGGGCTCGCATTGCAGCGGCGCTGCGGCGAGACCCGCGCGCAGCAGCGCGGGGTCCTGCCCTTCCTCCAGCTTCTCGTCATAGGCGTTTTTGGTGAGGCCCGTGCGCTGCGCCAGCAGATCGCCGAGCGTGACCCGCGCCTCGGCACCCCCCGGCAGGCGCAGCGACGTGCGCCAGGCGGCGACCGGCCGGTCGAGATCGACCGCGCCGTCTTTGGTCAGCGCTGCGGCCAGCGCGCCCGTCGCGGTCTTGGAAACCGAAGCCCAGCGGAACAAGGTGTGCGGGGTGACCGGCGCGCCGGTCGATGCGTCGGCGACACCATAGGCGCGCACGAAGCGCAGCTCGCCATTCTCGACCACTGCGACCGCCAGTCCCGCCATCTCGGGCCGCTGCGCGATGTCTGCGAGTTGCCGGTCGAGCGCAAGATAGTCGATCCGGCCGCGCCATTCGGCGGGCGTGTCGGGCAGATTCTCGGGAGCCTTGATCGGGATCGGGACGCTGGCAAGCGGGGCGCCGCCGCCCAGCGCGTGAAGACCGAACCAGCCGGTCAGCCCGAGGGCGGCGGCTGCGATGACGATGGTAAAAATGCGCGGCATGGACTCGTGACTGGATTGCGACCTTTTATCTGGTCGCCGTCTTAGCCGCCGCCTTCGCCGCCGTCACCCCCGGCGCGGGCGGTTATCCCCGGCTTCGTTCAGGGCGCCAGATGGGGCCACGCCTTGACCGTCCCGATCGCGTAAACCGCGCCATAGACAAGGACGATCAGCGACGACCAGAGCGCGAATTCGCTGCTGTGCGTCGAACGCACCATGTTGAGCGGCACGAAGATCAGCGCGCGGAGCAGATAGATGGCGGTGATCACGACCAGCCCGGTGCGCAGCAGCGGCAGGCGCGGGAGCGATCCGGCGCCCGAAAAGGCATAGGCCGCCCAGATCAGCAATACGGCGGCGACGATCAGCGTGACCAGCACCGGCTGCCACTCGCCGCGCGCCGCCGCGCGTGCCATGCCTTCGCCCGCGCCGAAAAAGCGATACCAGTCGGGTCCGCCGAAGATGCAGGCGATATGGAGCAAGGCTGCCACCGCCGACAACCATCCGCCGACGAGCAGCCAGATGGAGCCGGGGTTGGCGGTCACGTCAGCCAATATAATGCGCCGTGGTCCTTTCGGCGACTTCCTCCGCCGTCACCCCCGGGGCCAGCTCGATCAGCCGGAACGGGCTGTCATGGTCGTCGCGCCGGAACACCGCGAGATCGGTGACGATCATGTCGACGACATTCTTGCCCGTCAGCGGCAGCGTGCACGCGGGGATGAATTT
>PNJO01000164.1 GCA_013821905.1 Sphingopyxis sp. | reverse complement strand
GTACCGGTGCCTTCCTGTTCGACGAACATGCCTCGCCAAAGGATGATTGGGCGTCGAGCTGGATCAACGCGCCGACGGGCCGCATTGCCGGCGGGTCGGACGAGACGCTGCTCAACACCATCGCCGAGAGGATCCTCGGCCTGCCGCAGGACCACCGCCCCGACAAGGGCATCCCCTTCAACCAGATTCCGGCCTGAGGAGCTTCCCCGCATGAAATTCGATTCCACCACGCCCGCGGTCGTCACCGGCGGCGCGTCGGGCCTGGGCCGAGCAACCGCCGAAGCGCTTGCAGCAAGCGGCGTGAAGGTCGCGATCTTCGATATCAACGACGCGCTCGGCGAAGAGGTTGCAAAGTCGATCGGCGGGCTGTTCGTCCATGTCGACATCACCGACGAGCAATCGGTGCTCGACGGCTATGCGAAGGCACGCGCCGCGCACGGTCAGGAACGCATCTGCGTCCACTGCGCGATGACCTCGCGCCGCGGCAAGACGCTCGCCTATGACAAGGACACGGGCAAGTTCCGCCGCACCCCGACCGAGGATTATGCCTATGGCGTCGCGGGCATTTTGACCGCGAGCTACCGCATCGGCTCGATCGCCGCCGAAGGCATGGCGGGCCTGCCCGAGCTGGAGGACGGCGAACGCGGCGTTATCATCTTCACCGCATCGGTGGCGGCGCAGGACGCGCAGATCGGCCAGGTGATCTATGGCTCGGCCAAAGCCGGTGTGAACGGCCTGGTGCTGCCGATGGCGCGCGACCTGATGGACCTCGGTATCCGCGTCAATTCGATCATGCCCGGCGTGTTCGAAACCCCGCTGCTCGGCAATATGAACCCGAAAGTGAAGGAAAGCCTCGAAGCCTCGGTCCCCTTCCCCAAACGCCTCGGCAAGGCGAGCGAATATGCGAGCCTTGCGATGGAAATGGTCCGCAACAGCTATTTCAACGGCCAGACGGTCCGCCTCGACGGCGCGATCCGCATGGCGCCCCGCTAACGCTCCCCAACGAAGAGGAATTTTGTCATGGCCGAAGCCTATATCATCGACGCCGTCCGCACCCCGCGCGGGGTCGGCAAGCCCGGCAAGGGCGCGCTGTCGCATCTGCACCCGCAGCATCTCGCCGCGACGGTGCTCGCTGCGATCCGCGACCGCAACAATCTCGACACCGCGACGGTCGACGACATCGTCTGGTCGACCTCGAGCCAGAACGGCAAGCAGGGCGGCGACCTCGGCCGCATGGCGGCCCTCTCGGCGGGCTATGACACCAAGGCCAGCGGCACGACGCTCGACCGCTTCTGCGGCGGCGGCATCAGCTCGGTGAATTTCGCTGCGGCCAGCGTGATGAGCGGCATGGAAGAGTGCGTCATCGCCGGCGGCACCGAAATGATGAGCTACACCACCGCCTACGCTGCCGAACAGGCCAACGCCGGCCTGCCCCAGCGCCTGATGGGATCGGGCCACGAAGCACTCGACGAGCTCCACCCGCAATCGCACCAGGGCATTTGCGGCGACGCGATCGCGACGATGGAAGGAATCAGCCGCGAGGCCCTCGATGCGCTGGCGCTGGTCAGCCAGCAGCGCGCCGACAAGGCGATCAAGGAAGGCCGCTTCGACAAGTCGGTGGTGCCGGTATACAATCCCGACGGCAGCGTCGCGCTCGACCATGAGGAATTTCCGCGCCCCGAAACCACGGCGGAGGGCCTCGCTTCGCTGAAGCCCGCCTTCGCCGGCCTCGCCGATTTCGACCTTGGCGGCGGCTTCACCTTCCGCAAGCAGATCAACCGGCGCTATCCCGATGTCGACATCCAGCATGTCCACCACGCGGGCAATTCGTCGGGCGTCGTCGACGGCGCCGCCGCGATCCTGCTGACGTCGAAGGATTATGCCGACAAGCACGGCCTCAAACCCCGCGCGCGCATCGTCGCCTATGCCAATATCGGCGACGACCCGACGCTGATGCTCAACGCGCCCGTGCCGGCGGCCAACAAGGTGCTCGAAAAGGCCGGGCTGACCAAGGACGATATCGACGTCTGGGAAATCAACGAAGCCTTTGCCGTCGTCGCCGAAAAATTCATCCGCGATCTCGACCTCGACCGCGAGAAGGTGAACATCAACGGCGGCGCGATGGCGCTCGGCCATCCGATCGGCGCGACGGGTTCGATCCTGATCGGCACCGCGCTCGACGAACTCGAGCGTTCGGGCGGCCGTTACGGGCTTGTCACCATGTGCGCTGCGGGCGGCATGGCTCCGGCGATCATCATCGAACGGATCTGAGGTGTTCCGATCAGAACGGCCCGCGCACGGCGATCGTCCGTGCCGGGTCGTAAAGATTGAGGAACATCGTCTTTCCATCCGGCGCGAAGCAGAGGCCGGCGCATTTGGTCTTCGCCGCCACGCGGGCGAAGGGATAGACCTTGCCGTCGGGCGTGACGCCGCGCAGCCAATTGTCCGGTTTCGCACCGCGGCGATCCTCGCAGACGATCAGGTCGCCGTTCGGCGCGACGCTCAGATTGTCGCCGAAGCTGAAATGTTCGGGATCGCTGGTTTCGAGGAACAATTGCAATTGCCCCGGCTGCGCCGTCTCGGCCGCCGTGCCCTCCGCGATCGACGGACGATAGCGCATGATCTGACCGCGCCGCGCCGGACCGCCCGAGGTGCAGGTGAAATAGATTTCGCCGTCGCCGCCATGAATACCCTCGCCGCGCGCAAAGATCGCTGCGCCCGCCCGCGCGCCGCGCTTGCGCAGATCGTCCTTGGGGCTTTCGACCTCGTCGAGGTCGATCCAGCGGACGTCGTGCCAGCCGCCGCTCGCCAGCACAGGGCGCGTCCAGTTGCGCGTGTCGGCAAACGACGGATCGGTGAGCGCGAGCGCCTGCAGCCGTCCACCCTTGCGCAGTTCGCCGGGCACGGCGGGCAGGAAGCGATAGAAGAGGCTGTCCTGCCGGTCCTCGGTCATATAGACCGCGCCGCTCCGGGGATCGACGACCGCCGCCTCATGGTTGAAACGCCCCATCGCCTTGATCGGCTCGGCGGCGACGAGCCCGCCCGGCGCGACCGGCATTTCGAAGACCCAGCCGTGGTCTTCCTTGTGCAGTCCGCCGGCGCGCGAGACGTCCTCTTCGCAGCTGAGCCAGCTGCCCCACGGGGTGATCCCGCCCGAGCAATTGTAGATCGTGCCGACGAGCGAGAGATATTGTTCCTCGACCGCGAGGCTCGCGGGATCGAGAACCAGCGTCGACACGCCGCCGGGCAGCGCTTCGCCCCCACCGTCGCGATAACAATCGAACGCCGCGGGATCGCCGACGGTGCCGACCGGACAGGCGCCGTGATCGAGCTCGTCGGCGCCGAGTTCATGGTTGCGCATCAGGCAGAGGCGCCCGTCGGGCAGCGTGGTGCAGCCCATGCCGTCGGCGCTGTTGGGGACTTGGCGCCCGTCGCTCATCGTCTGGCCGAACTGCGAGACGATCTTGTACGAAAAGCCCGGTGGCAGATCGAGAATGCCCGCCGGATCGGCGATCGGCGCCCCGAAGCCCTTGCCTTGAGCGAGCATCGCGGCGGAGACATGACGGCTGTGAAGGGCGAGGCCGGCGAAGGCGGTGGCCATCAGGCCCTTGGCAAAGCCGCGGCGGTCGAGAGCGATGGATGCCCGTTCCATGGGCGCGCGATACGCCCATGACGTGACAGGCGGATTGCGGAATTCTGACAGTTTGACAACAATTTGAAGTTCACCGGCACATTAGTGCAATATTTCGACAGGGTCCGGAGGGGCCGCGAGGGAGACAAGAGACATGGCAGGTCCGCTGAAGGGCATCAGGATCATCGAATTCGCCGGCATCGGTCCCGGCCCCTTTTGCGGCATGATGCTCGCCGATCATGGCGCCGAGGTCATCCGCATCGATCGTCCCGGCGGCTTCATGGATCCGCGCGATCCGCTCAGCCGCAACCGCACGTCGATCGCGCTCGACATGAAGAACCCCGACGCGGTGCGCATCGCGCGCGAGCTTTGCAAGAGCGCCGACGGCATTATCGAGGGCTATCGGCCCGGCGTGATGGAACGGCTCGGGCTCGGCCCCGACATACTCCTCGCCGACAATCCGAGGCTCGTTTACGGACGCATGACCGGCTGGGGCCAGTTCGGCCCCTATGCGCAGGCGGCCGGCCACGACATCAATTATATCTCGCTGTCGGGCGTCCTCCACGGCATCGGCCGCGCGGGCGAGAAACCCGTGCCGCCGGTCAATTATGTCGGCGATTTCGGCGGCGGCGGGATGATGCTCGCCTTCGGCATGTCGAGTGCGCTCGTTCACGCCGCGCGCACCGGCGAAGGCCAGGTGATCGACTGCGCGATGACCGACGGTTCGGCGCTGCTCGCGGGCATGACCTGGGGTTTTCTCGCCGCAGGCCGTCTCAAGGACAAAGCCGGCGTCAACATGCTCGACGGCGCGGCGCATTTCTATGACAGCTATGTCTGCGCCGACGGCAAGTTCGTCTCGATCGGTTCGATCGAACCGCAATTCTATGCGCTGCTCCGCGAAAAGACCGGGCTGACCGACGACGCCGATTTCGATGCCCAGATGGACCCGTCGAAATGGGCGCCGCTGAAGGAAAAGCTGACGGCGCTGTTCAAGACGAAGACGCGCGACGAATGGTGCGCGATCATGGAAATGACCGACGTCTGCTTCGCGCCGATCCTGTCGCTGGGCGAAGCGCCGCAGCATCCGCACAATGTCGAGCGCGAAACCTTCCTGACGGTCGGCGGCGCGGTCCAGCCCGCCCCCGCCCCGCGCTATTCGGCGACGGTCAACGACACCCCGCGCCCGGCGCCGGCGGTCGGCGCGGATGGCGATGCAGTGCTCGCGGGCCTTGGCTATGATGCGGCAGGGATCGCGGCGCTGCGCGAGGGCGGCGCGGTCCGCTGACCGGTCAACCGGCGCGCGCGGTCAGGCTTTCCCACAGACCGCGCCCGCCGAGCCCCGCAACCCGGCGACCGAGTATCTGCGCCCAATAGGCGTCGTTGCCATGCTCGCCACGCCAGCGCATCAGCGAAACCGTCACGCGGTGGAGATCATATTCGCGGGTAAAGCCGATCGCGCCATGCACCTGGTGCGCGATCGCGGTGACGACGCCGACGGCGCGATTGGCACGCAGTTTCGCCGCCGCGATTTCCACGCTCGCCGCATCCGCATCGAACCCCGTCGCGTCGAGCCGCGCCGCCATAGCTGCCGCCGCGGCGTCGACCGCCGCGACCTCGCACGCCATCACGGCAAGCGATTGCTGCACCGCCTGGAACTTGCCGAGCGGGCGACCGAATTGCTGGCGGGTGTTCACATGGTCGATCGACAGCGACAGCGCCTGCCCCATCGCGCCCGCGATCAGGCTGACGGTTGCAGCGGCGCGGTGCGGCATGGAGACATCGGAGAGACCCGACAGAATGGTCTCGGCGACAGGCAGGTCGGGCACCGCCATGCCCGCAATATGGAGCACCGCATGTGCATCGCCCCAGTCGCCGCCAAAACCGCCCTGCTCTTCGGGCACCAGCAACAGGGCAAAGCCGGCCTCCTCGACCGGCGCGATATCGCTCGCGCCGGCCAGCACCGCGCGCGCCGTATCGCAGAGCATTTCGCGCGCCGCGCTCATCGCAGGCCCAGTCCGCGCGCGATGATCCCGCGGATCACCTCGCGCGTTCCACCGCGCAGCGAGAAGCTGGGCGACGCGATGAGCAGGGCGCGGAGCAGACGCGCAAGGTCGCCCTCGCCATTCCAGTCGCTGGCGACGATCGCCTGCACTCGGCGCGGCATATCCTGTTCGAACGCATTGCCGAGTTCCTTGACCACCGACGCCTCGACCATCGGGTCCTCGCCCGCCGCGAGCTTGGCCGCGGTCGACATCGACAGTTGGCGCAGCGTCCACATCTCCGCCGTCAGCTCGCCGATCAGACCTGCGACCGCCGGTTCGGGATCGGGGCCCGCCGCGTCGATCAGCGCCACCAGCAGCGCGTGGCTCGACAGGTAGCGTTCGGGTCCCGACCGTTCGAGCCCGAGTTCGGCGGTGACCTGCTTCCAGCCCTGCCCGCGTTCGCCGACGAGCGCGCCATGCGGGACCAGCACATCGTCGAAGAAAATCTCGTTGAAATCGTGATGGCCCGCCATGTCGATGATCGGCCGGATCGTGATGCCGGGCGTGTCGAGATCGACGAGCAACTGGCTCAGCCCCGCATTGCGCTCGCTGCCTTCCTCGGTGCGGACGAGCGCGAGGATGACGTGCGACAGATGCGCGCCCGTGGTCCAGATTTTCTGGCCGTTGATCCGCCAGCCCTCGGCGGTTTCGCGTGCGGAGGTCCGCACCGCCGCAAGGTCGGACCCCGCACCCGGCTCCGACAGGCCGATGCAGGCGTAAAGCTCGCCCTTTGCGATGCCGGGCAGA
>PNJO01000163.1 GCA_013821905.1 Sphingopyxis sp. | reverse complement strand
ACGCGCTTCACCAACGCGCACGAGACGCTGATCTGGGCCTCGATGGGCGAAAAGTCGCGCTATACCTTCAATTATCGCGCGATGAAGACGCTCAACGACGAGCTTCAGATGCGGTCGGACTGGCTGATCCCGATCTGCGGCGGACAGGAGCGGCTGAAGAAGGGCGGCACCAAGGTGCATCCGACGCAGAAGCCCGAAGCCTTGCTCTATCGCATCCTGCTCGCCTGCTCGAACCCCGGCGACGTGATCCTCGACCCCTTCTTCGGCACCGGCACAACGGGCGCGGTCGCGAAGCGCCTCGGCCGCCATTTCATCGGCATCGAGCGCGAGGACGACTATATCGCCGCGGCGAACGAGCGCATCGAGATGGCGCTGCCGCTCGACGAAAGCGCGGTGAAGACGATGATGGCGCCCAAGGCCGCGACGCGTGTCGCCTTCGGCACGCTCGTCGAATGCGGGATGATCGCGCCGGGCACGGTGCTGACCGACGCGAAGCGCCGCTGGAAGGCGAAGGTGCGCGTCGACGGCAGCCTCGAATGCGAGGGCCAGCCCGCGGGGTCGATCCACAAGCTCGGCGCGGGCGTGCAGGGCGCCCCGAGCTGCAACGGCTGGACCTTCTGGCACGTCGATACCGGCAAGGAATTGCGCGTGATCGATGCGGTGCGGCAGGACTGGCTGCTGGCGAACGAGGCGTAGGATCACGGCGTCTTTGCGAGGAACCGGAGGTGACGAAGCAATCTCCAGCCATCGGTGTCGCGCAACGTCGATGGCTGGAGATTGTTTCGCTTCGCTCGCAATGACGGATAGGGGATAGGCCGTGTTCCAATCACTCACCAAGCCCGATCTCGGCGCCGCGTCGGCGGCTGCGCGCATCTATTGCCGTCCGGCCTGTTTCGTCGACCGGCCGCACGAACTCGACGACCATTGCCTGCGCATCGCCGATACGATGGTCTGGTTCGCCGCCTGGCATGTCAGCCTGCGCGACGGCGCGAGCATCAGGTCGGCGATCGTCGCCGTTCCCGAATTTGACGGCTGGGTCGCTTCGATGCCGACGGCGCTCGCCGAGGCCGCGACGGCCCAGCGCGCGGCGGTCGCGCGGCCGCGCGGCGCGCTGCAACTCGGCGAGCGGATGGTTCGCCTGAACGAGCCCCAATTGATGGGCATCCTCAACGTCACGCCCGACAGTTTTTCCGACGGCGGCAAGCATGTCGATACGGCGGCGGCGATCGACGCGGGCTTCGCGATGGGATCGGCGGGTGCCGCGATCGTCGACGTCGGCGGCGAATCGACCCGTCCCGGCGCGCCGCCGGTGTGGGAGGGCGACGAGATCCAGCGCGTCGAGGCGGTTGTCGCCGGCCTCGCGCGCGGCGGCGTCGCGGTGTCGATCGACACGCGCAAGGCCGCGGTGATGGAGGCCGCACTCGCGGCGGGGGCGACGATCGTCAACGATATTTCGGCGCTGCGCTACGACGACCGCGCGATGGGGGTCGTGGCCGGGGCGGGCTGCCCCGTCGTGCTGATGCACGCGCCCTCGGCCAAAAGCGACCCGCACGAAGGCGGCACCTATGCGCACGCGCTGTTCGACGTGTTCGACATGCTGGCGGACCGCATCGCGGCCTGCGTCGCGGCGGGCATCGATCCCGCGAAGATCATCGTCGATCCGGGCATCGGCTTCGGCAAGGGCATCGCCGACAATCTGGCGCTGGTGAACGGCATCGCGCTGTTCCACGCGCTCGGCTGCCCGATCCTGTTCGGGGCGAGCCGCAAGCGGATGATCGGCGCGCTCGACAATGAGGCGCCCGCCGACCAGCGGCTCGGCGGCACGGTGGCGCTGCACTATCAGGCGGCGACGCAGGGCGCGCAGTTGCTGCGGGTGCACGATATCGCCGAAAACCGGCAGGCCTTGCGCGTGTGGCGCGGGCTCAGGGATGCTGCGTTGACGGCTTAAGCCGCCGTATCGATCCCCAGATCGCTCAGTTTGCGATAGAGCGTCGAACGACCGATCCCCAGCCGCCGTGCGACTTCGCTCATGCGGCCGCGGTAGTGGCCGATCGCGAGGCGGATGACGTCGGCCTCGATATCCTCGAGCGGGCGCAGATTGCCGTCGGGGAGGTAGAGGGTGACGCCGATCGCCTCGCCGTTGATCGCGATCTCGCCTTCGCTCGCGGGCGCGTTGCCGCCGCCGAGGGCGGCTTCGATCGCGCGGAAATCGGCGGCGGTGAGCACGTCGGTCTTGCTGGCGACCGCGGCGCGGAACAGCACATCCTGCAACTGGCGGACATTGCCCGGCCAGGCATAGGCGGCGAGCAGGCGCAGCGCGTCGTCGGTGACGCCGAGCGGCGACATGCCGGGCAAGCCGCCGATGCGCGCGATCAGATGGCGCGCGAGCGAGCCGACGTCGCCGCGGCGTTCGGACAGCGAGGGCAGCGTGAATTGCGCGGTCGAGAGCGCGTAATAGAGGTCTTCGCGGAAGTGGCCGGCCTCGATCAGCTTATCGAGCGGGCTCGCGCTGGTCGCGATGATGCGCACGTCGACGCTCTGGCGGATCGTGCCGCCGATCATCTGGACCTCGCCCGTGTTCAGGAATTCGACGAGCTTCGCCTGCGTCTCGAGCGGAATGCATTCGACATGGTCGATGATGATGCTGCCGCCGTCGGCCTGCACCAGCCGGCCGACCTGGCGGTCGAAGGCGCCCGGAAAGGCGCCGCGTTCGTGGCCGAAGAGGCCCGAGCCGATGAGGCCCGGCGACACCGCCGAGCAATCGACCATCACGAGCTGGCCGCGGGCGCGCGGGCTGGCGCTGTGGATCGCGCGCGCAAAGACTTCCTTGCCGGTGCCGGGGCGGCCGTTGATCATCACGGGCACGCGGGCGCGGGCTGCCTTGGCGGCGATCGCGAGTGCGCTGCGGAAATTGGGGCTCGACCCGATGATTTCCTCGAAAGCGAGCGGCGCGCGCAGCTTTTCGGTGAGCGGGCGGAGTTCGCCCTGCGGACCGCCGGTCGCGACGACGCGGTCGAGCGCTTCGAGCAGGCGGTCGGGCGCGATCGGCTTCTGGACGAAGTCGCTGGCACCGGCGCGCATCGCGCTGACCGCGACTTCGACGCCGTTGCGCATGGTGATGACGATCAGCGGCAGCGCGGGGCGCCAGCGGCGCAGCTCGGCGACGAATTCGTGCATCGGCATGCCGGGCGCGCCCTGGTCGACGATCACCGCGTCGAGCGCCATGCCCTCCTGCGTGCCGAGTTTCGCGAGCGCGGTGTCGGTGTCGCCCGCGACGACGCTGCGCCAGCCGCCGCGCGATACCAGAGCCGACAGGAAGCGCTGCTGTGCAGGCTCGCTGTCGACAATCATCACTGTTCGCGTATCGCGCGTGCTGGCCATAGTCCCGAATCCGCCCCTTTCGGCATGATATTGCCGTATCTTCCGCTCAAGCGCAGTGATTTAGGGCACATGGGTAAAGGGGCGATTAAGGCCGTTGGGCTTTTGCAGCACCGCGCTTTTCGCGCCGCGCCCCTTGAGCATCGCGGACGGCGTGGCTAAGACCGGCGCCACGCGCGATTCTGGGCGGCGCGGCTTCGTGCGCCCGAAAAACAGCCGAAGGGGAAAAGGCCATGGCGGAACAGGAAATCAAGGCGGCGAACGATACCTATGCGGGTTTCATCAACCTGCTGAAGATCGGTTCGGCGATCACCGCGGTCGTCACCGTGCTCGTCGTCCTGCTCATCGCCTCCTGACGCGGCACCCGGCATGCGCATCGCTGTCCTGAAAGAGCTCGCCGACGGCGAGACTCGCGTCGCCGCAACCCCTGAAACCGTGAAGAAATTCATTGGCTTGGGGGCTGAAGTTGCTGTCGAATCGGGGGCGGGCGAACAAGCCTCGATCGCCGATGCCGACTATGGCGCGGCGGGCGCCAGCGTGGGCAGCCGCGCCGATGTCCTGAAGGGGGCGAACATCATCCTCGGCGTGCAGGGCCCCGATCCGAAGGGGCTGAAAGGTTTTGCCGAGGGCGCTTGGCTGGCCGCCGGGCTCAATCCTTTCGGTGAACGCGCGCGCATCGACGATTATGCGAAACTCGGGCTCGAAGCGCTCGCGATGGAATTCATGCCGCGCATCACCCGCGCGCAGTCGATGGATATCCTGTCGAGCCAGGCGAATCTCGCGGGCTACAAGGCGGTGCTGATGGCGGCGAACGCCTATGGCCGCGCCTTTCCGATGATGATGACCGCCGCGGGCACGGTGAGCGCCGCCAAGGCGTTCGTGATGGGCGTCGGCGTCGCCGGGCTGCAGGCGATCGCGACCGCGCGGCGTCTGGGGGCCCAGGTCAGCGCGACCGACGTGCGCGCCGCGACCAAGGAGCAG
Source organism: Sphingopyxis sp. (assembly GCA_013821905.1). Lineage (GTDB taxonomy): Bacteria > Pseudomonadota > Alphaproteobacteria > Sphingomonadales > Sphingomonadaceae > Sphingopyxis. The sequence goes on along the minus strand of PNJO01000163.1, from coordinate 2,096 downwards.
ATATTGTCGCTCGGCGCCAAGCCGATCTTCGTCGAAACGGTGGCGGGGATCGAAGGCGAGGGTGCGGGCGGCTATGCCACGGAAATGTCCGACGAATATAAGGCGGCGCAGGCCGAGCTCGTATCGTCGCACATCGCCAAGCAGGACATCGTCATCACTACCGCGCTGATCCCCGGGCGCCCCGCGCCGCGGCTGATCTCCGACGCGCAGCTTGCGACGATGCGCAGCGGCAGCGTGATCGTCGACATGGCCGCCGAAAGCGGCGGCAACGTCGAGGGCTCGGTTTCGGGAGAAGCGAGGAAGATCCACGGCGTCACCGTGATCGGCGCGAAGAATATCGCCGCGCTGATGCCCGCCGACACGAGCGCGCTGTTCAGCCGCAACCTGTTCAACTTCCTGTCCGCCTTCTGGGACAAGGAAGCGGGCAAGCCCGTGCTCGACGAGGAAATCGGCAATGCCGTGCGTCTGACGCAGGGTGGCAAGGTCGTGAACGAGCGGCTGCTCGGCTGAATTTCGTCACGAAAGCGTCAAAATTCGTTCTTTTCATGAAACTTTCCCCGGTTAGGATGGTTGAGGGTTTTCAACCCCGACTCTCTCAACCAACCGGAGAAACATGATGCAGCGTGCGAAGCTTTTCGCGACCTCTATCCTTGCCTTTGGTGCCCTGACTTTGGCGCCCGTTCATGCAGCCGAAGACGTGACCCCGACCGATGTCGCGAAGACGGAAGCCAGCGGAATCGCTGCCGAAATCGCCGCGAAATCGCCCGAACACACGAAGCTTGCGGCGGCGCTCGCCGCAGCGGGCGTCGCCGAAAAGCTGAGCGGCAGCCCCTTCACCATCTTTGCGCCGACCGACCAGGCTTTCGCGGCGGTGCCGCAGCCGATGACCGACTGGCTGATGGCGCCGGGCAACACCGAATCGCTCGCGAAGGTGCTGACCTATCACGTCGTTCCGGGCCGCGTGACCGCCGAGGATCTCTATGCGAAGATCAAGGCCGGTGGCGGCACGGCGACGCTGACCACGGTCGAAGGCGAGCCGCTGACCTTCACCGAGGTTCAGGGCAACATCAAGGTCGACGGCACGCAGGGCAGCAGCGGCTTCATCACGAAGGCCGACGTCGAGCAGTCGAACGGTAACATCCATGTCATCAACGGCGTGTTGATCCCGACCCTCGGCTGACGATTCGCGCCGCGGCGCCCGTCATTGTGAAGGAATGAAGATGAAGACCCCCCTGATCCTGACGGCCGCAGCGGCCGCGCTCGCGCTCGCCGGATGCGGCAGCAAGTCCGACGCTCCGGCGGCGGACACGGCGACGACGGCGCCTGCCGCCGAAACCGCCGCGGCGACGAGCGCGACGACGACCATCGCGGCGGGCATCGCCGCGTCGCCGACGCTCAAGACGCTGGCCACCAGCGTCGAGGCGGCGGGGCTCGCCGAGACGCTCTCGGGCGCGGGCCCCTTCACCGTCTTCGCGCCGGCCGACGCCGCCTTTGCGCAGGTGTCGCCGGTGACGCGCGACGGCTGGATGCGTCCCGCGCAGAAGGACGTGCTCGCGGGCGTGCTCAAATATCATGTCGTGCCGGGCAGGCTGACCGCCGCCGATCTCGACGCGCAGATCAAGGCCGCGGGCGGCAAGGCGGTGCTGAAGACCGCCGACGGGCAGGATCTGACCGCCAGCAAGTCGGGCGACACGATCATCCTGACGAGCGCCAGCGGCAACAAGGCGGCCGTCACGCAGGCCGATGTCGGGCAGGCGAACGGCGTAATCCACGTCGTCGACGCGGTGCTCGTCCCAAAAATGTAGAAAACACCGCCGGTTTGTCCGGCGCGGCGATATTTTATGTCGCAAAACGCCCGCATTTCTCGTGCCGAGAGATGCGGGCGCTTCTTTTTGGCTGCTTTGGAGTCGACACATAGGACAGGGCGCGGCAAGAGGTGCGCGAAACGGAATCAGCAGGGGAGCGAGCCCGTGGATTTTATCGCGATTTTTTCGATTTTCGTCCTGGCCTGCTTCGTCGGCTATTTTGTCGTCTGGTCGGTGACTCCGGCGCTGCACACGCCGCTCATGAGCGTCACCAACGCCATTTCGTCGGTC
>PNJO01000162.1 GCA_013821905.1 Sphingopyxis sp. | reverse complement strand
CATCCGCGAGCGGCTCGATTTCTCCTGCGCGATCTTCGACGGCACCGGCCGCCTCGTCGCCAACGCCCCGCACATGCCGGTCCACCTCGGCTCGATGGGCGAAAGCGTCCGCACCATCCTCCGCCAGCGGTCCGGGGCGGACGGCCGACCCGCCGACGGCCGCGGCATCCGGCGCGGCGACGCTTACGCCCTCAACGCGCCCTACGACGGCGGCACCCATCTGCCCGACATCACCGTCATCATGCCGGTGTTCGTGGCCGGTGACACGCCAGACTTTTTCGTCGCCGCGCGCGGCCACCACGCCGACCTCGGCGGCATCGCCCCCGGATCGATGCCCCCCGACAGCCGGAGCATCGCCGACGAGGGCATCCTCTTCGACAATGTGCTGATCGTCGACGACGGCAACTTCCTCGACGCCGATGTGTACGCGCATCTCGGCGCAGGCGACTGGCCCGCGCGCAATCCCGCGCTCAACATCGCCGATCTGAAGGCGCAGGTCGCCGCCTGCCAGCGCGGCGCGAGCGCGCTCGCCGACCTCAGCGCCGCGCACGGCGCCGCGACCGTCGCCGCCTATATGGCGCACGGCCAGCGCCAGGCCGAAGCCGCGGTCCGCCAACTCATCGCGCGCCTCGACGACGGCGCCTTCCGTTACGCGATGGACAACGGCGCCGAGGTCGCGGTCGCGGTGAAGGTCGATCGCCAAGCGCGCCACGTCACCATCGACTTTACCGGCTCGTCGCCGACGCTGCCCGACAATTTCAACGCCCCCGCGCCCGTCGTCCGCGCCGCCGTGCTTTATGTCCTGCGCACGATGCTCGACGACCCGATCCCGATGAACGAAGGCTGCCTCGCTCCCGTCACCCTGATCGTCCCTGAAGATTCCATGCTCTCGCCTCGCTTTCCCGCCGCCGTCGTCGCGGGCAATGTCGAGACGAGCCAGGTCATCACCGACGCGCTGTTCGCGGCGTTCGGCGCGATGGCGGGGGCGCAGGGGACGATGAACAATTTCACCTTCGGCAATGACGCGCACCAATATTATGAGACGATCGCCGGCGGCTCGGGCGCCGGGCCGGGCTTCGACGGCACCAGCGTCATCCAGACGCATATGACCAACAGCCGCATGACCGACCCCGAGGTGATGGAAACGCGCTTCCCCGTGATCGTCGAGGAGTTTTCGATCCGCACGGGCTCGGGCGGTGCCGGCAAATGGCGCGGCGGCGACGGCGCCACCCGCCGCATCCGCTTCCGCGAGCCGATGGCCGCGAACATCCTCGCCAACCGTCGCAAGATCGCCCCCGCCGGCCTCGCGGGCGGCGAGGACGGCGCCCCCGGCCGCAACTGGGTCGAGCGCGCCGACGGCTCGGTCGAGATGCTCGCGGCAACGGGCAGCGCCGACCTCGAAGCAGGCGACGCCTTCGTGATCGAAACGCCGGGCGGCGGGGGATATGGAAGAGCCGAGGGGGCGAAGCGCGGATGACGGGGGCACAGACCAACCTTCCCCCTCGATGGGGGAAGGATACGCAGCCTTATCGCGAAGCGATTAGGCGAAGTTGGATGGGGGTGACGGTGCGTCCTTGCACCGCCGCTTCGGGACGGGAGCACACCCCTACCGCTGCGACTAGCGAACAAGTTCGCAAGTCTCGCTGCCTCCCCCATCGAGGGGGAGGGAGACGACCATGCTCGTCCTGATCGGTATCGCCATCATCATCGCGGGCTTCCTGCTCCGCTTCAATCCGCTGCTCGTCATCATGGCCTCCGCGCTCGCGACCGGGCTTGCCGCGGGGCTCGACATCGCCGCGATCATCGCCGCCTTCGGCAAGGCGTTCAACGACACCCGCTACGTCTCGATCATCTGGATCGTCCTCCCCGTCATCGGCCTGCTCGAAGCCTATGGCCTGCAACAGCACGCGCGCAGCCTCATCGACCGCATGAAGGGCGCGACGCTCGGCCGCCTCCTCACCGGCTACCTCCTGCTTCGGCAGGCAATGGCGGCGGTCGGCCTCACCTCGGTGGCGGGCCATGCGCAGACCGTCCGCCCGCTCGTCGCCCCGATGGCCGAAGCCGCCGCCGAGGCACGCAACGACGCGCTCACCGACGATCAGCGCGAAGAGGTAAAGGCCTTTTCGGCCGCGACCGACAATGTCGGCCTTTTCTTCGGCGAGGATATCTTCCTCGCGATCGGTTCGATCCTGCTGATGAAGGGCCTGCTCGACGGCTATGGCTATCAGATCGAGCCGCTGCACTTCTCGCTCTGGGCGATCCCGACCGCAATCGCCGCCTTCATCATCCACGGCCTTCGCCTTCGCCGCCTCGAAAAGCGGATGACGAAACAGGAGGCCGGCGCATGATCACGCTCGGCTTCGTCTATGTCCTCGCGGGGCTGACTTTCGCCGCCTTTGCCGCGCTCGGGCTACAGGATCGCAGCAACCCCAAACGCTTCGGCAACGCCGCTTTCTGGGGCCTTCTCGCGCTCTCGATGCTTGGCGGCGACTATCTCGGCGATTTCGGCAACGGCCTGCTCGTCCTGGCTTTGGTAGCAATCGCAGGCACCGGCCAGATCGGCCGCGCCCCCGGCGGCGACATCCCCGCCGAGGTGCAGGCAACACGCGCCGCGAAATACGGCAATTTCCTCCTCCTCGTCGCGCTCATCATTCCCGCGGTCGCGCTGATCGGCACCTTTCTCTTCAAGCAAATCCCCGGCCTCGCCGACCCCAAGCAGGCGACGCTCATCTCGCTCGCGTTCGGCGTTCTCATTGCGCTGGCGGTCGGCATGGCGCGCCTCAAGCCGCCAGCCCTGCTCCCGCTGCAGCAGGGCCGCCGCCTGCTCGATTCGGTCGGCTGGGCGGCGATCCTGCCGCAGATGCTGGCGAGCCTCGGCGCGGTCTTCGCGCTCGCCGGGGTCGGCGACGTGGTGGGCGGCCTCATCGGCACCGCGATCCCGCAAGGCAGCCTGTTCGGCGCAGTGCTCGCCTTCGGGCTCGGCATGGCGCTGTTCACGATGGTGATGGGCAATGCCTTCGCCGCCTTCCCGGTGATGCTCGCCGCGGTCGGCATGCCCTTGCTCGTCAAACAACACGGCGGCGACCCTGCCGTCGTCGCGGCAATCGGCATGCTCGCGGGCTTCTGCGGCACGCTGATGACGCCGATGGCGGCGAACTTCAATCTGGTCCCCGCGGCGCTGCTCGAGCTGAAGAACCCCTATGGCGTGATCCGGGCGCAGATCGGCACCGCAGTGCCGCTGCTCGCCGCGAACATTTTCTTCATCTACGTGTTCGCTTTCTGAACGTCATTGCGAGCGCAGCGAAGCAATCTCCAGTCATCGGGTTGCGCCTGGCCGAAAGCTGGAGATTGCTTCGCTGCGCTCGCAATGACAACTGCAGGTAAATTCATGCACCTCACCCCCGACCACGCCACGCGCTTCGCGACCGCCACCCTCGCCCACCTCGGCCGCGAATATCCCTACAAGATGGACCTCGTCCTGAACGGCCCCGAGGACGCGAAGCCGCCGCGCGAACATCACCCGATCTTCCACGGCAGCTTCGACTGGCACAGCTGCGTCCACGGCTGGTGGCAGGTTCTTCGCCTCGCGCGCCGTTTCCCCGACCTCGCCGTCGCCGCCGATATCCGCGCCCGCGCCGATGCGATGTTCGTCCCCGAAAAGGTCGCGGGCGAACTCGCCTTCCTGGACCGCGCCTATTCGGCGGCTTTCGAGCGCCCCTATGGCTGGGCGTGGCTGCTCGCGCTCCATGCCGAGGCGGAGGCGCACGATGCGCCCTGGGCGACCGCGCTCGAACCGCTCGCGGTCGCCTTCGCGCAGCGCTTCCATGCCTTCCTGCCCAAGCTCACCTATCCCTTGCGCGTCGGCACCCATTTCAACATCGCCTTCGCGCTCCTCCTCGCGCGTCACTGGGCCCGGCCGCGCGATCCCGCGCTCGTCCCGCTCATCGACGCCGTCGCGACCGCCTGGTTTGCCGGGGACCGCGACTGTCAGGCGTGGGAGCCCGGCGGCGACGAATTCCTCTCCCCCGCGCTCGCCGAAGCGCATCTGATGACCGTCGTTCTCGGCGACGGTTTCGCCGCCTGGTTCGACACCTTCCTGCCGCGTGCCGCGCAGGAGCAGCCCGCGACGCTCTTCACCCCCGCCACCGTCTCCGACCGCAGCGACGGCAAGATCGCGCACCTCGACGGCCTGAACCTCAGCCGCGCGTGGAGCTGGCGCGCGATCGCCGCCGCGCTCGGCCCCGGCCACGCCGTCGCCGCGGTCGCCGAAACGGCGGCGCGGCGCCACCTCGACGCCGCCCTTCCCCATGTCACCGGCGACTATATGGGCGAACATTGGCTCGCGAGCTTCGCGCTTCTGGCGCTGGACGGCCTTTAGGCCGTCGTTCCCGAAAAGCGGACGGCCTCGCCGATTGACAAGCCCCGCCCTCGCGGCAAGAGACTGCGGCGGAGGGGGAGAGAGGTGAACGGAAAGATGCTGCGTCCCACATCGTTCGACGTCGCCGAGCGCGCGGGCGTCTCGCAATCGACGGTATCGCGCGCGCTGCGCAACAGCCCCGGCGTCAACGCCGAAACGCGCGCGCGCGTTTCCGCCGCCGCGCGCGAACTCGGCTACGTCGTCGACCGCCACGCCTCGTCGCTGCGCCTCAAGAGCAGCGAGACGATCGCGCTCGTCACCATCTGCCGCCCCGGCGAGGATCGCAGCGCAATCAATCCTTTCTATTTCGCGCTGCTCGGCAGCATCGCCGCCGCGACCTCGGCGCGCGGCTTCAACCTGCTCGTCTCATTTCAGGAGAATCCCGACAATTTCCGTGCCGATTTCGTCGCCTCGGGGCTTGCCGACGCGATGATCGTCATCGGCACGACCAGCAACCGCGAGGCGTGGAAATATTTCGCCGAGGCGCAGGCGTCGGGGCTCGATTTCGTCTGCTGGGGCAGCCCCGGCAGCCCCTTCCACTGGATGCGCAGCGACAATGACGTCGGCGGCCAGCTCGCCGCCGAGCATCTGATCGGGAGCGGACGCCGGCGCATCGCCTTCGTCGGGCCGCAGCAGTCGCCGCAGCGCCAGTTCGACGAGCGCCGCGACGGTTTCGCCGCGACCCTCGCCGCGCACGGCATCGCCGCGATCGTCGCCGAGCCGCCCGCCGCCGCCGACCGCCATGCACAGGGCGTCGCGGCAGTGCAGGCGCTGCTCGCCGCGCATCCCGACGTCGACGCGATCTTCGCCGCGTCGGACATGCTCGCGCTCGGCGTGCTGCAGGGCCTCAGGGAAGCGGGGCGCCGCGTGCCCGAGGATGTGGCGCTGATCGGTTTCGACGGCATCCGCGCCGGCACCCTGGCCGACCCCGCGCTCACCACGCTCGAGCCCGATCTCGACGCCGCGGGCGAGGCGCTCGTCGCGATGGCGCTCGAGGATCACGACTTCACGCGCAGCGGCACCCGCATCCCGGTCCGCCTCGTCGTGCGCGGGACGGCCTGACGGCACAAACCGGCCGCGCCGTGTCACGGGTAACCGTGACTTAACTACCGGAAAAGTAACCAGTCGTTATCCACGCCCTTGCTATCCTTGGGGGACGGGAGGCAGGAAGAATTTGTCGGGTCAGCTGTTCATATCGCTGCTCAATCCGGGCATCGGCCTGGCCTTTGCCGTGGCCTTCCTGTTGCTGTGGCTCAACCACCGCCAGCGCTATGTCGCCTATGCCGCGGCCGCCTATGCCGCCTCCGCCCTCTCCTTCCTGATCCAGGACGTCGGCCCCGTACTGCCGATGGAGGTGCAGCGCATCCCCTCGAACCTCGGCTTCCTCCTCACCGGCGCGCTGTTCGCGGCGGCGATCATCAGCCGCTACGGCCGGCCGGTTCCGTGGCGCGCGATGGCGGTCGTCGGCGCGGTGGCGATGCTCTTCTTCCTCTGGTTCCTGCTCGTCCGGCCCAGCATCCCGGCGCGCATCCTGTCGATCAGCATCGGCGCCGGCATCATCGCCACGATGGTGGTGCGCGCGCTGTGGACGGTCGAGAAACATTATCTGATCGACCGGATCCTGTTCTGGGTCGCGGTGCTGTCGGCGGTCAACCTGATCGTGCGCCCGATCGTGATCCTCGCGGTCAGCCCCGGCTTCGACAGCTATGACGGTTTCCAGCAGTCGCTCTACTGGACCACCGTCCAGTTCAGCCAGGCGATGATGTCGATCGTCGCCGCGATCAGCCTGATGGTCGCGGTCGCGATCGACCTGATCCGTGCGCTGCGCGCCGAGGCCAATGCCGACGATCTGTCGGGCCTGCTCAACCGCCGCGGCTTCGAGGCGCGCGCGGGCGCGGCGCTCCGCGGCTGCGCCGAAGAAGGCCGTCCGGCGGCGCTGATGATCGCCGACCTCGACCATTTCAAACGCGTCAACGACTGCCACGGTCATGCCGTCGGCGACGCGATCATCGCCGCCTTCGGCGCGCATGTCCGGCATCTCGGCCCCGCCGGGATGGTCG
>PNJO01000161.1 GCA_013821905.1 Sphingopyxis sp. | reverse complement strand
TTCGATGAAGCAGTCGGAGGGTTTCACCCGTCTGACGCCCTCGATCGTCACGATCGTCGCGATGATCGCCAGCTTTGCGTTGCTCGCGCTGTCGATGCGTTCGCTGCCGCTCGGCACGGCCTATACGATCTGGACCGGGATCGGGGCGGTGGGGGCCTTTCTCGTGGGCATCGTCTGGCTCGGCGAGGCGGTGAGCGCGACGCGTATCGCCGCGGCGTTGCTCATCGTCGGCGGATTGATCCTGATGAAGCTGTCGTCGCCCGCCTGACTGTTGACATGACTGTCAATAATTGAAACTCTCCGGCCCGAGAGGATCGCAGTTTGGCCACCACCGCCCTGTCGCCCGCCGGCGCTCCGCCGGAGCCGTCCGCGCTGCGCCCGCGCACCATCGCCGCCTATGCCGCGACCGCGGGCCCGACCGCGATGCTCGCGCTGCCGTTCAGCGTCTATCTGCCGCCCTATATCGCCGAGGGCGGGGCAATTCCGGTTGCGCTGGTCGGGCTGCTCTTTTCGCTGACGACGGTGTGGGACGGCGTGGTCGATCCGCTGATCGGCACGATGATCGACCGCTTCCGTCCCGGCATGGGCGCGCATCGACGCTGGATGCTGGGGGCGCTGGCGCCGCTGTCCTTGCTGCTCGCGGTGATCGTCACGGTCGGCGACACACTGCCCTTTGCCGCGCTCTTCCTCGTGATGGTGCTCTTCTATTCGAGCTTCAGCCTCTACGAGGTTGCGCAGCTGTCGTGGGGTGCGGCGCTGGTGAAAGGCCCGGCCGACAGCGCCTTGCTCTATGGCGCGCGCGACTGGTTCACCAAGGTCGCGCTGATCGTCGCCTTTGCGGCGCCCGCCGCCGCGCAACTTTTCATGCCGGGGATCGACCTGCAGGGGCGGATCATGGCCTACGCCGCGATTTTCCTGGTCCTCGCGCCGGTCGCGCTGATCGCGATTACCCGCGTGCCGCCGCGCGCGGTGGTCGCCGAGCCGGGAATCGGCTGGCGGCACGAAATCGGGGCGTCGCTGTCCTTTCCGCCGCTGATGCTGCTGCTCGGCGTGCAGTTCCTCAACAGCTTCGCCTTCGGATCGCTGACCTCGCTGTTCGTCTTCTTTGCCGCAGCAGTGCTCGACCTCGACAGCCGCAGCGCGCTGCTGCTCTTTGCGAGCTTCATCGGCGGCGCGATCGCGTCGCCGGTCTGGACGCTGCTCGCGCGGCGCTTCGGCAAGCCGCCGATGATGATGGCGATGGCGCTGCTGATCTCGTCGCTGCTGCTCGCGACGCTGGCGCAGGAACCGCAGGGCTTCGGCCAGGCGGCGGTCTTTTCGCTGATGCTCGGTACGGGCTTCGTCGGGCTGCTCTTCACCTATTCGATGCTCGCCGATCTGATCCCGCACGATGCGGAGCGCTGCGGCCGGAACCGCTCGGCTTTCCTCTTCGCTATGCTCAACCTCATGGCAAAGTTCGGCGTCGCGGCGGCAATCGCGGTCAGCTACGCGCTGCTCGACATCGTCGGTTTCGATCCGAAGAACGGCGCCGCTGCCGCGCGCGAACTGCATTTGCTGTTCGTTCTGCAACCGACGGCGAGCTGGATGGCGATGATCGGACTGCTCGTGCTGATGCTCCGTCATCCGGTGCGACCGGCGCCCAGCCTTTGACTTGCAATCGCCGCGAGGCGCCGGTAAAGGCCGCTTCATTCGGACAGATGCGCCGTTTTCCTTCCGCCTTTCGCCGACATGCTCGGGGAGGGTGGGCGGACTATTGCCCAAAGCGCGCTTGACGCGCCGGGTGCGGCAACCCATCTGGCCCGATATCATTGACGCTTTCGAGGACAGGACGATCGACATGGCCAAGACCAGCCCGGGGGAATTTATCCGTCAGGTACGCGCCGAAGCCGGCAAGATCGTGTGGCCGACCGGCCGCGAAACGATGCAGACGACGATCATGGTGCTCATCATGACGACGATCCTCTCGCTCTTCTTCCTCGGCGTCGACACGGTTTTCAACGCGATCGTCAGCTGGCTGACGTCGCTCGCGCGCTGATCGCGCGGTTACAGGGACAGGACGGCAGACACATGGCGCGCTGGTACATCATTCACGCCTATTCGGGCTTCGAGAACAAGGTTCGCGATTCGGTGATCGCCGAGGCCGAGCGCATGGGCCTGACCCAGCTCGTCGAGGCGGTCGAGGTGCCGGTCGAGACGGTGACCGAAGTGAAGCGCGGCAAGAAGGTGCAGGCCGAACGGAAATTTTTCCCCGGCTACGTCCTCGCCAAGCTGACGATGACCGACGATGTCTATCACCTCGTCAAAAACACGCCGAAGGTGACCGGCTTCCTCGGCTCGTCGGGCAAGCCGCAGGCGATCAGCGAGGCCGAAGCCGCGCGCATCCTGAACAGCAAGGAAGAGGCCGCGGCGCGTCCGAAGACCGAAATCCGCGTCGATTACGAGATCGGCGACCAGGTCAAGGTGCTCGACGGTCCCTTCGCCAGCTTCAACGGGCTGGTCGAGGAACTCGATTTCGAAAAGGCGCGCGTCAAGGTGTCGGTGTCGATCTTCGGCCGCGCCACGCCCGTCGAGCTCGACTTCGAGCAGGTCGAACGCATGAAGTGATGGCCGCCGGCCATCGCTCCCGACAGGATTGGATGACGATATGAGCCTGTCTCCCGAAGAGATGCAGGCCCGCATCGAACTCGCGCGCGAGATCAACGCGAGCACGCCCGCCGACAAGGTTGTCGACGCGGTCGCGCGTCTGTTCGATCTCGATGCGGTGCCGGGCGTCGACGACGAATTCACCTTTCCCGCACGTCCCACCACCTCGCGCGCCCGGATTTTCGGCGGGCAGGTGATCGCGCAGGCGATGACCGCCGCCGCGCGCACGGTCGACCCCGACAAGCAGGTCCATTCGCTTCACGCCTATTTCCTGCGCGGCGGCGACGAGACCAAGCCGCTGCACTTCCGCCTTCACCGCGACTTCGACGGGCGCAGCTTCTCGAACCGCCGCGTCGTCGTGCGGCAGGACGGCAAGGTCATCTTCAACCTGACCGCCTCCTTTCAGGTCCCGGCCGAGGGGCTGTCGCACCAGACCGCGATGCCTGACCTGTTGCCGCCCGAGGAATGCTGGGACTTCACCGATTTCATCGCGGCCGATCCGCATATTTCGGACCAGCAGCTCGGCCATATGGCGCGCAGCCGCCCGTTCGAGGTGCGCAGCTATCGTCCTCCCGCATCGGAGGGCGCGACGCAGCATTATCAGTGGTTCCGCGTCGCGGCGCCGATCGGCGACGATCCGCTGCTGCATCGCGGTTTTCTGGCCTTTGCGTCGGACATGGGCCTGCTCTCCTCGGCGATGCTGCCGCACGGCGTCAGCTTCTGGACCCCGGGCATGGTATCGACCAGCCTCGACCATGCGATGTGGTTCCATGGCGACGTGCGCGTCGACGACTGGTTCGTCTTCGTCATGGACAGCCCGTGGAGCGGCGGCGACCGCGGCCTCTGCCGCGGGTCGATCTACCGCCGCGACGGAACGCTGATGGCAAGCGTCGCGCAGGAAGGGCTGATCCGCTACCGCCCGCAGTAGGACTTGTTTTCTGCTGCATTTGCCCGTATGGGCGCCGCTTCGCGTCAGACAAGGGCGTGATTCCGCGCGGGAGGAAGGGGTGATGCCCTTCTGTTTGACCGCTTATTTTGAGCCCCGGACAGCTGTCCGCGGCGACAGAAAGATAGGAGGCCATCATGGCTAAGAAAATCAGCGGCTACATCAAGCTGCAGGTGCCCGCCGGCACCGCCAACCCCTCGCCGCCGCTCGGGCCGGCGCTCGGTCAGCGCGGCGTGAACATCATGGAATTCTGCAAGGCGTTCAACGCGGCGACCGACGGCCTCGAAAAGGGTCAGCCGACCCCGACGATCATCACCGTCTATGCCGACAAGAGCTTCTCGTTCGTCACCAAGACGCCCCCGGCGACCTACCTGATCAAGAAGGCCGCGAACCTGAAGTCGGGCTCGAAGGAACCCGGCAAGATCAGCGGCGGCAAGATCGCCCGTTCGAAGCTCGCGGAAATCGCCGAGCTGAAGATGAAGGATCTGAACGCCAACGACATCGAACAGGCGACGAAGATCATCGAAGGCAGCGCCCGCTCGATGGGCCTCGAAGTGACGGAGGGCTGAACATGGCCAAGCTGACCAAGAAGCAGAAGGCCCTCGAGGGCAAGGTCGATGCGCTGAAGCTCCACGGCGTCGACGAAGCGATCAAGCTGGTGCGCGAACTGGCGACTGCCAAGTTCGACGAAACGCTGGAAATCGCGATGAACCTGGGCGTCGATCCGCGTCACGCCGACCAGATGGTCCGCGGCGTCGTCACGCTGCCCGCCGGCACCGGCAAGGACGTCAAGGTCGCGGTCTTCGCCCGCGGCGACAATGCCGAAAAGGCGCTGGCCGCCGGCGCCGACAAGGTCGGTGCCGAAGACCTGATGGAAGACATGCTCGCGGGCAACCTCGACTATGGCCGCGTCATCGCGACGCCGGACATGATGGGCATCGTCGGCCGCCTCGGCAAGACGCTGGGTCCGAAGGGCCTGATGCCGAACCCGAAGCTGGGTACCGTCACCCCGAACGTCGCCGAAGCCGTGAAGGCCGCCAAGGGCGGTCAGATCGAATTCCGCGTCGAAAAGGTCGGTATCATCCACGCCGGCCTCGGCAAGCTGTCGTTCGGCGAGGAAAAGCTCCGCCAGAACTTCGACGCCTTCGTCGACGCGATCGTCAAGGCGAAGCCGTCGGGCGCCAAGGGCAAATATGTCCGCAAGGTCGCGCTGTCGTCGTCGATGGGCCCGGGCGTGAAGGTCGATACGGCCGACGTCGCCGGCGCCTGATCGGCACCACAATGATTTAGGGAAGGGCCGGGGGAAACTCCGGCCCTTTTCTTATGGGGCGCGGGTAGTTCGCGGGTTACCCGCGGGATGCGGTCGTCATCCCGCGTGGGCGTCGCGCAATTCGCGTTTCAGCACCTTGCCGATCGGGCTGCGCGGCAGTTCCTCGACCGCATGGATCGCGCTCAGCCGCTGCGTCTTGCCGACCTTGGCGTTGCAGTCGGCGCGCACGGCTTCGGCGTCGGTGCCCGCCTTCAGCACGACGAAGGCGACCGGCGTTTCGCCCCATTCCTCGCTGGGCATGCCGACGACGGCCGCCTCTACGACACGGTCGTCGGCGAGCAAAATCGCCTCAAGGTCGCTCGGAAAGATGTTGAAGCCGCCGGAGATGATCATGTCCTTCGCGCGGTCCATCAGGGTCAGGAAACCATCCTCGTCGAAGCGCCCAATGTCGCCGTGGCGATAGAAGAGATTTCCCTCGCTGTCGTGCCAGTGCATCGCCTTGGTCGCGTCGGGGCGGTTGTTGTACCCGGTCATCATCGCAGGGCTGCGGCCGACGATTTCGCCGACCGACCCTTGCGGCAGTTCCCGGCCCTCCTCGTCGATCACCTTGGCGATATGGCCGGGGGCGGGCTGGCCCACCGTGTGCAGCTTGTCGGGGTATTTATGCGCCTCGAGCAGGAAGGCCGCGCCGCCCTCGGTCATGCCATAGATCTCGACGAGTCCGCCCGGCCAGCGCGCGAGCACATCGGCCTTGAGCGCGGCAGGGAAGGGGGCCGAGGTGCAATATTTCATCACGAAGCTGGAGAGGTCGAAGCGCTCGAAATCCTCCAGCGCCATGATGCGGCGATATTGCACCGGCACCAGCATCGTGTTCGTCGCGCGTTCGCGCTCGGCGAGTTCGAGGAAAGCGCGTGCGTCGAATTTCTTCATCAGCACGACCTGTCCGCCCGATCCGACCGTCGGCATGAAGCTCGCCATCGTCGTGTTCGAATAGAGCGGCGTCGACAGGATCGTCACCGCCTGCGGGCCATAGGCGGGGGCGCCGCGCTGGATATGCTGCCAGCGCATCGTGTGGCTGTGGACGATGCCCTTGGGCGTGCCCGTCGTGCCCGACGAATAGATGATGTTGAACCCATCCTCGCGCCCGATCTCGACGGGGGCGGGCCTGGTGCCCGCGGGCGCGATCCATTGCTCGATCGGTGAGCCGGCGTTGCTGCCGTCGATCGCGATCCGGTCGCTGGCCGTGACATGCTGTCCATCGAGGCTTGCCGCGGCGCTCGCGTCGAGGAACAGGTGACGCGCGCCCGTATCGGCGATCATCGCCGCCATCTGCTCGCCCGTCGCGCTGTTGGTGATCAATCCCGCGACCCCGCCGGCGCGCAATGTGCCGAGGATCGCCGCCATCTGTTCGACGCTGTTCAGCCCGGCGATCGCGGTGCGGTCGCCCTTGGCGAACCCGTCCTGCTGCAGCCGCGCCGCGATGCGGTCCATATATGCGTCCAATTCGGACCAGCTCAGCCGCCGCGCGGCATCGGCGGCGGCTATGTCGTCGGGGCGCTCGCTGGCGTGCGCGCGGACAAGATCGGGCAGGGTGGCGAAATCGCTTTCGAGCATCGTCTGACTGGTCATGGCGTCCCGACTAGCACAGCGGGGGCGTCGTGCAATGCCGATGCGGCGCGCGCGCGACAGCATGTTGCGGCGGTGACGGGGG
>PNJO01000160.1 GCA_013821905.1 Sphingopyxis sp. | reverse complement strand
GACCTGATCTTCGCGCGCCGCGCCGCGCTCGGCGCGACATTGCTCATCATCACCCACGACCCCGAACTCGCCGAGCATTGCGACCGCGTAGTCGTGATGCACGACGGCAAGATCGAAGAGCGGGCAGCCTAGGTGCTCCCCCTCGCCACGCTCTGGCGGATCGCGCGACGCGACCTTGCGACGCGTATTCGCGGCCTCCGTCTCCTCGCGGTCTGCCTGTTCCTCGGCGTCGCGACGCTTGCCGCGATCGGCAGCCTGACGCGCGGCATCACCTCCGAACTCGAGGTGCGCGGCCAGACGATCCTCGGCGGCGACGTCGAATTCAGCCTGCCGCAGCGCGAAGCCACGCCCGAGGAGATGGCGGGCTTCCGCCGCGTCGGCACGCCCTCCGCCACCGTGCGAATGCGCGCGATGGCGAACGACCCCGACGGCGAGGCCCTGCTGTCCGAACTGAAGGCGGTCGACGGCGCCTATCCGCTCTATGGCACGATGCGGCTGGAAAGCGGCGCGCGCAAAGGGCCGCCGCCGGCGGGCGCGATCTGGATCGGCAAGGACCTCGCCTCGCGCCTCCAGCTCAAAGTCGGCGAGCGCGTGAAGTTCGGCGAAAAAGCGTTCCTGGTCGACGGTATCATCGCCGAAGAGCCCGACCGGCTCGGCGAAGGTTTCACGCTCGGCCCGGTCGCGATCATCGGGCTCGGCGACCTTCCTGCAACGCGGCTGATCCAGCCCGGCAGCCTTTATGAAAGCAAATATCGCGTCCGCCTGCCGGACAGCGCCAACCCCGAAGCCGTCGGCAAGGCGCTGACCGCCGAATTCCCCGACGCCGGCTGGGACATCACCGACAGCAGCAACGGCGCCCCCGGCACCCGGCGCTTCATCGAACGCATGGGCCAGTTCCTGTCGCTCGTCGGCCTCGCCGCGCTGGTGATCGCGGGCATCGGCGTCGGCAACGGCGTCGCAAGCTATCTCGCGGGCAAGCGCCCCGGCCTTGCCACGCTCAAGGTCCTCGGTGCCGACAGCGGCACGGTCGCGCGCATCTACGGGCTCCAGATCCTCGCCGTCGCTGCGGTGTCGATCGCCCTCGGACTGATCGTCGGGGCGCTCGCCCCCGCTGCGATCGGCTGGATCGCGGGCGACGTGCTGCCCGTCAAGCCCGGTATCGCCATCTATCCGCTGCCGCTGCTGGTGAGTGCCGCCTATGGCCTGCTCATCGCCATCGCCTTTGCCCTGCCGCCGCTCGCCGCGACGCGCCACGTCCCCGCCGCCGGTCTCTATCGCGCGACGGTGAGCGGCGCGGCGCGGATCGACCGGCGCACCATCATCGCCGTCGCGCTCGCATTGGCCGCGATCATCGCGCTCGCCGTCGGCACCGCGCGCGAACCGCTGTTCGCACTGGGCTTCATCGGCGCCGCCATCGGCCTGCTGCTGATCCTCGTCGCGCTCGGCTGGCTCGTCCGCCGCACCGCGAGCCGCCTGCCGCGCCCGCGCCGCCCGCTCTTTCGCCTCGCGCTGGCAAATCTCCACCGCCCGGGCGCCGCCACCGGCGCGCTCGTCGTCGCGCTCGGGCTGGGGCTGACCCTGTTCGTGACGCTCGCCGCGATCCAGACGAGCATTACCGCCGAAATCTCCCGCACCGTGCCGCAGCGGGCGCCGAGCTTCTTCGTGCTCGACGTGCCGCGCGGCGAGGCGGCGCGCTTCCGCGGCATGGTCGCCGGCGCCGACCCCAGGGCCGACATCAACATGATCCCCGCGCTGCGCGGCAGCGTCACCGAATTCGGCGGCCAGCGCGTCGACGAACTCGCCGAACTGCCCGAAGGCGCGTGGGTGCTCCGCGGCGACCGCGGGCTGACCTACAGCCCCGTTCTGCCGAACGGCAGCGAGCTGGTCGGCGGCCAATGGTGGGCGGCCGATTACAAGGGCCCGCCGCTGGTCAGCGTCGAGCAGGAGGTCGCGACATCGCTCGGCCTGAAGCTCGGCGACACGCTGTCGGTCAATGTTCTCGGCGTCGAGGTGCAGGCGAAGGTCGCCTCGTTCCGCACCGTCAACTGGGACAATTTCGGGCTCAACTATGTGCTCGTCTTTTCGCCCGGCACCTTCGACGCGGCGCCGCACAACATGGTCGCGACGGTCGCGGTCGGCCCCGCCGCCGAGACCGAGCTGGCGCGCAGCATCCCGCGCGCATTCCCCTCGGCCTCGCTGATCGCGGTGCGCGACGTGGTGTCGCAGGTCACGATGCTGCTCACCCAGATGAGCCAGGCGATCGCCGCCGCCGCGAGCATCGCGATCCTCGCCGGGATCGCCGTGTTGATCGGCGCGATCGCCGCGAGCCGCGAGCGGCGCGTCTATGACAGCGTCATCCTGAAGCTGCTCGGCGCCACGCGGGGCCAGATATTGGGCGCACAGGGCATGGAATATGCCGTACTCGCGGCGATCCTCGCCGTGCTCGCGCTCGGCCTCGGGCTCGCCGGGGCCTGGTATGTCGTCACCCAGTTGTTCGATTTCGCCTTCGTGCCCGATCCGCTGATCGTCGGCCTGACGCTGCTCGGCGGCGCCGGCCTCTCCTTCCTGATCGGGATCGCCGGCAGCTGGCCTCTGCTGTCGGCCAAGCCCGCGCAGGCGCTGCGCAGCCTCTAGGCCAGCAGGCGAAACAGCGCCGACAGGCCGGCGATGCCGAGCACGACCGCGACGATGCTGCGCCACACCGGCACCGGCACGCGGCCGAACAGCCGCGTCCCGACATGGTCGCCGAGCCACATCGGCACGAAGAGCAGGAACGACAGGATGAAGAGCTTGACCGTCGCCAGCCCCAGCCACAGCGAGGCGAGCGTTCCCGCAACCGCCGTCGCGAAGAAAACGAGCATCATCGACGCGCGCGCGACGCCCGGCGCGATCCGCTGGCGCAGGTAAAAGGGCACCACCGGCGGCCCCGGCATCGCGGCAAAGCCCGTCAGCACCCCCGATGCGAACCCGGTGACGCCGATCGATCCCGGGCCCGGCCGGTGCCCGTCGGGATGCTGCGGAAGGAACAGGATCAGGAAAGCGAAGATCGCCACGACGGCGATCAGCAGCCGCGCGACATCGGGCGTGACCGCCTTGAGCGCGACCATGCCGATCGGCGTCGCCGCCATCGCGAGCAGGCCGATCGGCACCGCGGTGCGCCGGTCGGCGTCGGCCGCGATGCGCCGGAAACCGACCGGCCCGATCAGCAGCTGCAGGATGATGCCGAGCACCACCGCCTCGCCCGGCGGCATGATCATCCCGAGCAAGGGCACCAGAATGATCGCCATCCCGAAACCCGTGAGCCCGCGCACGAACGCTGCGCCGAACGTCATCGCCGCCGCGCCCGCAAAGGTCAGCGGCGCAAGGCCGACAAGATGCTGCAGGTCGCTCACGATTTGGGCCCGAGCGTCACCAGCCAGGCATCAGGCGGGGTGTTGAAACGCAGCGGTAGGATGCTCGTCCCGAGCCCCGCGCCGACAAAAACGCGCTGCACGCCGTCGCGCATATCGCCGCACGCAAAACGGTCGCCATAGCGCGAGACATAAGAGATCGCGCCGACCAGCGGGAAGCGGATCTGGCCGCAATGCGTATGGCCGGCAAAGATCGCTGCGACGGGCCTGCCGAGGTCGGGAATGATGTCGGGGCTATGCGTCAGCAGCACCGGCACGCCGGGGCCGAGCCGGTCCATCGCCGCCAGCGTCGCCGGAACGTCGTCATGTCCCGAATAATCGTCGTCGACCCCGCCGATGACGAACGGACCCGCCTTCGCGGCCTCGTTCTGCATCACGCGCAGCCCGCGCCTTTCGATTTCGCTGCGCAGCGCATCGCGTCTGAACCAATGGTCGTGATTGCCCGGCGCCACCATGACGCCGAGCGGCGCCTTCAGCCTGCCAAGCGGGGCGACGACTTCCGCCGGCGTATAGACATGCGTCGCGCTGCGTTTTTCGCTGACCAGATCGCCGGCGATCAGCACCAGATCGGGTCGCAGCCGGTTGAACGACGCGACGAGACGCTCCAGCCGTTCGGGCGGCATGTCCGGGCCCGCGACATGAATATCGGACAGCAGCAATATCTTCAGCGGCGGTTGCCCCGCGGGCCAGCCGGTCACCGCGACGGTCGCGGTGCGGATCATGGGATCGCGCGTCGCATTCCAATAACCGCGCGCAAGCAGCGCGACGCCGAGCAGCGCCAGCAGCGCTGCCCAGCGCAGCCAGCGCCGCCGCGGTGTCGCGCTCAACCGCGCAGGTCCGGCGGGGTCGCCTCGCCCTTCAGCATCGCGATCGCTTCGGCGAGCGGCATGATGCGCTGGCCTTCCTGGCCGAGCGTGCGGATCGCGACACTCCCTTCCTCGGCTTCGCGCTTGCCGACGACGAGCAGGTAGGGAACCTTCTGCAGGCTGTGCTCGCGCACCTTGTAGTTGATCTTCTCGTTGCGCAGATCGCTCTCGGCGCGGATGCCCGCTGCGGCAAGCTGCGCCACCGCGTCCTTCGCATAATCGTCGGCGTCGCTGACGATCGTCGCGACCACCGCCTGCACTGGCGCGAGCCAGGTCGGGAAGCGGCCGGCGAAATGCTCGATCAATATGCCGATGAAGCGCTCGTAGGTGCCGAGGATCGCGCGGTGGAGCATCACCGGGCGATGGCGCTCGCCATCCTCGCCGATATAGCTGGCATCGAGCCGCTCGGGGAGCACGCGGTCGGACTGGATCGTGCCGCACTGCCACGTCCGGCCGATCGCGTCGGTCAGGTGGAATTCGAGCTTGGGCGCGTAAAACGCGCCCTCGCCCGGCAGTTCCTCCCAGCCATAATCCTCGGTCGCCATGCCGGCGCGGACGACCGCCTCGCGCAGTTCGGCCTCGGCCTTGTCCCACATCTCCTCGGTACCGAAGCGCTTCTCGGGACGCAGCGCCAGCTTCACCGCATATTTCTCGAAGCCAAGCTGCTTGTAGACGCGGTCGAGCAGCGCGCAGAAATCGCGCACTTCGTCGACGATCTGGTCCTCGCGGCAGAAGATATGGCCGTCGTCCTGCGTGAACTGGCGCACGCGCATGATGCCGTGCAGCGCACCGTGCGGCTCGTTGCGGTGGCAGCAGCCCATTTCGGCCATGCGCAGCGGCAGGTCGCGATAGCTCTTCATGCCCTGGCGGAAGATCAGCACATGTGCCGGGCAGTTCATCGGCTTGAGCGCCATCCACTCGGCATGGTCGGAGACGATCGGACCGTCATCCTCGATATTCGGCACCTCGTCGGGGATGACGAACATATTCTCGCGATATTTTCCCCAGTGGCCCGACTGCTCCCACTGGCGCGCGTCCATCACCTGCGGCGTCTTGACCTCCTGATAGGCGGCGCCGTCGATTGCGCGGCGCATATAGGCCTCGAGCTCGCGGTAGATGCGATATCCCTTGGGGTGCCAGAAGACGCTGCCGTGCGCCTCTTCCTGCAGGTGGAACAGGTCCATCTCGCGCCCGATCTTGCGATGGTCGCGCTTCGCGGCCTCCTCCAGCCGGACGAGATGCTCGGCGAGCTGCTTCTTGTTGAGCCAGCCGGTGCCATAGATGCGCGAAAGCTGCGCATTCTTCTGGTCGCCGCGCCAATAGGCGCCCGACACGCGCGTCAGCTTGAACGCCGCGGGATCGAGCTTGCCCGTCGAGGCCAGATGCGGGCCGCGGCACATGTCCATCCAGCCATCACCCGAGCGATAGACGGTCAGCTCCTCGCCCTCGGGCAGTTCGTGGGCCCATTCGGCCTTGAACGTCTCGCCATCGGCCTGCCACTTGGCGATCAGCGCGTCGCGCTCCCACACCTCCCGCGTGAGGGGAAGGTCGGCGGCGATGATCTTGCGCATCTCCTCCTCGATCAGCGGCAGCTCGTCGTCGCGGAACGGGCCGTGCTCGGCCGTCGGCGCGAAGTCGTAATAGAAACCGTCGTTCGTCGACGGACCGAAGGTGATCTGCGTGCCCGGAAACAGGTTCTGCACCGCCTCGGCCAGCACATGCGCATAGTCGTGGCGCACCAGTTCGAGCGCGTCGGCCTCGTCGCGGCTCGTCACCAGCGCAAGGTTCGTGTCTTGCTCCAGCGGGCGCATGATGTCGCGCAGTTCGCCGTCGATCTTTGCGGCGAGCGCGGCCTTCGCCAGGCCCGGTCCGATATCCGCCGCAATCTGCGCCGGGGTAGTCCCGCGCGCGACTTCTCGGGCAGAGCCATCGGGAAGGGTGACGCGGATCATCTGGGACATGTAAAAATCGGCCTTTCATGCGCAAAAAGTGCGGCGCTCCTTTGCCAGCATGCGATATGGGCGGCAAGGGGCGGTTTCACAACAGGACTTGCAATGATACACTGTATCATTATGTCGCACGGCAACCCCGTTCCGCGAAAGAAACCCCATGTGCCTTCCCGCCGCGCGCCCACGCATTGCCGACATCGCGGGGTTCGCCCTGTCATTCACCTGCCTGGTCCACTGCCTCGCCTTGCCGCTCGCCCTCCTGCTCGCTCCCGCGCTCAGCCGCTGGATCGCGCTGTCCGAAGGGGTTCATGCGGCGATCCTGTTGCTGGCGCTGCCGGCCGCGGC
>PNJO01000159.1 GCA_013821905.1 Sphingopyxis sp. | reverse complement strand
AGATGCTCGCCGACATCGCCGAGCGCACCGCGCATGTCGCGCGGCGGATGGGGCACGAACCGCGCGTGGCCTTTCTCTCCTATTCGACCTTCGGCAACCCGCCGGGGTCGTGGCTCGACAATATCCGCGAGGCGGTTTGCATCCTCGACGCGCGCAATCCGGGCTTCGAATATGAAGGCGAAATGGCGCCCGACGTCGCGCTCAACCTGCGCGCGATGAAAAATTACCCCTTCTGCCGCCTCTCGGGTCCCGCGAATGTGCTGATCATGCCGGGGCTGCAGTCGGCGAATCTGTCGGCAAAGCTGCTGCGCGAACTCGGCGGCGGCGCGGTGATCGGCCCGATGCTGGTGGGCATGGAAAAGCCGGTGCAGGTCGCGACGATGTCGTCGACCGCGTCCGACCTGGTGACGCTGGCGGTGCTCGCCGCCGGCGGAATCGCGCAGTAACAAAAAAGCGGCGGTGCCCCGGGACGCCGCCGCTTCCTATTTTGTCCAGCTGGGGCTTATTGCCCCTGGGGGGCACCCGCACCCGGCGCGCCGACCGCGCCGATGTTGCCGAAAATATCCTCGAAGAAGCTGCGCTGGCGGCCGAGCGTCGGCGTCTTGTCGCCGTTGGGGCTGATCTTGCTGACCAATTCGAGGCCCGTCTTGTCGACCGCGACGACATTGCCCGCCGGGTCGAAGCGCACGCGCAGCACTTCCTGCCCGACCGGACGCGGCTTGGCGAAGGCGAGCTGGCGCGTTTCGCGCGCGACATAATAATATTCATTGTCGCTGAACTGGCCGACGAAGGTCGGGCGGCCGAGCGTCTTTTCGACCGATTCGCGATTGTCGACGCCGGGGGTGATCGCGCCAGTCAGCACCGGATCGACGACATAGCCCTGACGGCCCTTCAGCTGCGTGCAGCCGCTGACGGACAGCGCGACGACCAGCCCCGCCATGACCAGACGCGCGCGGCGCGCGGGAAGCGAAGCGATGAAATTCGGCATCAAATATCTCCGTTGCCCCTGCCTGCCCTGTCGGTCCGGCGGCGCGGCGCATGTTCTCGCGCCTCTTAACCGCAAGCGGGCGAAAGGCACAAGCTGCTTGTGCCGCGGCAAAGCTTGCCACAAGCTGACCGGCACCCCTTTTCGGCCGCGCCGAATGCGGCGCGGGGCACGGCGCATTTTCCGGGTCGCCGAATATTTCCATCCGGCCTGAAAATGCTCTAGGCGAAAAAACCATGATCTCGCTCCGCAAACTCTTCAAATCCGGCCCCGACCCGCGCGAGGCGCGCCGCCCCTTGTGGGACGCCGTCGTCGCGACCGCGCGCGCGCCGCACTGGTATGCGAAGGGCACCGTCCCCGACACGCTCGACGGGCGTTTCGACATGATCGGCCTCGTCCTGACGCTCGTCCTCCACCGCATCGACGCCGATCCCGCGCACAGGCTGGACGGGGTGCAGCTTACCGAATTGTTCGTGAACGACATGGACGGCCAGATGCGCCAGATCGGGTTCGGCGACATGGTCGTCGGCAAGCAGGTCGGCCGCATGGTCGGCGCGCTCGGCGGCCGCCTCGCCGCCTATCGCGCGCCCGACGGTTCGGACGAGCTCGCCGCGGCGCTGGTGCGCAACCTGTGGCGCGGGCACCAGCCCGACGCGGCGGGACTGGCGCATGTGATGGCCGAGGTCGCGGCGCTGCGCGGCGCGCTCGCGGCGACGCCGGTCGCTGCGCTCGTCGTCGCCGACCGCCTGCCCGGGACCGCGGCATGACCGCGCCCGAATTTTCCTGCATCGTCACCGCCGCCGAGGCGGCGCAGGGACGCGATATCGCGATCGAGGCCGACGCCGAGGCGCGCGCGCGGATCGCCGCGCGGCTCGACCTGATCGAGCTGTCGCGCTTCGCAGTGACCGCCGCGGTTCGCGCGGTCGCGGGCGGGATCGCGGTCAGAGGCGCGATCGGCGCCGACGTCGTCCAGCGCTGCGCGGCGACCGACCTGCCGGTGCCGGCAAGGCTGGACGAGGATTTCGACCTCAAATATCTGCGCGATATGGATGCCGCCGCGGGCGCCGAGGACGAGGAAATCGAGATCAGCGACACCGATTGTGACATCCTGCCGCTCGAGGACGAACGCGTCGACCTGGGCGAAGCCGCGGTGCAGACGCTGTCGCTCGCGCTCGATCCCTTCCCGCGCCACCCCGACGCCGACCGCATCCTCGCCGAGAAAGGCGTGCTGAGCGAAGAAGCGACGGGGCCGTTCGCGGCGCTTGCGAAGCTGCGCGGCAAACCCGACGCCTGACCGGTTATTCGGGCGTCGCGCTTTCGTCATCGCTGGCGAGATCGGCGGCAACCGAGTCGAGCCCCGGTTCGCTGCCGTCGGCCTCGTCGGGCACGGGCTTTTCGTCGTCGGCGGGCTTGGGCGCCGCCTCGGCCGCCGCCTTTTCGTCGCGCGTCGGCGGCAGCGCGCCACCGAGCGCCCTCGCAAGGCCGCCGAGCTGTTCGCCGATCACCTTGTCGACCGCGGGCGCGATGTCGGCGACCTTGAAGCGCATATAGCCGCCGACGACATAATCGAAGCGCAGCGCGCTGCCGGTCGGGGTCTTCTTGATCTGGATCGTCAGCGTGCCGGTGAGCGCCTCGCCCTGCAGCGGCCCGAAAGCCCCCGAAAGGCGCATCAGCTCGTTCGGCCTGGCAAAGAGGATGCGCGCATGCTGGACGCTGCCGAGGCCGGGTCCCGGCCCGCCGCCCGGCTTGGTCGCGCCCGCGGGATCGGGCAATTTTTCGCAGAAACAGCCTCCGGCCTGCGAATCGAGCCAGAAATTGGCGGCGTCGCCCGACCAGCTATGCTCGGCAGACCACCAGTTCTGGGGCATGCGGAGCATCTTCCACACATCTTCGGGGCTCGCCGCGACCTGCGCCGTATGCGCGACGGTGAAGCCGATCTCGCTCTGGTCGATGACCTTGGCCGACGCCGGGGCCGCCGAAAACGCGGCGACCGGAAGCAGCGCTGCAACGAACTTTTGTCTGAACCCCATATTCCCCCCTTTGGCCGCCAACGGGCCTCGTCATTGCGAGCGAAGCGAAGCAATCCAGGGCGGCCACTACACCGCTCTGGATTGCCACGGGCCTGCGGCCCTCGCAATGACGATTCTAGTTGAGGAGCTTCGCCTAGCTGCCGAGAATGACCTCGATCGCGGTGTTGACCTCGTCGATCGGGGCCATGCCGTCGACCCGGCTGACGATGCCGCGCGCTTCGTAGATCGGCAGGATCGGCGCCGTCTTGGCGCGATATTCGGCCATGCGCGTGCGCACCGTTTCCTCATTGTCGTCGGGACGGCGCTTGAACTCGTGGCTACCGCAGACGTCGCAGGTGCCCTCGACCTTCGGCAACTTGTAGCGGTCGTGATAGCCCTCGCCGCACTTGGCGCAGCTGAAACGGCCGGTGATGCGGTCGACGAGCGCATCCTCCTCGACCTGCAGCTCGATCACATGGTCGAGCTTGCGGCCGCGTTCCGACAGGAGCGCATCGAGTGCGTCGGCCTGCGCCGCGGTGCGCGGATAGCCGTCGAAGATCACCGAGGTTTCGTTGCCGAGTTCGTCGAGCCGCTCGCCGATCAGGCCCGAGACGATCTCGTCCGACACCAGTTCGCCCGCGTCCATCACCGCCTTCGCCTGAAGGCCGATCGGCGTCCCCGCCTTGACCGCGGCGCGCAGCATGTCGCCGGTCGAAAGCTGGACCATGCCATGCTCGCTTTCGAGGCGTGACGCCTGCGTTCCCTTACCCGCCCCCGGCGGGCCCAGCAAAATGATGTTCAGCGTCATGGAAGCCCCTGTTGCCTCTGCCCTGTCGCAGTTGCCGTAGCTTGGCGTTTAGCGCCGCGCAACGCCGCCTTTCAATTTGGCCTTCTTGATCAGGTCGCCATATTGATGCGCGAGCATGTGGCTCTGGATCTGGCTGATCGTGTCGATCGTGACGTTCACGATGATCAGCAGGCTGGTGCCGCCGAGCTGGAACGGGAGGCCCGAACCGGCGATGAAATATTCGGGGACCAGACAGATCGCCGCCAGATAGGCCGCACCGATCACGGTGATGCGCGTCAGCACATGGTCGAGATAGGCGGCGGTGTTCTTGCCCGGACGGATGCCGGGGATGAAGCCGTTCTGCTTCTTGAGATTGTCGGCGGTTTCCTCGGGATTGAAGACGACCGCGACATAGAAGAAGCAGAAGAAGACGATGCCCGCGGCATAAAGCGCCATATAGAGCGGCTGGCCGTGCGCGAGATACTGGTTGAGCGTGATCAGGAAGTCGCCCGTCGCGGTATCGCCCTGAACGTTCTGGCCCATCATCTGGGTGATGGTCAGCGGCATCAGCAGCAGCGACGATGCGAAGATCGGCGGAATCACGCCGGCGGTGTTGACCTTGAGCGGCAGGTGGCTGCGGTCGGCCTGCATCACGCCGCGCTGCGTCGCGCGCTTCGGATATTGCACGAGCACGCGGCGCTGCGCGCGCTCCATGAAGGCGATGAAGGCGATGATGACGATCGCGCCGCCGATGACGGCGATGATCGTGCCGCCGCCCATCGAGCCTTCGCGGACCTGCGTGAACATCTGCGCAAAGCTGCGCGGCAGCTGCGCGAGAATGCCCGCCATGATGATCAGCGAGACGCCGTTGCCGATGCCGCGGCTGGTGATCTGCTCGCCAAGCCACATCAGGAACAAGGTACCGCCGACGATCGAGATGACCGCGCCGATGCGGAACATCATGCCGGGATCGACGACCGCGGCGATGCCCTGGCTCTGGCCGAGCGTTTCGAGCCCGACGGCGATGAAATAGCCCTGGATCGCGGTCAGCGCGACGGTGCCGTAGCGCGTATATTGGTTGAGCTTCTTGCGCCCGCTCTCGCCCTCTTTCTTGAGCGCGGCGAGGCTCGGTGCTAGCGCCGCGGCGAGCTGCACGACGATCGACGCCGTGATGTAGGGCATAACGCCGAGCGCGATGATGCTCATGCGCTCGAGGCTGCCGCCCGAGAAGGTGTTGAAGATGTCGAGGACGCCGCCCGAAGCGGCCTGGCTGTACAGCGTCGACAACGCGACCGGATCGACGCCGGGAAGCGGCACGAACGACAGGAAGCGGAAGACGATCAGCGCGCCGATCGTGAACCAGATGCGGTTCTTGAGCTCGGTCGCCTGACCGAACTTCGAAAAGTTGAGGTTGGATGCAAGCTGGTCGGCGCGAGAGGCCATGGGTATTTTCCTCGGATATTCCGGACCGCGCCCCCCGCGACCCGGCGCCTATGTGCGTTCGACGGTCGCGAAGCGCAAGGGGAAAGGCCCTACTTAAGCGGCAGGCCGATGCCGAATGCCGCTTTCAATATCCGTTCGCATCGGGCGAAGTCGAGATGCTCCTCGAACTTGCGCTGTCCCGAGGGGTGTCTCGAGCCGGGTTTACCCTGAGCGCCTGCCAGGCAGTCGAAGGGCTCGACACGAACGGGAAATGGGAGTCATGAAATGACAAAGGGCGGCTCCCGAGGAACCGCCCCTTGCGAAATCTTACTCGGCCGTTTCGGCCGGAGCTGCGGGCAGCTCGACCTTGCCGCCGGCTTTTTCGACCGCCTCGATCGCGCCCTTCGACGCACCGGCAACCGAGAAGTTCAACTTGGCGCTGAACTCACCCTTGGCGAGAAGACGAACGCCGTCCTTGCCGCCACGGGCAACGCCAGCGGCCTTGAGCGCGGCGTGATCGATCACGGCCTTGGCATCGAGCTTCTTCGCATCGACCAGCTTCTGCACCTGGCCGAGGTTCACGATCGCGAAATCCTTGGCGAAGATGTTGTTGAAGCCGCGCTTCGGAATGCGCATGTGGAGCGGCATCTGGCCGCCCTCGAAGCCGTTGATCGCGACGCCGCTGCGGGCCTTCTGGCCCTTCTGGCCGCGGCCGGCGGTCTTGCCCTTGCCCGAGCCGATGCCGCGTCCGACGCGCATGCGGCCCTTGCGGGCGCCGTTGTTGTCACGAAGGTCGTTGAGTTTGATAGTCATGTCTTTGCACTCGCTTTCGCTGTGTTCGCGCTGTGAACCAACCCGAAAGTCAGTCCGGTTCGATTTCACTCGACGGCTGAAAGCCGGGGTAGGGCCCGGCCTTCTCCATCACGATGGCCTGGGCGACATAGCCGCGGCCATCGACCTGGGTGATCGAGGGGCTGCCGTGAAGCTGCCATCCCCGGTTGAGCAGCCCCTCGACGCGGGCACAAAAGGCGGCGTCGTCGGGACCGGTCAACAGGCGATAGAGCTTCATCGCAGGCTCAGCCCTCGATGACTTCCACCATGTGCGGAAGCTTGCGGATCATGCCGCGCACTTCCGGGGTGTCGACCAGCTCGACCTCGCGGTGCATCTTGCCCAGGCCGAGGCCGGTCAGGATGGCGCGCTGGCCCTTCGGGCGACGGATCGGCGAACCGATCTGGCGGATCTTGATCTTCTTGTCGGCCATTGTCTTACTCCGTCACCGCCGCGGCTTCCGCCTCGGCTGCGCGGTCGGACGCACCGCCACGCTTGATCAGGTCCGAAACCTTCTTGCCGCGACGCTGCGCGACCGACTTCGGGCTGGTCTGTTCGCCGAGCGCC
>PNJO01000158.1 GCA_013821905.1 Sphingopyxis sp. | reverse complement strand
GCGACGTGCTCGCGCTGATGGGCGACAGCGTCGACAATGTCCCCGGCGTGCGCGGCGTGGGGCCGAAGACCGCGACCAAGCTGATCCAGGAATATGGCAACCTCACCGCGGCGCTCGACGGCGCCGGGACGATGAAGCCGTCGAAGCTGCGCGAGAATCTGATCGAGCATCGCGGCATGGCCGAACTGTCGCGCATCCTCGTCGACCTCAAGCGCGACGTGCCGCTGCCCGATCCGCTCGATTCGCTGAAGCTCGGCGCGATCCCGCCGGCGCCGCTGAAAGCCTTCCTCGACGAGCATGGCTTCCGTTCACTCTCGGCGAAGCTCGACAATGGATCGACGCCCGGCGGGCCGCCGACGCTGCCGCGCGCGAACACCGCACCAACACCTGCGGCTCCAGCCGCGCCGTCGACGCCCACCCTGCCCGCATGGCCCGCGATCGACCGCGCGCTCTACGAAACGGTGACGACGACCGAAGCGCTCGACCGCTGGATCGCCGAGGCGAAGGCCGCGCATGTCGTCGCGGTCGACACCGAAACCGCGAGCCTCGACAGCGTCACCGGCGACCTCGTCGGGGTCAGCCTGTCGACCGGGGCGGGCAAGGCCTGCTACATCCCGCTCGGCCACGGCGGCACCGACATGTTCGCCGAGAAGCCCGCGCAGATTCCGATGCAGGAGGCGCTCGCGCGGCTCGGCACGCTGTTCGCCGACGATGCGGTGCTGAAGGTCGGGCACAACCTCAAATATGACATCGGCGTGCTCGCGCAGCACGGGCTGACCGTCGCGCCCTATGACGACACGATGGTGATGAGCTTCGCGCTCGACGCGGGCAAGCACGGCCACGGGCTCGACGAATTGTCGAAACTCCACCTCGACCATGCCTGCCTGTCGTTCAAGGAAGTGTGCGGCACCGGCAAGTCGCAGATCAGCTTCGCCGAAGTGCCGCTCGACCGGGCGACCCAATATGCCGCCGAGGATGCCGAGGTCGCGTGGCGGCTGTGGAAGCTGCTGAAGCTTCGCCTGCCGCTCGAAGGGGGGACGCGCGTCTATGAGATGGTCGACCGCCCGCTGGCGGCCATCGTCGAAGGGATGGAGCGCGCCGGCATCACCGTGAACCGCGACTATCTGGCGAAACTGTCGGCCGAATTCGCGAGCGAAATGCTGCGCATGGAGGGCGAGATTCACGAACTCGCGGGCCAGCCCTTCACCATCGGCAGCCCGAAACAACTCGGCGAAATATTGTTCGACAAGCTCGGCCTGAAGGGCGGGCGCAAGGGCAAGTCGGGCGACTGGTCGACCGATCAGAGCGAACTCGAACGGCTCGAACGCGACGGGGTGCCGATCGCGCGCAAGATCCTCGAATGGCGCCAGCTCGCGAAGCTGAAATCGACCTATACCGACGCGCTGCAGCAACAGGTCAACGCCAAGACCGGCCGCGTCCACACCAGTTACAGCCTCGTCGGCGCGCAGACCGGGCGTCTGTCGTCGACCGATCCGAATTTGCAGAATATCCCGATCCGCACCGAGACCGGCCGCCAGATCCGCGACGCCTTCATCGCCGCGCCGGGCAAGGTATTGATTGCGGCCGACTATAGCCAGATAGAACTCCGCCTTGCGGCGCATATGGCAAACGTGCCCGAACTCAAGGCAGCCTTTGCGCGCGGCGAGGATATTCACGCCGCGACCGCGATCGAGCTGTTCGGCGAGGTCAACCGCGACACGCGCGGCAAGGCCAAGACGGTCAATTTCTCGATCCTCTACGGCATCTCGCGCTGGGGCCTCGCGAACCGGCTGGAGATCACGCCCGACGAGGCGCAAGCGCTGATCAGCCGCTATTTCGAGCGCTTCCCCGGCATCTCCGACTATATCACCGACACGCTCGAAACCGCGCGGGCGCGCGGCTATACCGAGACGCTATTCGGGCGGAAAACCTGGTTCCCGCGTATCAAGGCGGCGAACCAGAACGAGCGTGCGGGTAGCGAGCGCGCCGCGATCAACGCGCCGATCCAGGGCACCAGCGCCGACCTGATCAAGCGCGCGATGGCGCGGATGCCGCAGGCGCTTGCCGACGCGGGCCTTTCGGACGTCAAAATGCTGCTCCAGGTTCACGACGAACTCGTGTTCGAGGCGCCCGCGGACAAGGCCGCGGCGGCGGGCGAGATCATCCGCGGCGTGATGGCGAATGCCGCGGAACCGGCGCTCAAGCTGTCGGTGCCGCTAGAGATCGAGATCGGCACCGGCCAGAGCTGGGGCGACGCGCATTGATCGCCGCGCTGCTGCTCCTCGCGGCGCTCGGCGCCGAGCCCGCGCCGGCGCCTGCCGCGCCCGCAACGGCGCAGATCGCCCCGATCGCCGACACCGACATCCGCGAGTTCGCCGCGATCGAGGGACGCAAGGTCGTCGGGCGCCAGGTCGGCGGCCCCTATGCCACCGCCGACAAGCTGCTGCTGCTGACCCGCGACGACAAGGGCTATCCGGTGGTCGGCGCGAGCGCGGGCTTTCCCGTCCGCCAGTCGCTGCCCGCCCCGCCGCGCGGTGTGCTCGCGGTCGTTCGCATCCACCAGAAATATGAAACCGTGGTCCCCGGCCCGACCGCCGACGACCTTGCCTTCGTCGCCGCGAACCGGATGCCGCTGTTCGTGATCGGCGAATGGGCGCGCCCGGCGCCGATGTGGGAGGTCGCGTGGGTCGACGATGCGGTGCGCTTCCGCACCATCGGCGAGGTCGGCGAAATCGGTCCCTGGCGCGACTAGGGTCGGAATCCCGGCCCCCGCAATACCGCTTGACTGTATTGCATAGATAATACAGCATGGCGTCAAAGAAGGGGCGATTGCCATGCTCACCCGTATCCTGACGCTGACCGCTGCCGCATTCTTGTCGCTGCCCGCCGGCGCCGCCGACCCCGCACCGGTGCCGCCCGAAACGGTCGAGATCCTGCCCATCGCCTTTGCGCCCGACGGCCTTTCGGGTCCGGGCGGCGAACGGTTGCGCACCGATCTGGAGCGCGCGCAGTTCATCGCGCTCGGCGAGGATCATGGCTTTGCGGGGTCTCCCCGGCTGGGACAGGCGCTCGCGCACGATGCCGCGGCGATCGCCCGGCGGCAGGGCGCGGGTCCGCTCTATCATGCGGTCGAGGTCGGCCCGCATAGCGCGCGATGGGCGTCGGCGCAGCTCAAGGCGGGCGGTCTCGACGCGCTCGGCAAGGGGCTCGCCGGACGCCCCTGGGCGATGCCTTTCGTATCGAATGTCGAGGATGCCGAGCTCGCCGCGCCCTTCGCGGCGGCGGGGCGGCTTTGGGGCATCGACCAGGAATTCGTCGGCGCCCCGTCGCTGCTGCTCGATATCCTTGCCGCGCGCACCGCGGACGCCGACACGAAAACGCTCCTCGCCGACCGGCGGCGCCAGGATGACGCCACGCTGAAGGCGGGCCAGTTCGACGCGATCATGACCGCAACGGCGCCCCCGCAGGATTTCGAGGAGCTGCGCAAACGCTTTGCGGGCGATGCCGAGGCGAAGGCGATCATCGACGACCTTGCCGAAACCACGCATATCTATCGTCTCAACAACAGCGGCCAATATCTTCAGAACAATGAGGAACGCGCCGCGCTGATGCAGCGCTATTTCCTCGCCGCCTATCGCACTGCGCCGACGAAGGCGCCGCGCGTCCTGCTCAAAATGGGCGCCAACCATGTCGGACGCGGCACCACGCCGACTTCGATCTACGACCTCGGCTCGCTGCTCCCGGGGCTCGCGGCGGCGAACGGCCGGACCGCGGTCCACATCGCCTATCTGCCGCTCGGCGGGTCGGTGCGCTCGATCAATCCCTCGGGCACCGCCTTTACCGCGGTCGGCCCCTATGCCGACGAGGTGGTCGGACCGATCCTCGACGCCGCAGGCATCGCGCGCGACCGGGTGCCCGCGGACGGCCATGTCCTGATCCCGCTCGCGCCGCTGCGCCACAATCTGCAGGGCAAGAAGCTCCGCGAGCTACCGGCCTTTTCGCGCTTCACCCTGATCGGATTCGACTATCTGGTCACGACGCGCGGCGCCGTGCCGGCCACGCATTTCGAAGCACGCACACCCGCATCGCGCTGATCCGGCGCACCGCAAATCACGCGCGATCCGCCGTGATCGCACGCGCCCGCGCGGTCGGCCCCTTCCCAATATCGCGCGTTCCGACTATGACAGATGCGTGACGTCTGGCTGACACAGGTGTGACAGCCGCGGACGAAAGGCCCCCATGAACATCTCTCCCCGTATCGACACGGTCGCCGCGACGCCCGTCGCAACCCGCATCCAGCAGAATATCCTTGCCCGCGGCGAACGCCGCGTCCTCAACTGGATCTGCCCGCGCCTCCCCGCCTGGGTCACCCCCGACCAGCTCACGACGCTGGGCTTCCTCGGTGCCTGCATGGTTGCTGCGGGCTATATGCTCAGCTGGATCGACAGCGAATGGCTCGGCCTTTCGCTCGCCGGCTATGTCGTCAACTGGTTCGGCGATTCGCTCGACGGCAGCCTCGCGCGCTGGCGCAAGATCGAACGGCCCTCCTACGGCTATTTCGTCGATCACAGCGTCGACGGCATCGCGACCTTCCTGATGGTCGGCAGCATCGGGCTCAGCCCCTATATCCGCTTCGACGTCGCGCTGCTCGGCGTGATCGGATATCTGCTGCTGTCGATCCACACCTTCCTCGCCGCCAAGGTCGTCGGCGAGTTCCGCCTGTCCTATATGGCCGGCGGGCCGACCGAGCTGAGGCTGATGCTGATGGGAATGACCGCGCTGATGCCCGTCGTCGGCAGCGCCGATATCGGCAAGACCAACCTGTCGTCGTTCGACGTGTTCGGGCTGGTCGTGTCGAGCGTGTTGTTCACGATCTTCGTCGTCCAGAGCTTTGCGACGGCGCGGGTGCTGGCGCGGCGCGAGCGACGGGGCCGCTAACCCCGCATCCGCGCCTGGCGATAGGTGCCGAGCACGCGCAGCGATTTGGTCTGGAAGTCCAGTTCCTCGAGCGCGCGGTCGATCCGCTCCTCGCCCGGCGCGCCGACGATATCGGCGTAGAATGTCGTCGCCGTGAAGCTGCCGCCGACCTGATAGCTTTCGAGCTTGGTCATGTTGACGCCGTTGGTCGCAAAGCCGCCGAGCGCCTTGTAGAGTGCCGCCGGAATGTTCCGCACCTCGAAGATGAAGGTCGTCATCGACGGCACATCGGCGGGCAGCTGGGCCAGCGGCTCGCGCGCCAGCACGACGAAGCGCGTCATATTATGATCGGCGTCCTCGATCCCGGTCTCATGGAGCTTGAGCCCATAGATTTCGGCCGCATGCGGCGGCGCCAGCGCGGCGAGGCCGACCTCGTCGCTGTCGGCAACCCAGGCCGCGGCGCCCGCCGTGTCGCTGTGCGCGACCGGAGATATTTTGTTCGCACGCAGCCATTTGCGGCACTGGCCCAGCGCCTGCTCGTGGCTCATCGCGCGCGTCACCGGGCCGAGGCCGCGGCTCATCAAGCCGTAGCGGATGCGCAGGAAATGCTCGCCGACGATCGACAGGCCGGATTCGGGCAACAGGAAATGGATGTCGGCGACGCGGCCGTGCAGGCTGTTCTCGATCGGGATGATCGCGCGGTCGACGCGGCCGTCGCGCACGGCGTCGATCGCATCCTCGAACGAATAGCAGGGCATCGGCAGCGCATTCGGATCAAATTCGCGTGCGGCAAGGTCGCTGTTCGCGCCGGGAGCGCCCTGAAACGCCAGTCCGCGCGCCGGTTCGGCAAGCGCCGCCGCCGTCATTTCATCGACCAGATGCTGCGCCGAAGCCGTGTAGCTGCCCATATCCGCCTTCTTCCCTTCCGAAGCCGCGCCGCATAGCCGCCCCGCGCCGGGCGCGCAACCGGCGCGCGGGGTTGGAAACTTCCGATTTCATCCCCTTGCGCCGCCCTCGCCGCGCCTTTAAGGGAGCGACCAAATTCCTAAACAAGCGTCCGCGGTAAAGGGGCGCGAGCAAACGGGGCTGCTACGCATGGACAATCGCAACAACACTATTGCCGGCTGGGTGCTGTTCGCCGGCATTTGCGCGCTGGGCCTGACGATCGGGTCGAGCATGTTGTTCGCCAGCCACGCCCCCGAAAAGCCCGGCTATCCGATCGAGGACGCCGACGGCGGTGCCGGCGGCGGCGAATCGGCCGTGCCGCTCGCCAACCTGCTCGCCGCCGCCGATCCGGCAAAGGGCGAAGCGGTGTTCGCGAAGTGCGCGGCGTGCCACACGATCAATTCGGGCGGCGCCAACGGCATCGGACCGAATCTGTTCGGCGCGCTCGGCAAGCCGCACGGCCACGTCCCGGGCTTCGCCTATTCGGACGCACTGAAGTCGGTCCCGGGCAACTGGGACTTTGAAGGCATGAACGCCTGGCTGACCAGCCCGCGCAAATATGCGCCCGGCACCAAGATGTCCTTCGCCGGTCTTGGCAGCGCCGAGGATCGCGCCAACCTGATCGTCTATCTGAACAGCCAGGGCTCGAACCTGCCGCTGCCCGCTCCCGAAGCCGCGCCCGCGGCCGATGCGGCGGCCCCGGCCGAAGGCGCCGCCCCCGCCGAAGGTGCTGCCGCCCCGGCTGCAGGCGCCGCAGCTCCCGCCGGCGCCGCGCCGGCCGCTGCCCCCGCTCCGGCCGAAGCCAAGAAATAATGCGCCTCGCGCCCG
>PNJO01000157.1 GCA_013821905.1 Sphingopyxis sp. | reverse complement strand
CCGATCAGGAAGTCCGCTGGTGCCCCGGCTGCGGCGACTACGCGATCCTGAAGGCGGTGCAGCGCACGATGCCCGAAATCGGCACCGCGCCCGAGAATACCGTGTTCATCAGCGGCATCGGCTGCTCGTCGCGCTTCCCCTATTATATGGAAACCTATGGCTTCCACACGATCCACGGCCGTGCGCCGGCGTTCGCGACGGGGCTGAAGCTCGCCAACCCGAACCTCGACATCTGGATCGTCACCGGCGACGGCGACGGGCTGTCGATCGGCGGCAACCACACGATGCACCTCATTCGCCGCAATCTCGATTGCCAGATCATGCTGTTCAACAACGAGATCTACGGTCTGACCAAAGGTCAGTACTCGCCGACCAGCCGCGTCGGGACGACGAGCCCTTCGACGCCCTATGGCTCGGTCGACCGCCCTGCGCAGCCCGCGGCCTTTGCGCTCGGTGCTGGCGCGCGCTTCGTCGCGCGCGGCTTCGACGTATCGAAGGAACTGCCGAACGTGCTGAAGGCTGCCCATGCCCACAAGGGCGCGGCCTTTATCGAGATTTTCCAGAACTGTATCGTCTATAATAAAGACGTATTCGAGGATTTCGCCGCGCCGAAGGGCGCCGAGGATCGCCAGCTCTGGCTGAAGCAGGGCGAACCGATGCTCTACGCCAAAGGCTCCAAGGGCATCGCGCTCGACGCCGAAGCACTTCACCTCAAAACCGTCGATGTCGTCGACGGCGACTGGCAGGCTGCCGGGGTGATCGTCCACGACGTCACCAACCGCAGCGTCGCGCACATGCTCGTCGAGATGCGTTTCGGCGAATTCCCGATGGCGCTCGGTGTACTCTACGACGATCCGCGTCCGACCTTCGAGGCCGATGTCGTGCGGCAGAACCACGCCGCCGCCGAGGGGAAGAAGGCCGATCTCCAGGGCCTGCTCAAAAAGGGGCAGACCTGGACCGTTGCCGAGGGCGGTCCCGAGCTCTGACGCCTTGCCCGACGCGGGCCGGTCGGCTCTATAGGGCG
This sequence comes from Sphingopyxis sp., assembly GCA_013821905.1. Taxonomy (GTDB): domain Bacteria; phylum Pseudomonadota; class Alphaproteobacteria; order Sphingomonadales; family Sphingomonadaceae; genus Sphingopyxis. The sequence continues at coordinate 5,691 of PNJO01000157.1, read as the reverse complement.
GGATGGACAATCTGACTCACAGCCTTGTCGGGGCGGTTCTTGGGCAAATGGGGCTCAAGAAGAAGACGGGGCTGGCGATGCCCACGCTGATCCTGGCCGCGAACCTGCCCGACATCGATGCCGCCTGCGCCGTTTACGGCATCGAGTCGCTGCCGATGCGGCGCGGAATCACGCACGGGCCGATCGCGCTCCTCGTGCTGCCGGTCCTGTTGTGGGCGGCGATGATCGCCTTCGACCGGTGGCAGGAACGGCGCGGCAAACGGCCTTCAGCGCGCCTGCCGATCCACCCGGGCTGGCTGCTCGCGCTCGCCTATATCGGCTGCATCAGCCATCCGGCGCTCGACTGGCTCAACAATTATGGCATCCGCCTGCTCGAGCCGTTCAGCCATCGCTGGTTCTATGGCGATACGCTGTTCATCATCGACATCTGGATATGGGCCGCGCTCGCTGTGTCGCTCTGGCTGTCGCTGCGCCGCGAACGGCGCGGCGCGGGTGATTGGCGGCGGCCGGCCTGGATCGGATTTACAGCGGTTTCGGCCTATATCTTCGTCAACGGTCTGATCACCGGCTATGCTGAAGCGCGGGCGGCCGATCGGCTGGCGGCGACCGGGCGCGCGCGCATCGACCTGGTCGTCGCAAGCCCGCCGCCGCTTCGTTTCTGGCAACGCGATATCTTTTGGCGTGGTGCCGTGGTGGACGGATCCGACGCCGGGACCTTGTCGCTCGATCTGGCGCGCAGCCTCGATATTCGCGCTGCCCCCGAGGCTTCTTATACGACCCATGCCGGCGATCCACGCGTCGCCGCGGCGGCGGCGCGCAGCGCCGAAGCCCGGGCCTTCCTCTTCTGGTCGCGCATGCCGGTGGCTGCATTCGGGGCGGACGGCACGCTGACCCTGACCGATCAGCGCTTTCGCCATCCGCTGGCGGTCGACCGCTTCAAAGTGTTGGTTTCGCCTGAAAAAGTGCCGACACGGGCAGGCGAGGCGCCGAATATGACGCCATGACAGCATGTCGCGCACGATTGTCATGCGGCGCGGTTTGCGGCACAACCTGACTATGAACACGCATGTCAGTCCCCGGCGCGGAAAGGCGTTGCTGCGCGCCGACCGGACATACCGGTCGGGCGGCCTCTTTGCCCGGCTGATAGCGCTGGCGCCGTCGAGCCTGTTTCACCGGATGCTCGACCGGATCGACGCGGGGTTGCTGCACGGTACGATCGAGGGCCATCTGCCCGACGGCAGCCTGCGCCTTGCCGGCGGTCGCGGGCGCGGACCGGTCGCGGTGGTGCATATCCATCGCTGGGCGGCATTGGCGCGGCTGGCCCTGTCGGGATCGGTCGGCTGGTATCGCGCCTGGGAAAAGGGCGAATGGTCTTCGCCCGACCCGGTGCCGCTGTTTGACCTGTTCATGCGCAATGGCGAGTCGCTGGGTGACGCGGGCCGCGCGCGCGGGCCGTGGCGCTGGGTGAACAAGGCGATCCATTCGCTCAACCGCAACGACCGGCGCGGGGCGCGGCGGAATATCCATGCCCACTATGATTTGGGCAATGATTTCTATCGTTTGTGGCTCGATTCCAACATGAATTATTCGAGCGCATTGTTTGCCGACGCCGGCCAGTCGCTCGAAGAGGCGCAGATGGCAAAGGTCGACGCGATTCTCGACCGCCTCGACCTCCGGTCGGGTAGCCGGCTGCTGGAAATCGGCTGCGGCTGGGGGGCGCTCGCCGAACGCGCAGTCGAGCGGCACGATGTGCTCTACACCGGCATCACGCTGTCGCCGTCGCAGGCCGAGGTTGCCGATGCGCGGTTGCGCGCAGTCGATCTGTCGGGGCGTTCGGCGATCGAGCTTTGCGACTACCGCGACGCGCAGGGACCCTATGACGCGATCGCGAGCGTCGAGATGGTTGAGGCGGTCGGTGAGGCCTATTGGCCCGCCTATCTCGACGCGATCGCGCGGCTGCTGCGCCCCGGGGGCAAGGCGGCGATCCAGTATATCCTGATCAACGACGCGCTGTTCGAGCGCTACGCGGCGAGCAGCGACTTCATCCAGGCCTATATCTTCCCCGGCGGTTGCCTGATCTCCGAAAGCCGGTTCCGGGCGCTCGCCGAGGCGCGGGGACTCGCCTGGCGCGACGTGCAGCGCTTCGGCCGCGATTATGCCGAAACGCTGCACCAGTGGCGCGAGCGCTTCGACGCGGTGGTTGCTGCCGGCGAATTGCCGGCGGGGTTCGACGACCGGTTCGTGCGGCTCTGGCGCTATTATCTGCAATATTGCGAGGGGGGCTTTCGTGGCGGCGGGATCGACGTCGCGCAGGTCACGCTTGAAAAGACGGTTTAAACCAAAACAGGGGAGAGAGGCTATGCGAAGATTCCTGGCGGCGGTGCTGCTCGGCACCGCGGCGGCGGGGTGCAGCGCGCCCGCAACCACGCAGACAACCGACCAACTGCCAAAGGATCTGAATGTGCTGTTCTGGAGCCAGGATCAACGCGACGCCGCCTTCCGCACGATGGAGACGGTTCCCAAGGTGGTCGTCAACACGGTGAAGGCGGGCGGGCCGGCCTATCCGCTGCCGCGGGGCAAACCGCTCGATCTGGGCGCGGGCGTCGATGCCTATATGGCGAAACAGCGCAATGCGGGGCTGGTCATCGTCCAGGACGGCATGGTCCGGTTCGAAAAATATGCGCTCGGCTACAGTGCGGCGGGGCGCTGGACGAGTTTCTCGGTCGCCAAGAGCTTTACCTCGACGCTTGTCGGCGCGGCGGTGAAGGACGGCTATATCAAGAGCCTCGACGACAAGGTCACCGTCTATATTCCGGGGCTCAAGGGCTCCGCCTATGACGATGTCAGCGTCCGCCAGCTGCTGACGATGACCTCGGGCGTCAAATGGAACGAGGATTATACCGATCCCAAGTCCGACGTCGCGCAGTTCAACCTGCAAAAGCCCGTGCCGGGCGAGGATATAACGGTCAGCTATATGAAGACCTTGCCGCGCGAAGCGCCCGCGGGGTCGAAATGGGTGTACAAGACCGGCGAGACCAATCTGATCGGTGTGCTCGTGTCGAGCGCGACCGGCAAGACGCTGTCCGCATATCTGTCGGAAAAGGTCTGGAAGCCGTTCGGCATGGAGCAGGATGCCGTTTGGATGCTAGGCCCGACGGGGCACGAGATCGGCGGCTGCTGCATGTCGGCGAGCCTCAAGGACTATGCGCGCTTCGGCCAGTTCATCCTGAACGGAGGGGTCGCCGGCGGGAAGAAGGTGCTGCCCGACGACTGGATTTCGGCAGCGACGACGAAGCAGGCGGATATCGACGTTCCCGGCCGCGGCTATGGCTACCAATGGTGGACAAACGACGACGGCAGCTTCGCCGCGCAGGGCATCTTCGGCCAGGGCATCTTCATCGACCCGAAACGCAAGCTGGTGATCGCGTCGAACGGCAACTGGCCGACGGCGACCGATCCCGAAGGCGTCGGCGCGGCGCGCGAGGCCTTTTACAAGTCGGTGCAGGCGGCAGTGGACAAGGAAGCCGGCAAATAGCGCGACCGTCAGGCGGCGGTCGCGGGTGCGATCGCCGCCGCCCGCTGCGCGGCCCAGGCGGCGACAGCCGGAATTGCGACGCCAAGCACCATGATCCACCAATCGTCGGCGAGGGTGACGGCACGGTAAATGCCCGCACCCATCACCGCGCCCGCAACGATCCAGCCGGCGCCGTCGCCGCCCGACACGCGCATCGCCAGCCAGCTGCCGGCGAAGGTCCCGATGAACCAGCCGACCAGAAGCGCAATGGTGGAACCGATCGGGATCAGCAGTTCGCCGCTGGCGGGATCGAAGACGTCGGGCGACAGTTCGCTGCCGGCATATTGGGCGAGCAGAATGAGCCCGAAGGCCACGACGATTCCCGCCGCGGCCGCTATCGCCGATCTGATGAAATTCCCGCTCATTCCAATGCCTTCCCGCCTCGAATTCTGCCCGCTTTTGGCACAGGAAAGCAAAGATCGCGTTAAGCGTCCACCATCACTTTCGGCAAGGCGTGGAAAGCGGTGCTGTCGAAGCCCTCGACCAGCAGTCTGGCGACATATTCGCCGACTGCCGCCGGCTCCTTGATGCTCTGCGGATCTTCGCCGGGATAGGCGCGGGCGCGCATCTGGGTGCGCGTGCCGCCCGGATCGAGGATCGCGGTGCGCACGGTCGAGATGTTGCGCATTTCGGCGCCATAGCTCGTGATCAGCGTCTCGAACGCCGCCTTCGACGCGGCATAGGCGCCCCAATAGGCGCGCGGTTCGCGCGCGACGCTGCTCGACAGCGCGATCAGGCGGCCGTTCGCCGCGCGGCGCAGCAGCGGGTCGAAATTGGCGATCAATGCCTGCTGTGCGATCAGGTTGAGCGTCAGCAGCTTGTTGAATTCCTTGCCGTCGATCGCCGCCACAGGGGTCAGCGTGCCGAGCATTGCGGCGTTAAGCACGAGCATGTCGAGCTGTTGCCAGCGTTCGGCCATCGCGCTGGCGAGGCGGGCGATGCTGTCGCCGTCGGTCAGGTCGAGCGGCGCGATCGTCGCGCTGCCGCCGGCTTCGTGGATGCGGTCTTCGAGTTCTTCGAGCCCGCCCGCGGTGCGCGCGGTGATCACGACATGCGCGCCGCGAGCGGCCAGCGCCTCGGCGATCGCTTCGCCGATGCCGCGGCTGGCGCCGGTGACGAGCGCGACCTGGCCCGACAGTTCTTCAGGTTTCGTGGTCATTATGTCAGACAACCCGTTCGGCAAGCAGCGAAAACTGATCGTCGATGCTGTTCTCGTCGAAATCGGTCAGCGTCGTCGGATAGTCGCCGGTGAAGCAGGCATCGCAATATTGCGGGCCATCGTCGCGGCGTTCCACCTCGCCAAGCGCGCGATAGAGGCCGTCGATGGTCAGGAAAGCCAAGCTGTCGGCGTTGATGAAGTTCGCCATCTGTCCGACCGTCATCTGCGCGGCGAGCAGCTTGGCGCGCTCGGGCGTATCGACGCCGTAGAAGCAGCTGTGCTGGGTCGGCGGGCTCGCGATGCGCATATGCACCTCGGCGGCGCCGGCATCGCGCATCATCTGCACGATCTTCAGGCTGGTCGTGCCGCGCACGATCGAATCGTCGATCAGCACGATGCGCTTGCCCGCGATCAGCGCGCGGTTGGCATTGTGCTTCAGCTTGACGCCGAGGTGGCGGACCTTGTCGCCGGGCTGGATGAAGGTGCGGCCGACATAGTGCGAGCGGATGATCCCCAGTTCAAAGGGAATGCCCGATTCCTGCGCATAGCCGATCGCCGCGGGGGTGCCCGAATCGGGAACCGGGATGACCAGGTCGGCCTCGACCGGGTTTTCGCGCGCCAGCTCGGCGCCGATCGCCTTGCGCACCGAATAGACGCTCGTGCCCTCGACGATCGAATCGGGGCGCGAGAAATAGACATATTCGAAGATGCACGGCCGCGCCGCGCGTTCGGCGAAGGGGCGATGCGACGTCAGTTCGCCGTCGCGGACGATGACCAGCTCGCCGGGTTCGACCGAGCGCACGAATTCGGCGCCGACGACGTCCAGCGCCACGGTTTCCGATGCGAGAATATGCGCTTCGCCGAGCTTGCCGATGACGAGCGGACGGATGCCGAGCGGATCGCGGCAGCCGATCATGCCTTCTGCGGTCAGGCAGATCAGCGAATAGGCGCCCTCGAC
>PNJO01000156.1 GCA_013821905.1 Sphingopyxis sp. | reverse complement strand
GCCGCCGATCAGGACCTGCCCGAGGATCTTCGGGCCGAGATGCGGCGCGCGGAGGCATGGGTCGCGGCCCTGAAAGAGCAGATCGTCGAAAAGCGCGAAGCGGCGCTGGCGGCGCGCGGATGGCCGCCGGAACGCCGAAGCCCCCGTTTTCAGCAGTCGATCGACATTCTGGCCGGGCGCAAGCGCATCTTTGTCCAGGAGCCCACGGGCTATTATTTCCCCGAGCTGCCGCAAATCCAGTTCTACGATCCCGCACGGTTCGACTGGGTGCCGGCGGTGGAACAGGCGGCGGCGCGGATCAAGCAGGAACTGGTCGCCCTGCTCGCCGGCGGACTGGAGGGTTTCCGCCCCTATATCGAGTCCCAGCCTAACCAGCCGCGCGCCGGCGACGTCGATCTGGTCGACAATGACGACTGGAGCGCGCTGTTCTTTTGCGAGAACGGCGCATTGTCCGATGCGGTCATCGCGCGCTGTCCGGCGGCATGGGAAGCGGTGCAGGCGGCCCCCCTGCCCTATATCGCCAATTCACCCACCGTGATGTTCTCGCTCCTGAAAGCCGGCGCGCGCATCGCGCCGCATACGGGCACCCATAATGCGCGGCTGATCTGCCATCTGCCGCTGATCGTGCCGCCCGATTGCCGGTTCCGCGTCGGGAATGACGTCCGCGAATGGGAAGAGGGCAAGTTGATGATCTTCGACGACACGATCGAGCATGAAGCCTGGAACGACAGCCAGGAGGACCGGTTCGTCCTGATCTTCGATATCTGGCGCCCGGAACTCAGCGCGCAGGAGCGCGACGAGGTCGCCGCGGTCTTCCTCGGCCCCGAAAGCGACTAGCCCCAGCGCCGTTCGAAGCGGTTTCCGAGCCCCGTCAGCAGCTCATATTGCGACAGGCCGGTCGCCGCGGACACCACCAGCAAATCATAGTCGATCGACAACCAGTCGCCCTCAGCGATTGCGCCGGCCTCGCTCGCGTCGAACGCCGTCAGGTCCATCGACACGCGCCCGACGAGCGGAAGGGCGTGCCCCTGCCATGTCGCCGACGCCGCGCCGGCGTGGCAGCGCAGAAAGCCGTCGGCATAGCCGAGGTTGGCGACCGCGATCCGGCTGTCGCGCGGCGCCGTCCAGGTCGCGCCATAGCCCACCGTCTCGCCGACGTGCACCGTCCGCACCTGAAGCAGCCGCGTTTCGGGGAAGACGACCTGCCGAATATGGCCCGCGGCTTCGCCGCGCGGCGTGCCGCCATAGAGTGCAAGGCCGGGACGCGTCAGGTCGAAGCCATATTCGGCGCCGAGACAGATGCCCGCGCTGTTGGCAAGGCTGTAGCGCCGCGCAGTTATGGCCTGTCGCACCTCGCGGAACGCAGCGAGCTGGCGGGCATTCTGGTCGCTTTCCTCGTCGGCCGAGGCCAAATGGCTGAGCAGCGTGTCGATCGCGAGCCCGGCGAGCGCGCCGCCCGTCGCTTCCTCCACACGAAGACCGAGGCGGCTCATCCCCGTATCGACCATGACATCGCACGGCCGCCCCTCGCCCGCCGCGCGCCAGCGCGCGACCTGTTCGAGGCTGCCCAGCACGGGCCGCGCGGGCAGCAGGCGCGCCGCGACCATATCGGCCTCCCCCACGCCGTGCAGCACCGACAGCGACACGCCTTCGGGCAGCGGCATGAGCGCCGCGGCCTCGGCCCAGGTGGCGACGAAAAAGTCGCGGCATCCCGCGGCCGCCAGATGGCCCATGACCTCGCGCGCGCCGAGGCCGTAGCCGTTCGCCTTCACCGCCGCGCCGCACGCCGCGCCGCCGCTCTGCGTGGCAAGCCAGCGCCAGTTGGCGACCAGGGCGGCGGAATCGAGGCGGAGCCGGAGCGGCGACGGGATGGCGATCATGCCCTCGCCCCTAGACGGGATTGGCGGTAGCGCCAATGATTGTTCAGGACGCGGGCGGCGTGTCCGCCGGCGCCCTGTCCCATTGTCCCTCGACCGGGTCCTTCAGCATCAATGCAGTCACCAGAAAGGCAACGAGCACGACCACCCATGTGTACCACAGGCCCGCATAGGCATTGCCCGTCTTGGCGATGATGAAACTGGCGATCAACGGCAGGAAACCGCCGAAATAGCCGGTCCCCAGATGATAGGGGATCGACAGCGACGAATAGCGGACGTGCGGCGGGAACATTTCGGAGAGGAGCGCGGCGACGGGACCATAGGTGAAACCCGACAGCGCGCTGAGCCCCAGCAGCGCAGCGACGATCACCGCGATGCCGAGCACGCCCGGCACCTGCTTTTCAAAATCATAGCCCATCGCCTCGAGCGCGGGTTTCAGCACCGCCACATCCTCGCCCGCAACCTCGCGGCCGCCGATGGTCACCTTGACGCTGTCGAAACCGCTGCCGCTGTCGACCACGCTGTAGGGCACGCCGAGCCGGGTCAGTTCGCCCAGCGTCTTGCCGCACGCTGTCGCCTGTTTCTGCGCGAAAGGATCGAAGCTGCATTGCGATCCGGCGACGACGACCGGCGCCTTTTCGGCCGCTGCCGTGAGCGCGGGGTTGCCGACGCTGCCCATCATCCAGAACAGCGGAAAGAGGAGCACCAGCGTCACGGCATAGCCCCAGACGATCGGCTTCTTGCGCCCGATCCGGTCGGACAAACGCCCCGCCCAGATGAAAAAGCCCATGCCGAGCGCCGCCGACACGCCGACGATGATCTCCGCCGCGGTATCATCGACCTTCATCGGCCCCTTGAGAAAGGCGAGGCCCGAGAACATCGCCGTGTACCAGATCACGGTGAGCCCCGCGGCGATCCCGAACAGGGCGATGAAGATGCGGCGCGGGTTGCCGGGATAGGTGAAGCTTTCCTTGAGCGGGTTCTTCGCCAGTTCGCCTTCGGCCTTCATCGCCTGGAACACGGGGCTCTCGGAGAGTTTGAGGCGCATCCACAGCGAGATGGCGAGCAGGATGAGCGACAGGATGAAGGGCACGCGCCAACCCCAACTTTCCCAGATCGCGTCGGACATGACCGCCTTGCAGCCGAGCACGACGATCAGGCTGAGGACGAAGCCGCCAACCACGCTCGCCTGGATGAAGCTGGTATAGAAGCCGCGCTTTCCGGGCGGCGAATGTTCGGCGACATAGACCGCCGCCCCGCCATATTCGCCGCCGAGCGCGAGCCCCTGCAGCACGCGCAACAGGATGACGATGATCGGCGCCGCGATGCCTATCGTCGCGGCCGAAGGGATCAGGCCGACCCCGGCGGTCGCGATGCCCATCAGCGTCACGGTGACAAGAAAGGTGTATTTGCGCCCCAGCCGGTCGCCGAGAAAGCCGAACAGCACCGCACCGAGCGGGCGGAAGCCGAAGCCGACCGCGAAACCGGCCCAGACCAGCAGGATTTCCAGCGTCGCATTGTCGCTCGGGAAAAAGGCCTTGCCGATGATCGCCGCGAGCGTGCCGTAGATGAAGAAATCATACCATTCGAACACGGTGCCCGCCGACGATGCGGCGATGACCATGCGGATGTCCTTCGCGGTCGGTTGATAGGTGACGGCTTCGCTCATGCCCGGACATTTCCCCCAAATACGTCTTTATGAGCGCCCGTCATAACCGCAGTTCGGCCTTGCACAAGCGGCGACGTGCGCGCAGCATCGCGGCATGACGCAGTTCATCGACCTTTCGATCCCGATCACCAACGATGTCGTGTCCGACCCGCCGGTGATGCGCCCGCAGATCACCTATATGACCCACGAAAATACGTGGGAGCAGATCGCGATGTTCTTCCCCGGGTTGACGAAGGACGACCTGCCCGACGGCGAGGGTTGGGCGGTCGAAAGCCTGACGCTCTCCACGCACAACGGCACACATATGGACGCGCCCTGGCATTTCCATTCGACCACCGACGCGGGCGCCACGCCCGCGCCGAGCATCGACGAGGCGCCGCTCGATCTCTTCTTCCGCCCCGGCGTGAAGCTCGATTTCTCGGACCGGCCCGCCGGGCATGTGATCGGCGGCGCGGAGGTGGAGGCCGAGCTGACGCGGATCGGCCATGACCTGCAACCGCTCGACATCGTCCTCGTCCAGTCGGGCGCCGTCTATGGCACCGACAATTTCACCGACCAGGGCTGCGGCATGGGCGCCGAGGCGACGCTGTATCTGACGGAACGCGGCGTGAAGGTCGTCGGCACCGACGCCTGGAGTTGGGATGCGCCGTTCAGCCACACCGCGCGCCGCTGGGCCGAAACGCGCGACCCGTCGATCATCTGGGAGGGCCACAAGGCCGGACGCATCAAGCCCTATTACCAGATCGAGAAGCTGACCAACCTCGCCGCCCTGCCCGCAACCGGCTGGACGCTCTCCTGCTTTCCGGTGAAGATCGAACGCGCCAGCGCGGGGTGGATCCGCGCGGTAGCGCTGATCGATCGCTGACTATTTGGGCTGCCAGCTCTCCATCTTGCAACTCGGGACATCCGCGCCACCCTTCAAACGATCCGTCGAGCAGGTCAGGGCTGCACCAAGATAGCGCTTTATCGACGGCGCATGGTCAGGCAGCGCGCAGCGATTGGCTTGCATCAACGTGACAACGATCGATCCCTGCGAAAGGCTGTTGGCATCCTCCATCGCCCTAAGTGTCGCGCGAGGGGCGCTGTTATCGCCGATGCTATCCGCCCATCGCGAAGCCATCGCCTTTTCCAGCTGGTCGTAGTCCGCCGTCAAAGCAGCACATTTTCCCGCAGCTGCGGCCGCCGTCGGTGCTTGAGCCATCACGGGCGGCACAAAAAAGGCGGCAACCAGTGAAACACATACAAGTCCTCGAATCATCGCTCCGCCCCCTTCATCACTTTGTTCCAGACTCCTAACCGGTTCCGGTACGGAAGGTGATCCGATACGCATCCAGCCTGGCTCAAAGATTCTGCGTCGCCAATATCCAGAGCGTCCAGAGTCCGAGGACGAGCAGGATGCCGAAGGTCGCGGCAACGCCGATCTGACGCCCCAGCGGCGCCTTCCCGGGTTCGGACGGCGTGTAGAGGCCGATGACATGCGCGACGCGGCCGATCAGGAAGATCGCGCCGATGACCATCAGCGCCATATGGTTGGCGCGCGCCGTTTCCAGCAGGCCGAGCAGGATGATCGTGATCGGCGCATATTCGGCAAGATTGCCGTGCGCGCGGCTTGCGCTGATCAGTTTCGGATCGCCATCGTCACCGAACGCGACCTTGAGCCGCAGACGCTGGCGCACGGTGTCGATCGCGGTGACGAGCAGCAGCAGCGCGCATATGGCGGCGACGAACGCGGTTATCGGTAATGTCATGGTCGCTCTCCCTCTTCCCGCGCCCAATCTAACCGGCAACCCGCACGGGCGAAAGGTCAGAACAGGCGCGACCCGTTCGGCACTGCCCGGTCAGGCGCGAACAGGATCACCGCGCCCGCTTCGTCAGCGAACCCCAGCGTCAGAACTTCAGACATGAATTTACCGATCTGGCGCGGCGGGAAGTTGACGACCGCTGCGACCTGCCGCCCTGACAATTCTGCGAGCGCATAACGGTCGACGATCTGCGCGCTGCTCTTCTTCACGCCGATCGCGGGGCCGAAGTCGATCTTCAGCCTGAACGCGGGCTTGCGCGCTTCAGGAAAGGGTTCGGCCTCGACGACGGTACCGATGCGGATGTCGACGCGGAGGAAGTCGTCGAAGGTGATGGTGTCGGCTGGAGGCGAATTCTTGTCGTGATCGAGGTGCATCTTTTGGGTCCGTCATTGCGAGCGAAGCGAAGCAATCCAGGGCGGGTTGCGCCCGCTCTGGATTGCCGCGTTGCTTCGCTCCTCGCAATGACGAAGAGCGGAAACTATTCCATCTCCAGAATCACAGCATCGACCGCCAGGCTGTCGCCCTGCGCCGCGTTCACCGTCTTCACCACGCCCGATTTCTCGGCGCGCAGGATATTTTCCATCTTCATCGCCTCGACCGTCGCGAGCGGCTGGCCTGCCTCGACCTTGTCGCCCGCGCCGACGTGGAGCGCGACGAGCAGCCCCGGCATCGGACAGATGAGGAATTTCGACAGATCGGGCGGGATCTTCTCGATCATATGACCCGCGAGCGGCGCGACATGCCACGGCAGCACGCGCACGTCGTGGATCGCGCCGCGCGTCGTCATGCGCCACCCGGTGCGTGTCTTCGTGACCTTCACCGCCAGTTCGCTGTCGTCGATCTCCGCGACCACGAGCCGGTCGCCCGGCGTATATTCGAGCGCGATGTCGATCCGGTCGCCCTCGACCTTGATATGCTTCTCGCCGATCTTGACCTTGTGCGGCGCGCCGTCGATCGACACCTGCCACTTCGCGGGCGGTTCGAGCCGGTCGCCGAGCTGGCCGTCGGTGCGGCGCGCGCGGTCGGCCTCGGCAGACGCCATGAAGCCCGCGATCGCGGCGAGCGCGCGCGTCACCGCTTCGTCGGTCGGCGCACCGTGGAAGCCCTCGGGATATTCCTCGGCGATGAAGCCCGTCGTCAGCTCGCCCGAGCGGAAGCGCGGGTGCTGCATGATCGCCGAGACGAAATCGATATTGTGGCCGAGCCCTTCGAGCTCGAAGCGGTCGAGCGCCGCGACCTGGCGGTCGGCGGCTTCGTCGCGCGTCCGGCCCCACGTCACAAGCTTGGCAATCATCGGGTCGTAGAAGATCGACACTTCGCCGCCCTCCTCGACCCCCGCGTCGACGCGCACGCCATCGACGCCGCGCTCGTCGCCTTCCCACGGCGGAACCGGCGTGCGGTA
>PNJO01000155.1 GCA_013821905.1 Sphingopyxis sp. | reverse complement strand
GACCTGCAGCGCCTTGTCCATGATCTTGCAGATCTTTTCGGCGTGCCTCTTCGACAGCGAACCGCCGAAGACGGTGAAATCCTGGCTGAAGACATAGACGAGGCGGCCGTTGATCGTCCCCGAGCCGGTGACCACGCCGTCGCCCGGCACCTTCTGGTCCTGCATCCCGAAATCGACGCAGTCATGCTCGACATAGGCATCGAGTTCCTCGAACGAACCTTCGTCGAGCAGCACGTCGAGCCGCTCGCGCGCGGTCAGCTTGCCCTTGGCGTGCTGCGCGTCGATGCGCTTCTGGCCACCACCGAGAGCAGCGGCGGCGCGGCGGGCTTCCATTTCGGCGATATTGGCGGACAAGCGGCACCCTCCATAAAATCTGTCAGCGTCGTCTGCCTTGGTGCCGGCGCAGATGCAAATGTGAATTTGCAAAGTTGCAAAGTATGAGTTTTCAAACTATCGTCATACCATGCAACCTCGCCGCCTCTTTGCCGGTCGCCAGCTCCGCAACCTCCGCGAAGCCCGCGCGATCCGGCAGGCCGATTTTGCGGCGCGGCTTGGAATATCGGCCTCCTATCTCAGCCAGATCGAGCATGACGACCGCCCGCTGACGCCCGCACTGCTCGACCGGCTGCAAAGGCTGTTCCCGCTTGAATGGGAAGAGGTTGCGGCCGATGCCGGCGATCGCCGCGCAGGCGCGCTGCGCGAGGCGGCGGCCGATCCGCTGTTCGCCGCCGCGCCGCTGCCGCCCGAACAGCTCGAACGCGCGGCGCTGCAACAGCCCCAATTCGCCGACCAGTTCGTCGCGCTCCACGCCGCCTATCGGCGCGCCGGGCAGCGGTTGCAAATCATCGACGAGGCGCTGACCGGCGGCACGGCCGAGGGCAGCCGCCTGCCTTGGGAAGAGGTGCGCGACTGGTTCCACGACGCGGGCAATTATGTCGACAGCATCGACCGCGCGGCGGAGGCGCTGGCGAAGGGTCTGCGCGGCTCCTCCCCCTCCCCCGCCATCGAGGCGATCGAGCGGCGGCTGCGCGAGGCGCTCGGCATTTCGATCGTCTATCGGCAAAGTCAGACGCTGCGCGATTTCGACGCGACGATGCGGCATCTGGTGATCGACCCGTCGCAGCCGCCCGAGAGCCGGCGCTTCCAGCTTGCGCACCAGCTCGTTGCGCTGGTGCTCGCCGACGAGATCGCGGCGGTCGTCGAGGCCTCGCCGCTGCGGACCGCCGCGGCGCGACAGCTCCTGCACGTGGGCCTCGCCAACTATGCCGCGGGGGCGGTGCTCATGCCCTACGGCCCTTTTCGCGCCAGCGCGCGCGCGGTGCGGCACGATATAGACCGGCTCAGGATGGAATATGGCGTCAGCTTCGAACAGGCGTGCCACCGCCTCTCGACGCTCCAGCGCCCCGGCGCGCGCGGCATTCCGATGTTCTTCTGCCGCGTCGACATGGCGGGCAATATCACCAAGCGACACAGCGCAACGCGACTGCAATTCGCGCGCTTCGGCGGCGCCTGTCCGTTGTGGATCGTGCATGAAGCCGCGGCGATCCCTGATCGCATATTGTTCCAGCTCGCCGAGACGCCCGACGGGCTGCGCTATGTTTCGATGGCGAAGGGGCTGGTGAAACCATCGGGCAGCTATGCGCGCAGCCCGCGCCGCTACGCCGTCGCGCTGGGATGCGAGGCACAATATGCCGGTGATTTCGTCTATGCCGACGGGGTCGACGTCGCCGCGCCGCAAGCCGCAACGCGCATCGGCCTCTCCTGCCGCATCTGCCCACGCGACGATTGCGACCAGCGCGCTTTCCCACCAAGCGACCGCCCGATCCTCGTCGACCCGGATCGGCGAGATGTCGTGCCCTACCGGATCGGCTAGCCCGCGAGCACCAGTTCCTCGTCGAGGAAATCGAAGAAGGCGCGGATGCGCGCCGCCGCGCGGTCCTCGGGTGCGTAGAGCGCGTGGATATCCTCGCCGTCGCCGGGGTTGAAGTCGGGCAGCACTTCGACGAGCCGCCCGGCTTTCAAATCCTGCGCGACATGAAAATGCCCGTGCCGCGCGATGCCGCCGCCGGCGACCGCCATCTGACGCACGACCTCGCCCGAATTGCCGAAGAAGCTGCCATGAACGGGGCGCTGGACTGTCTTGCCGCCGACGCGGAACGGCCAGCTATCGACCGAGCGCCGAAAGCTGAAGCGCAGGCAATCGTGCGCGTCGAGATCGTCGGGCGATTTTGGCGTGCCGCGCCGCGCGAGATAGTCGGGACTCGCGATCAGCACCATAGGACTATGCCCCAGTTTCTTCGCGCGCAGGCTGGTGTCGCGCAGCGGGCCGATACGGATCGCGACGTCGGCGCGCTCCTCTACCAGATCGACGATTGCGTCGGACAGCGTCAGATCGACGACGATATCGGGATAGCGCGCCGCAAAGCGCGGCAGGATCGGCAGCAGCCCCATCGTGCCGATCGAGGGCGAGGCATTGATGCGAAGCAGCCCGCGCGGTCCCTGCCCCTCCTGCCCCAGCCCTGCCTCGACGGTCGCAATATCGGCGAGCAGTACGGTCATGCGGTCGCGATAGGATTGTCCCTCGGCCGTCAGCGCAAGCGAACGCGTAGTCCGCCGCATCAGCGTAACGCCAAGCCGCTGCTCGAGCCGCGCAATGCTGCGGCTGACCGCCGACGGCGTCAGGCGCAGCGCCTTGGCCGCCGACGCGAGACTGCCGCCATTCGCCACCGCCAGAAACGTCTCGATATCGCCGAACCGGTTGTCCATCGCCATTCCTGATTTTGAATCACCACTGAAATGATGAAGCGCATTCTAATCAACAATGGAGCGAAGCGCTATCTTCACCGCATCGAACAAGAGCAAGACTGAAAGGACATTTTCCATGGACCTGAAACTCAAGGGCAAGACCGCCATCGTCACCGGATCGACCGCGGGCATCGGCTTCGCCATCGCCAAGCGCCTCGCCGAAGAAGGCGTCGAAGTCGTCATCACGGGCCGCAACCAGGCGAAGCTCGACGAAGCGGCGGCCGAGCTGTCGCAATCGGGCGCGATCCGCGCCGTCCTCGCCGACCCGGCCACGGCCGAGGGCGCCGAGGCGCTGATCGCCGCGGTTCCCGAGACCGACATCCTCGTCAACAATCTCGGCATCTATGAAGCCAAGACCTTTACCGAGATCAGCGACGCCGACTGGCACCATATTTTCGAGGTCAATGTCGTCAGCGGTGTGCGGTTGTCGCGGCATTATTTCCCCAAGATGCTCGACAACAACTGGGGCCGCGTGATCTTCATCGCGAGCGAGAGCGGCCTGCTTCCGCCCGCCGAGATGGTGCATTACGGCACCACCAAGACCGCCCAGCTCGCCATCGCACGCGGGCTTGCCGAACAGACGCGCGGCACGGGCGTCACCGTCAACACCGTGATGCCGGGGCCGACGCGCTCGGAAGGGATCGTCGATTTCATCCGTTCGGTCGTGTCGAACCCCGATGCATCCGAAGCCGAGCGCGAAAAGGCTTTCTTCGAGGAACTGCGCCCGCTGTCGCTGATCCGCCGCCTGATCGAGGCCGACGAGATCGGGTCGATGGTGACCTATCTCGCCAGCCCGCTCGCCGCGGTGACCAACGGCGCCGCGATCCGCGCCGAGGGCGGGATCGTTCCGACGATTGCCTAAGCCTCTCCCCTCCCATCTATGGGAGGGGTCGGGGGAGGGCCTGCTTCGGAGCTGCGCAAATATACAGGCCCTCCCCTAGCCCCTCCCGCAAGCGGGGGGGAACCTCAAACCCTCACGATCCCGCGTTCGATCAGGCTGTTCGCGGTCGCGAGGATCGCCTCCTCCGGGGTTCGCATCGTCCAGCCGAGCGTCGTCATCGCATGGCGACTGTCGCCCCCGCGGACATTGCCGAGCTCGGCGACGAGCTGCTTGAGTTCGGGCCGCACCAGCGCGAACAGCTTGAGCAGCCAGTCGGGCATCCGGCGCGTCGGCACCTTCTTCGCCCTCTCCCCGAGGTTCGCGGTCAGGAGGTTCGCGACGTCGATCATCTTCAGGAACGGCCCCGAGCAGACATAGCGCTCGTCACGAATGTCCGGCGCGGTCAGCGCGCGATAATGGAGGTCGGCGACATCGCGCACGTCGATGATGCCGAACCCGATGTCGGGGCACATCGGCACCTTGCCTTCGAGCAGCTGCTTCACCAGCTCGATCGAGGTCGACAGGTCGTCCGACAGCAAGGGTCCGAATACCGCCGCCGGGTTGACCGACGCGAACTCCATGCCGCCGCCTTCGGCCGCGACCCAGTCACGCGCCGCGCGTTCGGCGATGGTCTTCGAGCGCGGATAGGGCATGACGGCGGGATTATCGAGATCGGTCCAGTCCGCCTCGTCGTAAATCTCGCGCCCCTTGCCATGCCCATAGGCGATCGCCGCCATCGACGAGGTCAGGACGAAACGCCCGACACCCGCTCCCTTCGCGAAGCGGAGCGCCCGCAGCGCCCCTTCGCGCGCCGGCACGACCAGCTCATCGGCATGTTTGGGAACGTCGAGCGGAAAGGGCGACGCCACGTGCGCGACATGGCTGCATCCCGCCATCGCTTCGGCCCAGCCGGCATCCTGTTCGAGGTCGGCGGCGTAGAAGCGCAGTCGGTCGTTATCGACATTCAGCCAGCCGCGAACCTCGGCCTCGCGCTTCAGGCTGCGCACCGTGGTGTGAACGGTCCAGCCGTTTTCGATCAGCTGCCGGATCAGGAAGCCCGCGATATAGCCGCTGCCGCCGCTGACCAATGCCGTGCCCGCCATGCGATCCCTCCCGAATTTTCCGGGGCGAGTCTAGCAGGCCGCGATCCCCGGCGAAAGCCGGGGTCCATTTGCGCCCGCCGGGGCCCGGCTTTCGCCGGGGAGCAGCCTATTTCAGCAGCACCAGCTCTTCCGCCATGCTCGGATGCAGCGCGACGGTGGCGTCGAAATCGGCCTTGGTCAGCCCCGCCTTCACCGCGATGGCGGCCGCCTGCAATATCTCGGGCGCGTCGGGGCCGATCATGTGCAGCCCGACGACCTGGTCGGTCGCAGCATTGACCACCATCTTGTAGAGCGCGCGTTCGTTGCGGCCGGCGAGCACATTTTTCATCGCGCGGAAATCGCTGGTATAGACGCGGATCGACCCCAGCTTGTTGCGCGCCTGCGCCTCGGTCAGCCCGACCGCGCCGATCGGCGGATGGCTGAACACCGCGCTCGGGACATTCCGGTAATCGACCACGGTGGGTTTGCCGCCGAAAACCGAGTCGGCAAAGGCCTGTCCCTCGCGGATCGCGACCGGGGTCAGCTGGATGCGGTTGGTGACGTCGCCGACGGCATAGATGCTCGGTACCGACGACTGGTTGGTCTCGTCGACCTTGATCGCGCCGTCCTTGTCGAGCTCGACCCCGATCTCCTCGAGCCCGATCCCCCGGCTGTTCGGCACGCGGCCGGCGGCGACGAGCACCGCATCGGCGGGGATCGGGTCGCAGCCTTCGAGATGGACGGTCAGCGAGCCGTCCTCGTTCCTGTCGATCGACCGGAACGGCGCGTTGAATTTGAAATCGATGCCCTTGGTCATCGAAATCTGCAGCAGCCGGTCGCGGATCTGTTCGTCATAGCCGCGCAGGATCGTGTCGCCGCGATTGACGATCGTCACCTTGCTGCCGAATTCGTTGAAGATACCCGCGAACTCGTTGGCGATATAGCCGCCGCCGGCGATCACGACGCGCTTGGGCAGCGTGTCGAGGTGGAAGACCTCGTTCGAGGTGATGGCATGTTCGCTGCCCGGAAATTCGGGCACATGCGGCCAGCCGCCGGTTGCGATCAGGATGCGTTCGGCGGTCAGTTCCGTGCCGTCGGCCAGCCGCACCTTTTGCGGGCCAACGACCGTCGCGCGGGTCCTGAAGACGGTGACCTTGTGGTTGTCGAGCGTCTGGCCGTACAATCCCTCGAGCCGGTCGACCTCGGCGAGCACATTGTCGCGCAGCACGTTCCAGTCGAACTTGCAGTCCGATATTTCCCAGCCGAACTTGCGCGCGTCGTGGATATCCTCGGCGAAATGGGCGCCATAGACGAGCAGTTTCTTGGGCACGCAGCCGCGGATGACGCAGGTGCCGGCGACGCGATATTCCTCGGCCACGGCGACGCGCGCGCCGTGCGAGGCGGCGATGCGCGAGGCGCGAACCCCGCCCGACCCGGCGCCGATGACAAACAGGTCGTAATCAAATCCGCTCATGCGAAACCCCTGATATGATGGTCGCGTGCTGTTCGCGTTCGCCGCCTATGTGGTTACGCGGACATGCGATGCCAATCGAATTTTGCGTTTGCCGTGATGGATGGCGTCTCAGTCGCCCAGCGCCGCCTGCATCAGCGCCTTTGTCGCCGGGTCGAATTCGACCGTGCCTTCGGCGAGCCCCTTTGCCATTTCCTTGCCCAGCTCCACCCCGAACTGGTCGAACGGATTGATGCCGAGGAGCACCGCGTTGGCGAAGACGCGATGTTCGTAAAAGGCGATCAGCGCGCCGAGGCTGTGCGGCGTGACCTGATCGAGCAGGATCGTCGTCGAGGGGCGGTTGCCCGGATAGTTGCGCGCACCGTCCTCGCTCGCCCGTCCGGTCATCAGCGCCGCGCCCTGCGCGATGCAATTGGCGACGAGCGTTTCGTGATGCGCATCGTCGAGCGGATGGTCGGGCTCGCGCGCGACGACGAACTCGACCGGGGTCAGGTGCGTGCCCTGGTGGAGCAGCTGAAACACCGCGTGCTGCGCATCGGTGCCGACGCCGCCCCAGGTGATCGGCGCGCTCT
>PNJO01000154.1 GCA_013821905.1 Sphingopyxis sp. | reverse complement strand
TTCCGATCTGCTTTGTCGAGTGATCTCAAGGGCAAGAAGGTCGGCATTCCCAAGGAATATCGCCTCGAAGGCATCGATTCCGAGATCGACGCGATGTGGGATGCGGGTATCGCGATGCTGAAGGATGCGGGGGCCGAGGTCGTCGAGATCAGCCTGCCGCACACCAGATATGCGCTGCCAACCTATTATATCATCGCGCCCGCCGAAGCGTCGTCGAACCTCGCGCGCTATGACGGCGTGCGTTACGGGCTGCGTGATCTGCCGCAGGGCGCGGGCTTGCAGGACATGTACGCCGCGACGCGCGCCGATGGTTTCGGACCCGAGGTCAAGCGCCGCATCATGATCGGCACCTATGTGCTGTCGGCGGGCTTCTACGACGCCTATTATACGCAGGCGCAGAAGGTGCGGACGCTGATCGCGCGCGATTTCGAGGCGGCGTTCGGGGTGTGCGACGTGATCCTCGCGCCGACCGCGCCGTCGGCGGCGTTCGGGCTGGGCGAAAAGACCGCCGACCCGCTGTCGATGTACCTCAACGACGTGTTCGCCGTGCCCGCGAGCCTCGCGGGGCTGCCCGCGATGTCGGTCCCCGCAGCGCTGAACCGCGAAGGGCTGCCGCTGGGCTTGCAGATCATCGGCAAGGCGTTCGATGAGCAGGGCGTGCTGAACGCCGGGCTGGCAATTGAAGAGCGGGCGGGCTTCAACGCGCGCGCCGAAAAGTGGTGGTAATATGAGCGACTATCGCATCAAGGGGGAAACCGGCGAGTGGGAGGTCGTGATCGGCCTCGAGGTCCATGCGCAGGTCACCTCCAACGCCAAACTGTTTTCGGGCGCCGCGACGGCGTTCGGGGCCGAGCCGAACACGCAGGTGTCGCTCGTCGACGCGGCCATGCCGGGGATGCTGCCGGTGCCGAACCGCGAGTGCATCCGCCAGGCGGTGCGCACGGGCATGGCGATCGAGGCCGAGATCAACAAATGGTCGCGCTTCGACCGCAAGAATTATTTCTATGCCGATCTGCCGCAGGGTTACCAGATTTCACAGCTTTATCATCCGCTTGTCGGCGAAGGTTCGCTGATGATCGAGGCGGACGAGAAGGCGGGTATTCCCGAACCCAAGCGGATCGGGATCGAGCGCATCCATGTCGAGCAGGACGCGGGCAAGCTGATGCACGACCAGCATCCGACGATGAGCTACGTCGACCTCAACCGTTCGGGCGTCGCGCTGATGGAGATCGTCTCGCGCCCCGACATGCGCTCGCCCGCCGAAGCCGGCGCCTATGTGCGCAAGCTGCGCTCGATCCTGCGCTATGTCGGATCGTGCGACGGCAATATGGAAGAGGGCTCCATGCGCGCCGACGTCAATGTCAGCGTCCGCAAGCCCGGCGACGAATTCGGCACGCGCACCGAGACGAAGAACGTCAATTCGGTGCGCTTCGTGATGGCGGTGATCGAGGGCGAGGCGAAACGGCAGGTCGCGCTGATCGAGAGCGGCGGCACGGTGGTGCAGGAAACGCGGCTTTACGATCCCGACCGCAACGAGACGCGCTCGATGCGGTCGAAGGAAGATGCACACGACTATCGCTACTTCCCCGATCCCGACCTGCTGCCGCTCGAACTCGACGATGCGTTTCTGGCCGAGTGCCGCGACAGCTTGCCCGAACTGCCCGACGCCAAGCGCGCGCGCTATCTGGCGGCAGGGATTTCGGCCTATAACGCCGACGTGCTGACCGCCGAGGTCGAAAGCGCGCTGTGGTTCGACGGGCTGCTCGAAACCGGCGCGAAGCCCGTCGCGGCCGCCAACTGGGTGACGAGCGAGCTGTTCGGCGCGCTCAACCGCCTCGGCAAGAGTTTCGAGGACTGCCCGGTCAGCCCGGCGCAGGCGGGCGAGCTGCTCGGCCTCGTCGCCGACGGCACGATTTCGGGGACGATCGCCAAGCAGGTGTTCGAGAAGATGCTCGAAAGCGGCGACGGCGCTGCCGCGATCGTCGATCGCGAGGGCCTCAAGCAGACCAGCGACACCGGCGCGATCGAGGCCGAGATCGCCAAGGTGCTCGCCGCCAATGCCGACAAGGTCGAGCAGTATAAGGGCGGCAAGGAAGCGCTGTTCGGCTTCTTCGTCGGCCAGACAATGAAGGCGATGCAGGGCAAGGCGAACCCGCAGGTCGTCAACGAACTGCTGAAAAAGGCTCTGGGCTGACGCCTTCCTGACGAACAGGCGCGGTTATTGCGGGCCCGGCACCTCGCTCGGCCCGCGTCCCGGTTCGTCGATGTCGCCACCGCCGGGGCTTCCGGGGATTTCCGGCGGCTGCCCGGCGGGGTCCTCCTGCGGGGACGGCTGCGCCGGTTTCTCGGGCGGTGCCTGCGGTTCGATCCGGTCCGGCTTGGGCTTGGGCAGCGGGTCTGCTCCGGTCATCATGGCGATTCTCCTCGATTCCCAAACGAACGGGCGCGGCGCATGTTCCGATTGCCCGGTTGTGGGGGATTTTCGCGGCTTTGCGCCCTTGCCCTCGGCCACGCGTCTGCTATAGCCCCGCGCGGCCCGCACGGGCGTGCGCGCCAGCGCGCGATTTCGTGCACCCGGCCGAAAGCACCTGCGGGCGTGGCGGAATTGGTAGACGCGCTGGTTTTAGGTACCAGTATCGCAAGATGTGGGGGTTCGAGTCCCTTCGCCCGCACCATTTTCGCGAGCAGCAGGCCGGGATAGGGGAACTTCGCCGTGGCGGCGGGGTTCGGATACGAGATTTTGAGCAAGGATAAGACCAAGGCAATGAAGACCGTCGAAACGCTGAACGAAGGCCTGAAGCGCGAATATCGCGTGACCATCACCGCCAAGGATATCGACGCGCGCGTCGACGACGAGGTGAAGAGCATCGCCCCGACCGTCCGCATGCCCGGTTTCCGCCCCGGCAAGGTTCCGCCGAACCTGATCCGCAAGATGCACGGCGCCGCGCTGTCGGCCGACGCGCTCAACAAGGCGATCGACCAGGGCGTGCGCGACCTGATGGCGAAGGAAAAGCTGCGCCCCGCGCTGCAGCCTGCCGTCTCGCTCGCCGATGGTTATGAAGCCGGCAAGGATGCCGAACTGACGGTCGCGCTCGAAGTGCTGCCCGAAATCGAGGCTCCGTCGATCGACGGCCTGAAGCTCGAACGCCTGACCGTTCCCGCCGACGACAAGGCCGTGATGGCCAAGATCGAGGAATTCGCTTCGCAGATGAAGCGTTTCGAAGAAGCGCCGAAGACCAAGAAGGCCGCGCAGGGCGACCAGGTCATCATCGACTTCGCCGGCAGCGTCGACGGCGTCGCCTTCGACGGCGGCACGGGCGAGGACATGGCGGTCGAAATCGGTTCGGGTCAGCTGATCCCGGGCTTCGAAGACCAGCTGGTCGGCACCAAGGTCGGTGACGAAAAGGTGCTGAAGGTCACCTTCCCCGACGAATATCCGGTAGAAACGCTGAAGGGCCAGCCCGCCGAATTCGCCGTGAAGGTGAAGGAGGTGAAGATTCCGGCTGCGTCGAAGATCGACGACGATTTCGCCAAGTCGCTGGGCCTCGAAAGCCTCGACAAGCTCAAGGAGCTGATGAAGGACCAGGTCGAGCAGGAACTGAACGGCCTGACCCGCACCTATATGAAGCGCAAGCTGCTCGACCAGCTCGCCGCTGCCCATGATTTCGACGTCCCGCCGACGATGGTCGAGGCCGAGTTCGGCCAGATCTGGCAGCAGCTCGAGCATGAAGCGAGCCATGAGGAAGATCCCGAGGCGGCGAAGGCCGAGCTCGAAAAGGATCGTGACGAATATCGCGCGATCGCGGTGCGCCGCGTCCGCCTGGGCCTGCTCCTCTCCGAAATCGGCCAGGCGCACGGCGTGCAGGTGTCGAACCAGGAAATGCAGCGCCTGATCGCGCAGGCCGCGCAGCAGTATCGCCCCGAAGACCGCCCGCGCTTCATCGAATATGTGCAGCAGGACGCGCTCGCCGCAGCCCAGCTCCGCGCGCCGCTCTATGAAGACAAGGTCGTCGACTTCCTGTTCGAAAAGGCCGAGATCAGCGACCGCGAAGTGACGCGCGAAGAGATCGAGGCGGCGATCGAAGCCGACGACGACGGCCATGTCCACGGTCCGGGCTGCGGCCACGATCACCACGATCACGACCACAAGCCCGCCAAGAAGGCCGCCGCCAAGAAGCCGGCTGCCAAGAAGGAAGCGGTGAAGGAAGAAGCCAAGGCCGAGGAAGCGCCTGCCAAGAAGGCACCGGCGAAGAAGGCGGCTGCTCCGAAGGCCGAAACCCCCAAGGCCGAAGCGCAGGAAAAGCCGGCCGCCGCGAAGAAGGCGCCGGCCAAGAAGGCTGCTGCGAAGAAATAAGCTTCGCGCCCGACGCATGATGAAAAGGCCGGGTGGAGCGATCCATCCGGCCTTTTTCGTTCAGAGCGCGCGGGTCCAGAACTGGAGCCGGTGGGCTTCTTCGTCTGCGGCGCCGACGGTCTTCCAGTCGAAGGTCGCGATGGCGCCCGCGAGCGGCGCATAGCCGCGGCTGTGCCAGAAAGCGTCGAGCGGGCGATGGTTGGCGGGCCGCGCCGGGTGATCGGCCGCGCGGATGACGCTGCAAAAGGCGGCGTGCGAAGCGCCCTGCGCGCGGGCCTGCGCCTCGCGATGGTCGAAGAAGGCGTGGCCGATGCCCTGACCCCGATAGCTTTCGAGCAGGACCGACTCGCCGAAATAGAAGGTGCGGGCGATATCGAAGCCGGCGGCGGCGAGCGGTGTGCGCCAGGCTTCGTCCTGCGCCGACAGCGGCGCGGCGGTGGCGGCGCCGACGATCCGGGCACCGTCGCGCGCGACGACGATCACCGCGCCCTCCGCGGCGGCGAACCCGGCGAGATATTCGGTTTCATAGGCGGCGTCGCCGTCGTAGAGATAGGGGAAGTCGCGGAACACCGCGATGCGCAGCCGGGCGAGGGCGGGAATGACGCCGGCCAGCGACGCGCCCGTCACCGGCGCGACGTCGATGCTCATGCGCCGACCTGCTTCAGCCAGTCCTGCAGGTTGTAATAGGTCGTCACGCGGTCGATCAGCCCGTCGGCGTTGACCGACAGGAAAGCGCCGCCGGGCAGGCGATAGGTCTGGCCCGCGGCTTCGGGGAGTCCCTCGTCGGTCGCGAGATAGGTGCCGTTGACGATGAACTCGGCCGCGGCGCGCCGCCCCTCGGCAAAGATCAGCATGTCGGTGAGCTGCTCGCGATAGCAGCGCGTCATATGCGCGTTGAATTCGGCGAACAGCGCCTTGCCGTGCCGCGGCTCGCCCTGGTTGACGTCATGACGCATGTCGTCGGCAACGAGCGCGAGCATCGCATCGGTGTCGCCGGCGTTGAAGGCGGCGTAGTAGGCGGTGACGATGTCGCGGGTGGTGGTCATGCGAATCTCCGGAAGCTGACGAGCATCCCATATCGTCATTGCGAGCGAAGCGAAGCAATCTCCAGCCGACGGGACGTAAATTTGCTGGCTGGATATTGCTTCGTCGCTTCGCTCCTCGCAATGACGGCGAGGATCAGATCACGTCCATATTGTAGCAGTGCCAGCTGAAGATCGCGGCGGCGCCGCGGTGCGGGCGCCACGGTTCGGCGAGGGTGCGCGCCTCCTTTTCGCTCGGGCGCGCGCCCAATTGCAGGATGCGGCCGACGGCTTCCTGCACCGCGAGGTCGCCCGCAGGCCAGATGTCGGGGCGCCCCTCGGCGAAGAGCAGGTAGATTTCGGCCGACCAGCGGCCGATGCCCTTCACGCGGGTGAGCAGCGCGATCGCTTCCTCGTCGTCGGCGGGGAGGGCGTCGAAGGTCAGTTCGCCGTCGAGGATCAGTTGCGCGAGGCTCTTCGCATAGCCCTGTTTCTGTCCCGACAGGCCGCAGGCGCGCAGCGTGTCGAAATCGGCGGCGGCGATCACTTCGGCCGGACAGCCTTCGCCGAACTGCGCCTCCAGCTTGTTCCAGATCGAATTGGCGGCGGCGACGCTGACCTGCTGGCCGACGATGGTGCGCAGCAGCGTGGTGTAGCCGGGCGCGCGGATGCGCGGTTCGGGATAGCCCGCATGGCCGAGCGCGCGCGCGAAATTGGCGTCGCTCGCCGCCAGCGCGTCGATTCCCGCATTCAGCTGTTGCTGGCTGAGGCCCATCGCATATTCTCCCTTTGTTCTACCCGTTGCTGATAGCAACGCTTGATTTGCCGCGCAACGCGCGACATAGCGCCAGCAACAACGAAGATATGGGGACTAGCATGGCGAAGCTGATTGTCGTGACGCGCGATGGAACCGAGCATGAGATCGAGGGCGACACCAGCCTGACCGTGATGGAGAATATCCGCGACGCGGGCTTCGACGAACTGCTCGCGCTGTGCGGCGGCTGCTGCAGCTGCGCGACCTGCCACGTCCATGTCGAGGCGGGCGACACCGCCGCCATCCCCGCGATGAGCGAGGACGAGAACGACCTGCTCGATTCGACCACCGACCGCGACGACAACTCGCGCCTGTCATGCCAGATCCCGTTCAGCGACGCGCTCGACGGCCTCCGCGTGCGGATCGCCGCCGAGGATTGAGCCTTACTGGCCCGCCGTCGCGACCGCGTAGAGCGCGATCGCCGCGGCGTTCGAGATGTTGAGGCTCTCCATTCGCGGCGAGATGGGGAGTTTCGCCAGCACGTCGCAATGTTCCATGACATTGTGGCGCATCCCGTCGCCTTCGGACCCGAGCACCAGCGCGACCTTGCTGCCGTCGAGCGTTTGCCCGAGCGTCGTCTCGGTATCGCCCATCAGGCCGATGCGCCAATATTGCGCCTC
>PNJO01000153.1 GCA_013821905.1 Sphingopyxis sp. | reverse complement strand
CGCGCGGCCTTGCGGGTAGCGATGCTACCCGCTGCATCCGCACCAGCCCGATATCTTCGCCATTTCGACGCCTCGAACGCGGATTTAATGGGTCCTGACCCTAAGCACCGCCATCGCGCGGATCGACTGCGCGGGCGCGTTGACGATCTGCAGCAGATAGCGCCCCGGCGTCACGTCGAACTCGACCATCTTGCGGATGCCCGAACAGGCGGGGCCATGGCCGTGCGTCGCCGATTTGACGATCTTGCCGTCGCGCACGACGTCGATCCACGCCCCCGCGTCGAGCGCAACCACCAGCCGTCCGGCCTTCTTCACCTCGATCGGCACCATGCCGCCGAACTTGTGCACGTCGGGCGTGCGTTCGGGCGCGACCCAGTAGCGCAGGCTTTCGAACCGGTGGAGCGACAGGCCGGTCCGCACGGGGCCCAGCACCAGCCATTCGTCCGCCCGTGCATCGCCATAGGCATAGATGGTCTTGTTCGAGCTGATTCGTGCCCAGCCGGCGAGCTCGGGCGGCAGCGCGGGCTCGGCGGGACAGGCGGCGGCCGCTGTTCCGGGCGCCGCCGCGGCCATGGGGATCGGTGCCGCGGCGCCGAGGCCGGCTGCGGCGATCAGCGCCAAAGAAGGGTGTATCGCCGCCATTTCCCAATCTCCTATGCCGCCGGCCGTTGTTCCGCCCAGGTCAGTATCGCATCGAGCGCCGGACACAACGCCTGCCCCCATGTGGTCACGCCATATTGGACCTTGGGCGGCACCTGCGGATGCACGATCCGCCGCACGATGCCGTCGCTTTCCATCTGGCGCAACTGCTGGATCAGCATCTTCTGCGAGATTCCCGGGATCGCGCGCTCCAGATCGGAAAAGCGCTTCAGTTCGCCGCCGAACAGATGGAACAGGATCACCAGCTTCCACCGCCCCTCGAGCATCCGGAACGCCTGTTCGACACCGTCGGCGGCGGTCATCGCCGTATATTCAAGCTTACTCATGGGTGAGTACCTTACTTTTTCGTGCGTTCTTGCGATTTTGGCAGTGTAAAATCATCTTGGGACCCAAGCAATCGAGGAGTCCCGAATGACCATTACCCTCCCCCGGCCGATCGCGGCCTATTTCGCCGCCGACCGTTCCGATGCCGCCGCCGTCGCGGCCTGCTTCACCGACGATGCGGTGGTGCAGGACGAAGGAAAGACCCATCGCGGCAAGGCCGAAATCGCCGCATGGAAGACGGAAACTTCCGGCAAATACAGCTATACCAGCACGCCGGTCGCGATCGCCGAACAGGATGGCAAGACGGTCGTCACCTGCCACCTCGTCGGCGATTTTCCCGGTGGCGAAATCGACCTCAGGCATATTTTCGGGATTGCGGGCGACCGGATCGGCGCGCTCGAAATCACCATCTGACGCGCGTTTCCGGTCCGCCGCCGGGATGATGGCGCGATTTCGCCGCTGCGATCGCGCACGTCATGGCCCGGCGGCCGGCTAGGCCCCCATCGCCACATAGCCGGGCTGGGCCTCGATCCGCGCGAGCCAGGCCTGCACCGCCGGAGTGTCGGCCAGCCCGAACAGCCCGCTGTCGTCGGCGACATGCGTATAGGCATAGAGGCAGATGTCGGCGAGCGAGAGCGCCGGCCCCGCGAGCCAGTCGTGCTTCGCGAGATGGTCGTCCATCAGCGCGAGCGCCGCCTTGCCGGCTTCGATCTTTGCCGGGAGCAGCGCGCGCTGGACGTCGCTGAGCTTCGCCTCGCCGATCCATCGCATCCAGAACCGCAGCGTCGCGACATTGGGTTCGTGATTATATTGTTCCCAGAACATCCAGCGCAGCATGTCGGCGCGCGCGAAGCGGTCGGACGGCACCAGACGCGTACCGTCGGCGAGCCAGAAGCAGGCGGCATTGCTTTCGGGCAGCAAGCGGTCGCCGATCTGCAGCACCGGGATGCGGCCATTAGCATTGATGCCGTTCAGGAAGGCCGCGGTGCGCGTCTCCCCCAGCATGATGTCATATTCGCGCCGTTCGATCGCCACGCCGAGGAGTGCCGCGGTCAGCCTGATCTTGTAGCAATTGCCGCTCGCCGCATATTCGTGGAGGATCGGCCGCTCGCCCATCGCCTCGCCCTGCGTCACCCGATTGTCAGCACGATCTTGCCGACGTGTGCGCCCGCCTGCATCCGCACGTGTGCGGCGGCGGCTTCGGCGAGCGGAAAGCTCTGGTCCATCGCGGGCTTCCAGCCGCCCTCCGCCAGGCGCGGCCAGAGGGTGCGGTGGATCTCGTCGGCGAGCAGCGCCTTGAACTCGCTGCTGCGCGCGCGCAGCGTCGATCCGGTCATCGTCAGGCGGCGGCGCATCAGCTGCGCAATGTCGATCTCGACCTTCGCACCGCGCTGGAAGGCGATGGTGACATGACGGCCATCTTCGGCGAGACACGCCAGATTGCGCGGCACATAGTCGCCGCCGACCATGTCGAGCACGACATTGACACCGGCGCCGCCGGTGAAGGCCTTGACCGCCTCGACATAATCCTCGGCCGAATAGTCGATCGCGAGGTCGGCCCCGAGCGCGCGCGCCGCCTCGCATTTGTCGGCGCTGCCGCAGGTGACGATCGTGCGGATGCCGAACAGCCTGCACAGGCCGATCGCGGTCGTACCGATGCCGCTCGTTCCGCCGTGGATCAGCACGGTCTCGCCATCGCGGACATAGGCCCGCTCGAACAGATTGTGCCAGACGGTGAAGACGGTTTCGGGCAATGCCGCCGCCTCGGCCATCGAAAAACCCTTCGGCACCGGCAGGCAGCTGCCGACCGGCGCGACGCAATATTCGGCATAGCCGCCGCCCGCGATCAGCGCGCAAACCGACTGGCCCAGAAGTTCGGGGTCGCCGCCCGGACCGACCGCAACGACGGTGCCCGAAACCTCGAGCCCCGGCAGGTCGGAGGCGCCCGGCGGCGGCGGATAGAATCCCATGCGCTGCAACACATCGGGGCGGTTCACCCCCGCCGCGGCGACGCGGATCAGCGCCTCGCCCGGCCCCGGCTGCGGCACCGGCCGCGCCTCGGGCACCAGCACTTCGGGCCCGCCGGGTTCGCGGATCGCGATGGCGGTCATGGTCGCTGGCAGGCTAGTCACTGATATTCCCCCACATTCATTCGGCGTCCCCACAACGCCCATGTCCCGCCTTATTGACAGAGGTGCGACAGGGGTCAACAGTCGCGCGCCTTTAATCGGGGACCAGCGAGAGAGAGGATGCGCCATGGACGATGACGACCTTCCCCGCCGCCGCGACGATATACTCGCGGCGCTGATCAAGCAGCCGCTCGATCCGTTGTCGCTCGACGAACTCGACGACCGCGTTGCGGTACTGGAAAGCGAGATCGAACGCGTGAAGGCGCACAAGGCGGCCGCGGGGACGTTCAAGGCAAACGCCGAGGCGTTGTTCCGCAAGGGATGACGGCTCCCGACCGGAATAAGACGTCGCCCCAGCGAAAGCTGGGGCCGCTATCGGCCTTTTCCTGCGCCGCCTCGTAAACCGCTAGCGGCCCCAGCTTTCGCTGGGGCGACGTTTTTCTCCAACGGCAGCTCCCCACCCCAAGGCCGACTCCCCGCCAGCAAAATCGCAACCTCCCGTTAACCATAATACAACACTGTCATCGCAATTTCACACACGCCTCCGCTTTTCCCTTGCGGTGGGGCGGCGGCATCGCCACCTTATGTTCCTAAGGGGGCCGCTCTCCCCGGCCTGGTCCCCGCAAGGAGATGAATGACCATGCCGTCTTTTTCGGAAAGCCTCGAAAAGACCCTCCACAACGCGCTGAAGGCTGCTTCGGAGCGCCACCACGAATATGCGACGCTCGAGCATCTGCTCTACGCGCTGATCGACGACGATCATGCCGCCGAAGTGATGCGCGCCTGCGGCGTCGCGCTCGACGACCTGCAATCGGCGGTCGTCCACTATCTCGACACCGAACTCGACAGCCTGAAGGTCGAGGGGCACAGCGACCCGTCGCCGACGTCGGGCTTCCAGCGCGTTGTCCAGCGCGCGATCCTGCATGTCCAGTCGTCGGGCAAGGATGAAGTGACGGGCGCCAACGTCCTCGTCGCGCTCTTCTCCGAACGCGAAAGCTATGCCGTCTATTTCCTGCAGCAGCAGGACCTGACGCGCCTCGACGCAGTCTCCTACCTCAGCCACGGCGTCGGCAAGGGCGGCAAGCCCTCGCCCACCGCCGAACCCGAGGAAAAGGAAGAGACGAAGGACAAGAGCGAAGGCAAGTCCAAGAAGGAAACCGCGCTCGACCAGTTCACCGTCAACCTCAACGAAAAGGCGAAGGGTGGGAAGGTCGACCCGCTGATCGGCCGCAGCGCCGAGGTCGACCGCACGATCCAGATCCTCTGCCGCCGCAGCAAGAACAACCCGCTCTATGTCGGCGATCCCGGCGTCGGCAAGACCGCGATCGCCGAGGGGCTAGCGCGCAAGATCGTCGAGGGCGACGTACCCGAGGTGCTGCTGCCCGCGGTGATCTATTCGCTCGACATGGGGGCGCTGCTCGCGGGCACGCGCTATCGCGGCGATTTCGAGGAGCGGCTGAAACAGGTCGTGACCGAACTCGAAGGCCTGCCGCACGCGATCCTGTTCATCGACGAAATCCACACCGTCATCGGCGCCGGCGCGACGAGCGGCGGCGCGATGGATGCGTCGAACCTGCTCAAGCCCGCTTTGTCGGGCGGCGTGATCCGCTGCATCGGCTCGACGACCTACAAGGAGTTCCGCAACCATTTCGAAAAGGATCGCGCGCTGCTGCGCCGGTTCCAGAAGATCGACGTGGTCGAGCCGAGCCTCGAGGATACGAAAAAGATCCTCGCGGGCCTGCGCAGCGCGTTCGAGGCGCACCACCAGGTGCGCTATACGCAGGATGCGATCAACGCCGCGGTCGACCTGTCGGCGCGCTATATCAACGACCGCAAATTGCCCGACAAGGCGATCGACGTGATCGACGAGGTCGGCGCGATGCAGATGCTCGTCGCCCCGTCGAAGCGCAAGAAGACGATCACCGCCAAGGAGATCGAGGCGGTCATTGCGACGATGGCGCGCATCCCGCCCAAGTCGGTCTCGACCGATGACAAGGTGACGCTCGCCAGCCTCGAAACCGACCTGAAGCGGGTCGTCTTCGGCCAGAACACCGCGATCGAGGTGCTGTCGTCGGCGATCAAGCTGAGCCGCGCGGGCCTCCGCGATCCCGAAAAGCCGATCGGCAACTATCTCTTCTCGGGTCCGACCGGCGTCGGCAAGACCGAGGTCGCGAAGCAGCTCGCGCACATCATGGGCATCCCGCTCCAGCGCTTCGACATGTCCGAATATATGGAGCGCCACAGCGTGTCGCGCCTGATCGGCGCGCCTCCGGGCTATGTCGGCTACGACCAGGGCGGCTTGCTCACCGATGCGATCGACCAGAACCCGCACTGCGTGCTGCTGCTCGACGAGATCGAGAAGGCGCATCCGGACCTGTTCAACATCCTGTTGCAGGTGATGGACAACGGCCGCCTGACCGACCACCACGGCAAGACGGTCGACTTCCGCAACGTCATCCTGATCATGACGACCAATGCGGGCGCCAGCGACATGGCGCGCGAGTCGATCGGCTTCGGCCAACAGACGCGCGAGGATGCGCAGGAAGAGGCGGTGAAGCGCATGTTCACCCCCGAATTCCGCAACCGCCTCGATGCGATCGTGCCCTTCGGCTATCTGCCGCCCGAGGTTGTCGCGCGCGTCGTCGACAAGTTCATCCTCGAGCTCGAACTGCAGCTTGCCGACCGCAACGTCCACATCCAGCTCGACGAGGCGGCGCGCGAATGGCTGACCGGCAAGGGCTATGACAAGCTCTATGGCGCGCGTCCGATGGGCCGCCTGATCCAGGAAAAGATCAAGCAGCCGCTCGCCGAGGAACTGCTCTTCGGCAAGCTGGTCCACGGCGGCGAGGTGAAGGTGAAGATGAAGACCGGCGAGGACGCCCATGTCGGCAATCCGCTGACCTTCGAAATCACCCCCGCCGCGCCGAAGGCCGCGAAGGGCAAGCCGAAAGCCGACAAGGCGAAGAAGGCGGCGGAATAGGACGGGCTTGAAAATCTTGAGCGGCGGCGTTATAACGAACGTATGAACACGCCGCTCAAGATCACCAAAGTCGGCAACAGCGCTGCCGTCATCCTGCCCAAAGAGCTACTTGCGCGGCTCGGCGCGACACAGGGCGACATGCTGTCGGTACGCGATACAGAGCGCGGCATCGAACTCGCGCCGTTCGATGCCGATTTCGAAGAAGAAATGGCGGCGGCCCGCGAAGTGATGGCGCGCCGCAAGCGTGCACTGCGCGAACTGGCGAAATAGGCGACTCATGAACTGGAAATGGGTGTCGCTGGAGGCCGCTCTGGCGGCGCACCAGGAGCAGATCGCTGAACACGGCGGCGGCACTGGTGTTCGTGACGCCACGCTGCTGGAAAGCGCGATGGCAAGGCCAAAAAATCTTGCTTCCTATGGCGAGCCCGATCTGGCGGCGCTCGCCGCCGCCTATGCTTTCGGGATTGCCCGCAACCATCCTTTTGTCGATGGAAACAAGCGGACGGCGGCGGTCGTCAGCGAAACTTTTCTGGTGCGCAACGGCGGCTGGCTGGATGCTACCGACGCTGAATTGGTGGTGACGTTCCTTGCGCTTGCTTCGGGCGAGCTTGCCGAAGAAGAGTTGGCCGACTGGTTTCGCGACCATCTGTCCACGGCTTGACCGGCCACCCCTCGCTTTTTGAGGCCCCATCCCCTATATCACTTCCCATGTATGACTACGTCTCCATCACCGCCGACGAGGCGGCCGCCCCTGCCCGCGTTCGCGACGGCACGATCAA
>PNJO01000152.1 GCA_013821905.1 Sphingopyxis sp. | reverse complement strand
ATGGACCGCCGAGAGCCGCGCGGACGTCGATGCGCTCCACGATTTGCTGCGCAGCATCGACGCGACGATCCTCGACGCGCCCGCCGACTATCCGCAATATGGCCCGGTCTATTATGCGCTCTTCTTCGCCGACCCCGACGGGTTGAAGCTGGAATTCGTGTTCGGGGCGACCGGCGGATGAGCGAGCCCCTGCTCGACGCGCTGCAATATTATGGCGCCGCATCCGCGACATTGGCGGCGCTGCTCGTTTCGCTCAACCTCGGCGAACGGTGGAACGGCTGGGCGTTCGTGATCTTCGTGACGAGCAGCCTTGCGCTGATCGCATGGGGCTTCCTCCAGCCCGACAGCGAAGGCATCGGCTGGCAGAATGTCGCGCTGCTCTGCATCAATCTGGTCGGTGTCTATAGCCACCTGATCCGCAAGAAACCCGCCGCGACGAAGGAGGGCGGAGCATGACGCCCCGCCCTACCCGATCATCAACCCCAGACGCGCACGCGCTTGTCGGGCGCGAGGTAGAGCTTGTCGCCCTCCTTGACGTCGAACGCCTTGTACCAGGCGTCGAGGTTCCGCACCGTCAGCGCGCGGTACATACCCGGGGCATGGCCGTCGGTCGCGATGCGCGCGCGCAGCGCTTCGGCGCGCATCTTGGTCGCCCAGGTCTGCGCATAGGCGATGAAGAAGCGCTGATCGCCGGTAAAGCCGTCGATCACCGGCGCTTCCTTGCCGCCGAGCGACGCGCGGTAGGCATCATACGCCGCCTGAAGCCCCGCGACGTCGGCGATATTCTCGCCCAGCGTCAGCCTTCCGTTGACCGCAAGGTCGGGGAACGGCTTGTAGGTGTCGAACTGCGCCGCGAGCGCGTCGCCCGCGGCGTTGAACTTGGCCAGATCCGCCGGGGTCCACCAGTTGCGCAGCGCGCCGGTGGAATCGAACGCCGCGCCATTATTGTCGAAGCTGTGGCTGATCTCGTGCCCGATCACCGCGCCGATCGCGCCATAGTTGAACGCGGGGTCCGCCTTGGCGTTGAAGAAGGGCGGCTGAAGGATCGCGGCGGGGAAGTTCAGCGCGTTCTGGACAGGCAGGTTCACCGCGTTGACCGTTTGCGGAACCATCCACCATTCGCCCTTGTCCATCGGTTTGCCGATCTTGGCGAGCTGGTGCGCATATTCGGCCTTCTGCCCCGCGACGATGTTCGCATAGGCATCGGTCGCGCTGACGGAATAGCTGCCATAATCGCGCCAGGTGTCGGGGTAGCCGACGCCGACGACGATCGTTTCGACCTTCTTGATCGCTTCCTTCTTGGTTTCGGGAGCCATCCAGTCGATCGTGCCGACGCGCTGGGCAAAGGCGGCCTTGATGTTCTTCACCATGTCGCCGACTTCGGCCTTGGCCGAGGCGGGGAAATATTTGTCGGCATAGGCCTTGCCCACCGCATCGCCGAGATAGGTGTCGAGCGCGTCGAGCGCGCGCTTTTCGCGGCCGCGCTGCTGCGGGGTGCCCGCCATCGTCGTGCCGTAGAAAGCGAAGTGTGCGCTGTCGATCGCGCTGGGCAGCACGTCGCTGTGACTGTTGATCTGGTGGAAGGCGAGCCAGTCCTTCCACGCGTCGAGCGGTTCGGACGCGACGAGCGCCGACAGGCCGGTGATCGCGCCCGCGTGATAGGCGCCGAACTTGCCCGCGCCGTCGAGCTTCGCGGCGGCAAAGAAGGCCGGCCAGTCGATGCCCGGCGCCTTTTTCGCGAAATCGCCCTTCGCCCAGACGTCGGCCGACTTGGTGAAGTCCTCGCTCTGCTCGCGTGTCGCATGCGCCTTGGCGATCTTGACCTCGAGGTCATAGATGCGCGTCGCCTTCGCGGCGGCGTCGCTCTGCCCGGCGGCGGTCAGCAGCTTGGCGATATAGGCCTGATAGGCCGTGCGGATCGTTGCCATCTTGGGATCGGCCGACAGATAATATTCGCGCTCGGGCATACCGAGGCCGCCCTGCAGCAGATAGGGGATGACCTCACCAGGGGTCGCGAGCCCCTGTGTCACGAAGACGCCGAACAGATTCTCGGTCTGGAAGTTGGTCGCGTTGAGCGGATCGACGTCGGCGCGAAGCTGTTCGCCGAGCACTTTCGACAGACCGGCCTTGTCGGTGATCGCAGCGAACCGCGCGAGGTCGGCGGCGACGGGCTTCATCCCCGCGGCGTCGATCGCCTTCACATCGGTATAGGCCTTGTAGAAGGCGGCGATGCGCCCCTCGCTGGTGCCTGGCGCGGCGCCCTCCTTGACGATCGCATCGACGAGTTCGCGGTTGCGCTTTTCGGTTTCGAGCTGCGCGACGTAGAAGGCGCCGATCGACGAGCGGTCGGCGGGGATTTCGGTCGTCTTGTCCCAGTTTCCGTTGGCATAGGCGTAGAAGTCGTCGCCCGGCCTCGCCGCCGTGTTCATCGCAGCCTTGCTGATCCCGAGATCGGTGCCGACCGTATAAGCGGCGGAACTGTCCTTCCCGCTGCTGCAGGCGACGGGCCCCGCGACGATCGCGGCGGTGGACAAAAGAACGGCAAAGACAGCTTTTTTCATGGAAATGACCTCATTTTGTCACGGAAAGGCAGGCGGCCGACGCGTGGGAAAATCCGGTTTCAATACCAACCATTTTCGGCCTGCTGCGCTTTTCAATCGACGAGCGACGGGTTAGTTCCGAACCGATTTCAGGGAGAGACGATACAGTGAGCGCACCGGTTCTTGGCACAAACATCCATACGGACAGCGACGAATATCGCACCCGCAGCGCGCATAACCGCGCGCTGACCGACGCGCTGCGGACGGCGGTCGCCGAAGCGGCGCTAGGCGGCAACGAAAAATCGCGCGAACGCCACACGAGCCGCGGAAAATTGCTGCCGCGCGAGCGCGTCGAGCGGCTGCTCGATCCGGGCTCGCCCTTTCTCGAAATCGGCCAGCTGGCGGCGAACGACCT
The DNA here is from genome assembly GCA_013821905.1 of Sphingopyxis sp. GTDB lineage: Bacteria > Pseudomonadota > Alphaproteobacteria > Sphingomonadales > Sphingomonadaceae > Sphingopyxis. The sequence continues at coordinate 3,945 of PNJO01000152.1, read as the reverse complement.
GTATGAGGGCGAAGTGCCGGGCGCGGGGCTGATCTGCGGCATCGGGCGCGTCTCGGGCCGCCAGTGCATGATCGTCTGCAACGACGCCACGGTGAAGGGCGGCACTTACTATCCAATGACGGTGAAGAAGCATCTTCGCGCGCAGGAGATTGCCGAGGCGAACCGCCTGCCCTGCATCTACCTCGTCGACAGCGGCGGCGCGAACTTGCCGCACCAGGATCAGGTCTTTCCCGATCGTGACCATTTCGGGCGCATCTTCTTCAACCAGGCTAATATGTCGGCGAAGCGCATTCCGCAGATCGCGTGCGTGATGGGCAGCTGCACCGCCGGCGGTGCTTATGTCCCCGCCATGAGTGATGAGACGGTGATCGTGCGCAACCAGGGCACGATCTTCCTCGCCGGCCCGCCGCTGGTGAAGGCTGCGACGGGCGAAGAGATCAGCGCCGAGGATCTGGGCGGCGGCGACCTCCACGCCAAGAAATCGGGCGTCGTCGACCATCTCGCCGAAAATGATGAACATGCGCTGACAATCGTGCGCGATATCGTAAGCCACCTCGGCGACGACAAGGGTTTCGAGGTGCCGATGAAGGCGCCGCGCCCGCCCAAATATGCGGCCGAGGAAATCTATGGCGTCGTCCCCGACGATGTCCGCGCGCCCTATGATGTGCACGAGGTCATCGCGCGCATCGTCGACGCCAGCGAGTTTCACGAGTTCAAGGCGAATTACGGCAGCACGCTCGTCTGCGGTTTCGCGCATATCTGGGGCATCCCCGTCGCGATCCTCGCCAACAACGGCGTGCTGTTCAGCGAGTCTGCGGTCAAGGGCGCGCATTTTATCGAACTGGCGCAGCAGCGGCGCATCCCCCTGCTCTTCCTCCAGAATATCAGCGGCTTCATGGTCGGCGGCAAATATGAGGCCGAGGGCATCGCCAAGCATGGCGCGAAGCTGGTGACGGCGGTCGCGACTGCGACGGTGCCCAAGATCACGGTGCTGATCGGTGGCAGCTTCGGCGCGGGCAATTACGGCATGTGCGGGCGCGCCTATAGCCCACGCTTCCTGTTCAGCTGGCCCAACAGCCGGATCAGCGTGATGGGCGGCGAGCAGGCAGCAAGCGTGCTGGCCACGGTCCACCGCGACGCCGACAAATGGACGCCCGAGGAAGCCGAAGCTTTCAAAGCGCCGATCCGTCAGAAATATGAGGACGAAGGCAACCCCTATCACGCCACCGCGCGCCTGTGGGACGATGGCATCATCGACCCCGCGCAGACGCGCGACGTGCTCGGACTGGCTTTTGCTGCAACGCTGAACGCCCCGGTCGAAGACCGCGGCTTCGGCGTGTTCAGGATGTGATGATGGCGATGACCGTAAATCTGGACGGTGATCTCATCGAGAGCAAAGCGCGGTTCCATGCCGCGTTTCGCGAGGCGTCGGGCGTCGAATGGTATGGCGGCAACCTTGACGCCCTGTTCGACCTGTTAGTCGGCGTTGTGTCGGGGCCCATCGACATCATTTGGGTCAATGCAGCCCGGTCGCGCTCTGCCATCGGCGAACGCTTCGACCGGCTTCTCACTGTCATCTTCGACGCTATCGCCTATCGCGGCGACGGCTCGATCAACCTGCGGCTGGAATCATGATCAACTCTCTTCTCATCGCCAATCGTGGCGAAATCGCCTGCCGTATCATCCGCACCGCGCGCGAGATGGGCATCAGGACCGTTGCGGTCTATTCGGACGCCGACGCCAGGGCGCTGCATGTGCGCGAGGCTGACGAGGCCGTGCATATCGGGCCCTCGCCGGCGCGTGAGAGCTATCTGATCGGCGAGAGGATCATTGCCGCCGCGAAGGCGACCGGGGCCGAAGCGATCCATCCGGGTTATGGCTTCCTCTCCGAGAATGCCGAATTCGCGCAGGCGGTCGCCGATGCCGGGCTCGTGTGGGTCGGGCCGAAGCCCTCGTCGATCACTGCGATGGGGTTGAAGGATGCCGCGAAGAAGCTGATGGCCGACGCCGGGGTTCCGGTGACGCCGGGCTATATGGGCGATAATCAGGATTCTGCCTTCCTTGCCGAGCAAGCCGCGCAGATCGGCTATCCCGTGCTCATCAAGGCGGTCGCGGGCGGCGGCGGCAAAGGGATGCGCAAGGTCGATGCGGCGGCCGACTTTTTCGACGCGCTCGCCTCGTGTCAGCGCGAGGCAGCCGCGTCGTTCGGCAACGACCATGTGCTGATCGAGAAATATATCCTGACCCCGCGCCATATCGAGGTGCAGGTGTTTGGCGATACGCATGGCAATGTCGTCCACCTGTTCGAGCGCGACTGCTCGCTGCAGCGTCGCCACCAGAAGGTGATCGAGGAAGCCCCCGCCCCCGGCATGGACGAAGCGACGCGCGCCGAGCTTTGCGCCGCGGCAGTGCGCGCTGCGAAGGCGGTCGACTATGTCGGCGCGGGCACGATCGAGTTCATCGCCGACGCGAGCGCGGGCCTGCGCGCCGACCGCATCTGGTTCATGGAAATGAACACGCGGCTGCAGGTCGAGCATCCGGTGACCGAGGAAATCACCGGCGTCGATCTGGTCGAATGGCAGCTGCGCGTCGCGAGCGGCGAGCCGATCCCGTTGTCGCAGGACGAACTGGCGATCAACGGCTGGGCGATGGAAGCGCGGCTCTATGCCGAGGATCCGGCGAAGGGTTTCCTGCCGAGCATCGGCACCCTCGAGCTATTCCAGCTTCCCGAGCATCTCGGTCGCATCGACACCGGCGTCTATGAGGGCGCCGAAGTCTCACCCTTCTACGACCCGATGATCGCCAAGGTCATCGCCTACGGCGAAGATCGCGAGGAAGCGCGCGAGATGCTGTCGGAGATGCTGGAGGACAGCGCGATCTGGCCGGTGAAGACCAATTCGGCGTTCCTGATCGCCGCGCTCGACCACCCCGATTTCGTCGCGGGCACCGTCGACACCGGGCTGATCGGCCGCGACGGCGACAGCATGACGGCCGAGCCGATGCCTTCGGAACAAGCGCTCACAAACGCCGCGATGGCGATGGTGCCGCGCTCGCTGCAGGCGGGCTTTCGCCTCAACGCCCCCGACGTGCGCAGTGCCCCTTTCCTGCTCGACGGCAAGCGGGTCGATGTGACGCTGCACGGGCCGGGAGCCGAGGAGCCTGCGCCTGCAATGCTCGTCGCCGAAAGCGGCGCGGTGTGGCAGCTCACGCCCTGGCGCGCGGCGGGCGGCGCCGGCGGCGGCGCGAGCGATGGCGCGATCCTGTCGCCGATGCCGGGCAAGATCATCGCGGTCGATGTCGCGGCGGGCGACAAGGTGACCAAGGGCCAGAAGCTGCTGACGCTCGAAGCGATGAAGATGGAGCACAGCCTGACCGCGCCGTTCGACGGCGTGGTCGCCGAACTCAATGCCGTGGCAGGCGCGCAGGTTCAGGTCGAGGCGCTGCTGGTGAAGATCGAGAAGGAAGAGGCATAATGGCCGGCAAATATTTCGACGAATGGGCGATCGGCGACACGCTGACGCACGACATCCGCCGCACCGTGACCGAGACCGACAATCTCCTCTTCACGACGATGACGCATAATCCGCAGCCGCTCCACCTCGATATCGAGGCGGCGAAGGCGTCGGAGTTCGGCCAGATTCTCGTCAACGGCACCTTCACCTTCAGCCTGATGGTCGGGCTGTCGGTCGGCGACACGACGCTCGGCACGCTTGTCGCCAACCTCGGCTATGACAAGCTCGTGATGCCAAAGCCGGTGTTCATCGGCGACACGCTCCGCGCCGAATCCCAGGTCGTCGGCCTCAAGGAATCGAAATCGCGGCCGAATGCGGGTATCGTGACTTTCCTTCACCGTTGCGTCAACCAGCGCGGCGAGATCGTCTGCCAGTGCGAACGCTCGGCGCTGATCAAGAAAAAGGACGCCTGATGCGCCTCCGTTCGCTCCTT
>PNJO01000151.1 GCA_013821905.1 Sphingopyxis sp. | reverse complement strand
ATGCTGCGCGGCAATCCGCTCGACGTGCGCAACGAGGCGTGGGCGAACAAGGTCGTCGCGCTCGAACGCGTCGGCCGCTTCGGCACCGACAGCTGCTCGCCGACCGGGCTGGGCGGCTTCACCGGCTGCACGCAGGCGCTCGTTGCCGGCGCCAAGGCCGAGCGACAGGCCGCCGACAAGACCGATTGGCAGGCGATGATCGCCGACGAGCGCGCCAAGCGTCTCGCGGGCATCGATGCCGCCGCCGAGGACGTCGAAGCCGCGGTGGTTGCCGAGGAACGCGCGCTCGCCGAGCGGCAGAAGGCGGCCGAGGAGCTCGAACGCCAGGCGAGCGGCCAGGCGCCGGTTCCGGCGACGCCCGAACCCGATGCCGAGGAGCTGCCGGTTCCGCCGCCGCGCTGATCCCTAATGGTCGCGGAGCCGCCAGAGCTTCGTGACCTTGCCCTTCCACCAGCGCAGGAAAAAGCCCAGCGCGACGCCCACGCCGATCGCGATCGTCAGATCGGCAAAGATCGTCAGCACCAGCGTCAGGACGAGCACCAGCAGTTCGTCCCACGGCAACGCCATATGCTCGCGCCATTTTTCGGGCTCGGCCATGTTCCAGGCGGTGACGAGCAGCACCGCGGCGAGCGCGGGCAGCGCGAGCGCGCCCGCGAGCCCGCCCGCCGCGAGCACGACGATCAGGATCACCAGCGCGTGGACCATCCCCGCGACCGGCGTGCGCCCGCCCGCGCGGACGTTCGTCGCGGTGCGCGCAATCGCACCGGTGACCGGCAGCCCGCCGAACAGCGGCGTCACGACATTGGCATAGCCCTGCGCAAGCAGTTCCGCGCTCGGGCGGTGCTGGCCGCCGAACATGCGGTCGGCGACGATGGCGGACAGCAGCGATTCGACCCCCGCCAGAAAAGCGATCGTGATCGCGGAGGGCAGCAGTTCGACCAGCTTGTCCGGCGTCACGTCGGGCCAGACGGGCGCGGGAAGCCCGCTCGGCAACGTGCCGAAGCGCGATCCCACCGTATCGACCGGCAGGTGGAACAACAGCACCGCGGTCGACGCCGCCCCCACTGCGAGAACCAGAACCGGCCAGCGCGGGCGCCAGCGGCGCAGCAGCAGGATGGCGACGATGGTGGCGATGGTGACGCCGATCGCCGCGAGGCTGACCGAGCCGCGCGCATCCCACAGCCATTCGAGCTTGGGCAGCGTGTCCGCGGGCACGCGCCCCTCGGGATAGCCGAACGCATCCTTGAGCTGGCTGACCGCGATGATCCCCGCGATGCCGATGGTGAAACCGTCGATCACGGCTTCGGGAACGAGCGCGATCAATCGCCCGGCGCGGAAGAAACCGGCAACGATCAGGATCAACCCCGCCATGATCGTCGCGACGATCAGCCCGTCCATGCCGTGATTCTGGATCACGCCATAAACGACGACGATGAAGGCGCCCGTCGGCCCGCCGATCTGGACGCGGCTGCCGCTGGTCGCGGAGATGATGAAGCCGCCGATGATCGCGGTGACCAGCCCGACGAAAGGCGTGCTGCCCGACGCGATGGCGATGGCGATGCACAGGGGCAGCGCGACGAGTGCGACGCTGATCCCGGCCAGTGCGTCGGCGCGAAACAGCGGCCAGCTGTAATCGCGCAAGGTGTCGAGCAATTTGGGCCGGCGCATCGCGTCTCCATCCGATGAAGGGATGGAGAATCGCTACGCCCCGGCCCGCCTTGCGGTCAAGACCGCCGGATCAGTTCAGCAGATATTGCTGCCAGAACAAGAGCGAGGTCCAGAAATTATAGTCGGCATTTTCCTTCTTCGCGAAGCCATGCCCTTCGTTGGTACCGACGAGATGCCACGCGGTGCCGCCATTCTTGCGCACCGCGGCGACGATCTGGTCGGCCTCCGACGCGGGCACGCGCGGATCGTTGGCGCCGGTGACGACGAACAGCGGCTTGCGGATGTCGGCGACGCGCGTCAGCGGCGAGATTTCGAGCAGCTTCTTGCGCTGCACCGGATCGCGCTCGTCGCCATATTCGACGCGGCGCAGGTCGCGGCGATATTCCTGCGTATTCTCGAGGAACGTCACGAAGTTGGAGATGGCGACGGTGCAAAGGTTCGCGCGGATCTTCGCCGCATAATGCGTCGCGGCGGCATAGCACATATAGCCGCCATAGCTGCCGCCCGCGAGGCCGAAGCGCGCCGCGTCGAGCCCCTTGTCCTTCGCCAGGCTGTCGAGAAAGGCGCCCATGTCCTTGACGCTGTCCTCGCGCTTGAAGGGACCGTTGTCGAGGCTGACGAATGTCTTGCCATAGCCGGTCGAACCGCGGACGTTCGGATAGAAGACCGCAATCCCCATCTCGTTGAGCAGATAGTTGCTGCGGCCGAGGAACCCCGGACGCGACTGCGCCTCGGGCCCGCCGTGGACGTTCATGATCAGCGGGCGCTTGCCGGGAAATTTCGCGGGATCGGGGCGATAGAGGAAGCCCGACACCTCAAGCCCGTCGAAGCTCTTCACCTTGACCAGTTCGGGCTCGACATTCTTCGTCACGTCGAGGCCGCCGGTCTCGCTTTCGGTCCAGCGCGTCACCGCGAGAGTCTCGGGGTCGACGCTATAGGCGTCCGCGGCGCTGCGCGCCGACGTGAAGCTGAAGCCGATTTCGCCCCAAGGTGCGATCTCGACGCCGCCGATGATCCCGGCGGGCAGCGCGTCGACGGTACGGACGGCACCGCTCTTTGTGTCCAGAATGCGCAGCTTGCTCGTCCCCGCCTCGTTGATCGTATAGGCGATGAAACTGCCGTCGTCGGACATGTCGAAACCGCTGACTTCCCATTTCTCGGCAGGGCCGCGCGGGGTGAATTTGCCCGTGACGGGGTCGAGCGTGCCGAGCCGTTCGAACTCGGCGCCCTCGTCGCTCGTGATCCAGATCGTGCCGTCGGGCGCGAAGACGCCGCCGCCGTGCGACACCGTCTTGCTGTGATCGCCGATCGGCGTCATCGCGCCGGTCTTGAGATCGAGGCGAAAGAAATCGGATTTCTGGACCGAAGTATATTGGCCGACGAGCGCCCAGCTCTTGTCCGACGCAAAGTCGAGCAGCGCCCAGCCGCCGCCTTCGACCTGCGCCACCATGCGATTGCTCGCCGGATCGCGCGGGTCCATGACATAGATATCGCTGTCGCGCCCGTTGCGGCGGGTCGAGGTATAGGCCACGAGCGTGCCGTCGTCGCTCCACGCGTTCATTCCGTTGCGGCTCTTGCCGTCGGTCAACAGCTCGAGCCGGCCGTCCTTCATCGCATAGATCTGATAGAATTCGTTGCCGCCGATATCCTTCTGGACGAGCATGACGTCGCCGGTCTTCGGCGACCAGGCACCGCCGCCGACCGGCTCGGCCTCGAAGGTCAGCTGCTTGCGTGCACCCATCGGCCGCGCGACGCGATGAATCTGGTTAGTGTTGCCGAAACGGGTCGAAATCAGCATCGATCTGTCGGTCGGATGCCAGCCGACGAATCCCGCCCCACGGTTTTCCATATAGGGGCGCGTCGCGGCGGTCAGTTCGGCGGGTACTTCGGGAACGCCGTCGGCGATCAGTGCGGCGGGCTTGGGCTCGACACCGGGCTTCGCCGCCTCCTGGGCAAGGGCGGGCGCGAGCGGCAGGGCCAGGACGGCCAGAAAGGCGAGATAACGCATTTGAATTTCCCCTGTTGCTTGAAAGCAGACGACAGCCACTAGACGATGGCACGCAGGCATTTGGATGCAAGGCTTCGACGAGCGGCGCCCCGCGCTCGACCATCGGCAGCGAAAGTGGCGCGCCGACGCGACCTCCTACCGCCGAAACGAAGGCTGACTCGCAGAAATACGGCCAGATCTGCAGCGATTTGGGCGCCCCGGCGCGATTCTGTTGCGAATCCGGGCCGAAGCGAACGGAAAAATTAACGAATCGGTGGCAAGCTGTCTTGACTTGGGAATTATTGGCTGAAATCGTGGCGTTTCTGGGAATCGCCAGCCTGAGGGGGCTGAAAAAATGGCATCAGCATTCGGACCGCGCCTGTGGAGGCGCTCGACAACCAGCGTGCCGCCCGCGCGGAGTCTGGGCCGCCGCATGACCTGGCACGCCGCCACCGCGCTCGTCGCCTTTGCCGCCCTGCAGATCTGGCTCGTATCGGGAGCCATCGCAGCAGGCGCTCCGTCCGCACTGATCGTCGTCGCGCTGGTCATGTTGCTCGCGCTCGCCGTCCCCACCGTCCGCGCGGTCGAACGGCGCTGGTATCACCTCAGCCGCCAGGCGTTGGCAAGCTGGGGCCTGCATGCGCGCTTCCGCCGCGATGTCCGCCGCCTGTGGGCCGCGGCACTCGCGCTGCCCTTCCTGTGGGTCAGCGGCGCGCTCGCCGCGACCGATGCGATCGCCGCGATCGCGGGCTGACGCGCCAAACCACCGACTTTATTTTGACGCCTTGCTCCGCGCCGGTTAGGGCGCGGCGATGCTGACCGTTTCCGAAGCCCTCGACCGTGCGCAGATGATGTGCGACGCCGCGACCAAGGCGGGCGCCGATGCCGCCGACGCGCTCTATTATTGCAACGCCGCGACCTCGGTCTCGATGCGGCTCGGCGCGCTCGAGGATGTCGAGCAGTCCGAGGGGCAGGACATCGCGCTCCGCGTCTTCGTCGGCCAGCGCAGCGCCAGCGTCTCGACCGCCGACATGGATGCCGGCGAACTCGCCAAGCTGGTCGAACGCTGCGTCGCGATGGCGCGCGAGGCGCCCGAAGATCCGTACGCGGGCCTCGCGCCCGAAGCGCTGCTGTTCAAGGGCGAGGCCCCAGACCTCGACCTCGACGACGGCAGCGAGGCCGATCCCGCCGCCCTGCGCGAAGCCGCGCTGGCGGTCGAGGAAGCCGCGCGCGCGGTCGCCGGGGTGACCAATAGCGAAGGCGGCAGCGCAAGCCACAGCCGCACCCGCTTCGCGCTTGCCACCAGCCACGGCTTTCTGGGCGGCTACGGATCGAGCGGCCACAGCCTGTCGGCGAGCGTGATCGCGGGCGAAGGCGCGAACATGCAGCGCGACTATGGCTGGCACAGCGCGCACCATCTGGCCGACCTCGAAAGCGTCGCCGAAATCGGCGCCCGCGCCGGCAACCGCGCCGTCGCAAGGCTGAACCCCGGCAAGGCGCCCGTCGGCAAGCTGCCCGTGATCCTCGATCCGCGCGTCGGCGGCAGCATCGTCGGCCATCTGCTCGGCGCGATCGCCGGCCCCGCCATCGCGCGCGGCACGAGCTTCCTGCTCGGCAAGGAAGACCAGGCGCTGTTCGACAGCGCCATCGTCATCCGCGACGAGCCGCACCGTCCGCGCGGGCTGCGCAGCCGCGCCTTCGACGGCGAGGGCCTGCCGACCGCGGCGCGCGACATCGTGACGGGCGGCAGGATCACCGGCTGGCTGCTCGACAGCGCGTCGGCGCGCCAGCTAGATCTGACGCCGACCGGCCATGCGAGCCGCGGCGGCGGCGCATCGGGCGTTGCGGCGAGCAACCTGCACCTCGCCCCCGGCGGCGCGACGCCCGCGGCGCTGATGGCCGATATCCAGACCGGCGTCTATCTGACCGAACTGATCGGCCAGGGCGTCAATCCGGTGACCGGCGATTATAGCCGCGGCGCATCGGGCTTTCTGATCGAGAATGGACAGATCGCAGGGCCGATCGCCGAATTCACCGTCGCGGGCAATCTGATCGACATGTTCGCCGCGCTGACCCCCGCGAACGACCTCGAATTCCGGTACGGCACCAACGTCCCGACACTGCGCATCGACGGCATGACCGTCGCGTCAGGGTAGAGACGATGCCGGGTCGCAACCTCGAAGCCGTGATCGCCGCCACCCGCGAGGTCGGCGACATGGCGATGGCGCGCTGGCGCGGCGAAGGCAAGGCGGTCGACGTGTGGCACAAGTCGCACGACAACCCGGTCAGCGACGTCGATCTGGCGGTCGATGCGCGGCTGAAGGCGGTGCTCGGCGCGATCGCCCCCGAGGCAGGATGGCTGTCCGAAGAAACCGCCGACAACCCCGACCGGCTGTCGTGCCGCGCCATGTGGTGCGTCGACCCGATCGACGGCACCCGCGATTTCATCCGCGGCCGTCCCGGCTGGAGCGTATCGGTCGCACTGATCGTCGACGGCCAGCCCGAACTCGGCGTCCTCTATGCGCCCGCGCTCGACGAATTGTGGGTCGCGCAAAAGGGCAAGGGCGCGACGCTCAACGGCGAGACGCTGCGCGCCAGCCGCCGCATGATCTTCGACGGATCGCGCGTGCCCGCCGACAGCCTGCCCAAGATCGACCGCGACCTCATCATGGTCACCAAGCCCAACAGCATCGCGCTGCGCATGGCGCTCGTCGCCGACGACCGCGCCGACCTGGTCGCGACGCTGCGCTGGGGATTCGAATGGGACGTGGCCGCCGCAGCGCTGATCGCGGCCGAGGCGGGGGCGACGGTCACCGATGCCTTTGGCGACCCGCTGATCTTCAATACGCCGCGCGCGCAGGCCTTTGGCGTCATCGCCTGCGCCCCGGGAATCCACCGGGCGGTCGTCGCCCGCTTGCACGACCGCGCGGTCGCGCTTACATCCAAGGCCTAGCGCCACCGGTTTCCGCATCGCGGAAACCCCATCGGCGCACCGCAGTTCGCTTGACTTTCGACACGACTCACCTTACTTGCGCCTGCATTCCGACAGCCTGACCGGACGGCGAAACGCTCCAAGCGTGTTCGTGGTCCGTTTTTTGCGTTGGAAAACAGACGCTTTGAGATGGGGCCGTTGCCAGCGACCCTGTGGAGCAGGAGAAAGTTACCAATGGCACGTATCGCGGGCGTCAACCTGCCCACCAACAAGCGCGTGATCATCGCGCTCACCTACATCCACGGCATCGGTCGCAAGACTGCCGTCGACATCGCCGACAAGCTGGGCATCGACCACAGCCGCCGCGTTCAGGACCTC
>PNJO01000150.1 GCA_013821905.1 Sphingopyxis sp. | reverse complement strand
GTGCAGACCGGCGCGGGCGAGGGCATCGGCGCGCACGACCGTTTCTATGTCGAGGCGGGCGCCGAGATCGTCCAGAGCGCCGAGGAAATCTTCGCGACCTGCGACATGGTCGTGAAGGTCAAGGAGCCGCAGGCGGTCGAGCGCGCGATGCTGCGCCCCGGCCAGATCCTCTACACTTATCTCCACCTCGCGCCCGATCCCGAACAGACGCTCGACCTGATGAAGTCGGGCGCGGTCTGCATCGCCTACGAAACCGTCACCAGCCCGCACGGCGGCCTGCCGCTCTTGAAACCGATGAGCCAGGTCGCGGGGCGCATGTCGATCCAGGCCGGCGCGACCGCGCTCGAAAAGGCGCACGGCGGCCGCGGCGTACTGCTCGGCGGCGTTCCGGGCGTCGCGCCCGGCAAGGTCTGCGTGATCGGCGGCGGCGTCGTCGGCTTCAATGCGGCGCAGATGGCGGCGGGCCTCGGCGCCGACGTCACCATCCTCGACCGCGATCCCGAAGTGCTCGAACGCGTCGGCACCTTTTTCGAGGCGCGCGCCAAGACGCGCTTCTCGAACCGCGCGAACCTTGCCGAATGCGTCGCCGAGGCCGACCTTGTCATCGGCGCGGTGCTGATCCCCGGCGCCGAGGCGCCGAAGCTCGTCACGCGCGCCATGCTCGGCACGATGCGCCCGGGCTCGGTGCTCGTCGACGTCGCGATCGACCAGGGCGGCTGTTTCGAGACCAGCCACGCGACCACCCACGCCGACCCGACCTATGTCGTCGACGGCATCGTCCATTATGCCGTCGCCAACATGCCGGGCGCGGTCGCGCGCACCAGCACCTATGCGCTCAACAACGTCACCCTGCCGCACGCGCTGCGCATCGCCGATCTCGGCTGGAAAGAGGCGCTGAAGCGCGACGTGCATCTTGCGCAGGGACTCAACGTCTGGAATGGTAAGGTGACGTTCGAAGCCGTGGCGGAAGCGGTCGGAACGGACTATGTGCCTGTCGATCAGGCACTCGCCGGATAACAAGGACTTAGACGATGACTGACCAAGCTCCCCCGCCTCCTCACGACGAAGAGGAGAATGAGGTGCTGCGCGCCGCGCGCGAGCGGCGGCAGCAGCGCGAGGCTGCCGAAGCCACCGAGGCGGCGGACAAGGAAGCGGCCAAGGGCAAGCGCGGCTGGAAGACCGCGGCGGCCGCGGGCCTCGGCATCGGATCGGCAGCGGTGATCGCGGCGCTGCTCTACGTGAACCGCGACAAACTGAAGTAACGCGCCGACGCGCGGCGATCGTCCCGGACGCGATCCGGGCCGGAACGGGCGGCCGCGTGCCGCCCTTTTTGCTGGGCGGCTGGCCATCCGGCCGCAAAGATGATGTTCGGGTCGGTCGTGGCTGGCGCACGCCCCTGAAATCATGTTACAAATCAACCGCATTGCTGATCCGCGGGGACGGCGGGACAGCGGCGCCAACAGGGATCCAAGAACAGAATTCGGAAGGAGCAGGCCAGATGAAGACATATATCACCCTCGCCATCGTCGGTTCGGCGCTGGCGCTTGCCGGCTGCGGCAAGTCGGAAGAGGCGGCGGGCACCGGCCCCGACAAGGGCGCCGAAACCGCCACGGCGTCGGCCGCCCCGATCAAGCGCGAGGCGGGCAACTGGAAGACCCAGGTCAAGCTGGTCAAATTCGCGATGCCGGGCGTTCCCGACAATGTGAAGGACCAGATGGCGAAGCAGTTCGCCTCGGCCGCCCCGACCGAAATCTGCGTGACGCAGGAACAGGCCGACAAGGACGATATCGCGGGTGCGATGTCGAAGGGCTTCGGCGACGCCTGCACCTGGTCGAAGAACGAGGTCGGCGGCGGCAGGATCGACGTTGCCGGCACCTGCAACCAGGGCGGCCAGAAGGTCGAGCTCGCGATGGCGGGCACCGTCGCGGCGAAACAGACCGACGTTCTCGTCACCTCGAAGGGCAAGGCCCCGACCGGCGGCGAGATGGAAATGCAGATGCAGGTCACCAGCACCAACACCGGTCCGTGCAAGGGCTGATTTTTCCACGACTCGACCGGATGAGGGCTCGGCCGGCGGCCGCGCCCTTTTTCGTGCCGCCGGCCGCCGGCGCACGGGCGCGCGAATAATCGCCCGCGGCGTCCCTAAGCAATTGCATATCGCGGCGGGAACGCTTAACCCGCGCCCATCGACCGACAGAGTCACGAAACGGGGCTGATATGGCTGGCAAAGAAACGAGCGGCAGGCCGCTCTCACCGCATTTGCAGGTGTATAAATGGGCACCCTCGATGGCGGTCTCGATCTTCCACCGCGTGAGCGGTGACGGTCTGGCGATCGTCGGGGGGCTCATGTTCCTCTGGTGGCTGGGCGCGATCGCGTCGGGTCCCGACGCCTACGCCGCCTTCGTCGCCTGCGTCTGGCACGATCCCGATGCCGGCACCTTCCACAAGATCACCAATATTCTCGGCAAGATCGTGCTGGTCGGGCTGACCTGGGCCTTTTTCCAGCATCTCTTCTCGGGGCTCCGCCACTTCGTGCTCGACACGGGCGCGGGTTACGAGCTCAAGACCAACAAGCTCTGGTCGACCCTCGTTTTCGTCGGCGCGATCTTCGCGACCGCGACGGTCTGGCTCTACATCTTCGCGGAGGCGCTCAATGGGTAACGGAACGCGTCTCGGTCGCGTGCGCGGGCTCGGCTCGTCGCACCACGGCTCGCACCACTGGTTGCAGCAGCGGATGACCGCGCTCGGCAACGTCCTGCTCGTCACCTGGTTCGTCGTCTCGCTGGTCCGCCTGCCGCTCGGCGATCATGGCGCGGTGCTGCGCTGGGCATCGAACCCCACGGTGGCTTTCCTGTTGATCCTGATGGTCGCCAACGTCTTCTGGCACCTGCGCCTCGGGCTGCAGGTGATGATCGAGGATTATGTCCACGGTGAAGCGACGCGCCTGCTGTCGCTCGTCCTGCTCAACTTCTATGCGGTCGGCGGCGCGGCTTACGGCATCTTCACCATCGCGCGCATCGCCTTTTCCGGAGGGGCCGCGGCATGACCGACGCCTACAAGATCATCGATCACGTCTATGACACCGTCGTCGTCGGCGCCGGCGGCTCGGGCCTGCGCGCCACGATGGGCAGCGCCGAAGCCGGCCTCAAGACCGCGTGTATCACCAAGGTGTTCCCGACGCGCAGCCACACCGTCGCGGCGCAGGGCGGCATCGCCGCCAGCCTCGGCAACAATTCGCCCGACCATTGGCAATGGCACATGTACGACACCGTCAAGGGTTCAGACTGGCTCGGCGACCAGGACGCGATCGAATATATGGTGCGCGAGGCGCCCGCCGCGGTTTACGAACTCGAACATGCGGGCGTGCCGTTCAGCCGCAACGCCGACGGCACCATCTACCAGCGCCCCTTTGGCGGCCATATGCAGAATATGGGCGAAGGCCCGCCGGTGCAGCGCACCTGCGCCGCCGCCGACCGCACCGGCCACGCGATGCTCCACGCGCTCTATCAGCAGTCGCTGAAATATGACGCGGACTTCTTCATCGAATATTTCGCGCTCGACCTGATCATGGAAAACGGCGTGTGCCGCGGCGTCATCGCGCTGTGCATGGAGGATGGCAGCATCCACCGCTTCCGTTCGCAGGCGGTCGTGCTGGCGACCGGCGGCTATGGCCGCGCCTATTTCACCGCGACCTCGGCGCACACCTGCACCGGCGACGGCGGCGGCATGGTGCTGCGCGCCGGCCTGCCGCTCCAGGACATGGAATTCGTCCAGTTCCACCCGACCGGCATCTACGGCGCGGGCGTGCTCATCACCGAGGGCGCGCGCGGCGAGGGCGGTTACCTCACCAATTCCGAAGGCGAGCGTTTCATGGAACGCTATGCCCCGTCGGCGAAGGATCTGGCGTCGCGCGACGTCGTCTCGCGTTCGATGGCGCTCGAAATCCGCGAAGGCCGCGGTGTCGGCCCGCACGCCGACCACATCTATCTCCATCTCGACCATATCGATCCCGCCGTGCTCGCCGAGCGCCTGCCCGGGATCACCGAGAGCGGAAAGATCTTCGCGGGCGTCGACCTGACGCGCCAGCCGCTCCCCGTCGTTCCGACGGTCCATTACAATATGGGCGGCATTCCCTGTAACTATCATGGCGAGGTCGTCACGCTGAAGGACGGCGATCCCGACAGCGTCGTCCCCGGCCTGTTCGCGGTCGGCGAAGCCGCCTGCGTGTCGGTCCACGGCGCGAACCGCCTCGGCTCGAACAGCCTGATCGATCTCGTCGTCTTCGGCCGCGCAACGGGCCATCGCCTGAAGGAAATCGTGACCCCCGGCGCTCCGCAGGCACCGCTGCCCAAGGACAGCGCCGACCTCGCGCTCGCGCGTCTCGACCATTTCCGCAATGCTCGGGGCGGCTCGCCCACCGCGGAAATCCGCACCGAGATGCAGCGCGCCATGTCGCAGCACGCCGCGGTGTTCCGCACCGACGAGCTGATGGCGGAAGGCAAGGAAAAGCTCGCCAAGACCTATGCGCGGATGCAGGACATCGGCGTCACCGACCGCAGCCTGATCTGGAACACCGACCTCGTCGAAACGCTCGAGCTCGACAATCTGATCGCGCAGGCGACCGTGACGATGCACTCGGCGTTCAACCGCAAGGAAAGCCGCGGCGCCCACGCGCACGAGGATTTTCCGAACCGCGACGACGGCCAGTGGATGAAGCACACGATCAGCTGGTTCGACGGCTGGGGCGGCAAGGGCGGCGGCGTCCGCCTCGATTACCGCCCGGTCCACGAATATACGCTGTCGGACGACGCCGAATATATCAAGCCGAAGGCGCGCGTTTACTGATACGGGCAGGCAGGGACCGATGACCGGCTATGTCGTGATCGTCGAGGCCCTGATGCTTGTATCGCTGATCGCGGGCTTCGTGCTGACGTGCTGCTTTCCCGGTTCGCGGCGACGCCTTGTCGTTGTCGGCATTCTGATCTTGCTCGGCTGCATCGTCGTATGGACCGGTCTGCCGGCGGCGACCGATGGTCCGTCAAGCTCTACCGGCAGTCTCGCGGTGATGATCGTGCCGATCGTTATCGGGATCAGCGCCGTCGTCGGGATGGCGCTCGCGAAAGCATGGAGCGTTGCTCGCCCGCTCAAGGAATCCGATATCCCGGGCGCTGGCGACTAGCGCCAGTTGCCGAAAATGCTGTGCAGCGGGTTGATGTCGCTGAACGGCTGATCGACGTCCTGGCCCATCAGATACAGCTTGTAGCAGGCGATGGAGAAGAACATCAGCGCGATCGTCCACACGATGATCGTCTTGATGATGATCCAGCGCTTCGCCTCATAGGCGGCCCGCGCCCGCGCCTTGTGGTCGATGCCCAGCTCGCCCTCGAACTCGGCGACAAGCTGCGCACGCCGGGTGCGTGAGATGTTCGCCAGGCTGACGGCCTGCGAATCGGTGATCGGACGGCGACTCGCCATGCGCTTATACCTTGGGTCCCTACAGTCCTGCATCCCGCCATAGGGGGGAGCCCCTGATAAAGCGTTAACCCCTCGCTCCGAATGCGGTCAGCCGAGTGCAACGCCGATCAATTTTATCCGTGCCGACCCGCCGCGCAGCAGGGTCAGGTCGCGCGGCGGCAGCGCGAGCGCGGCGGCGAGCAATTTGAGCACGGCGGCGTTCGCGGCGCCGTCGGCGGGCGGTGCGGTGACGCGCAGATGCACCGCGCCATCGACGATCTTCACCTCGTCGCGGCTCGCGCCCGGCGTCACGCGCACCTCGACCCGTCCCGGCGCGGCGAGCGCGCGCAGGGCGGCGGTCAGCGCGGGGTCGGGACGATATTTCAGATGGTGACGACCAGCTTGCCGACGGCGCTGCGGTCGCCGAGCTTGGCGATGGCCTGGCCGCCGTCGGCGAGGGCATAGGTGCCGGTGACGCGCGGCTGGATCTTGCCCTGTTCCCACAGCTGGAACAGCCGCGCGATGTTGGCGCGGTTGCGCTGCGGCTCGCGCATCACGAAGGCGCCCCAGAAGACGCCCGCGACGTCGCAGCTCTTGAGCAGGGTCAGGTTCAGCGGCAGGCGCGGGATGCCCGCGGGGAAGCCGACGACCAGATAGCGGCCCTCCCACGCGATCGAGCGCAGCGCGGGCTCGGCATAATCGCCGCCGACCGCGTCATAGATGACGTTGGCACCGTTCGGGCCGACGGCTTCCTTGAACTTGTTGGCCAGCTCCTTCGACTGATCCTTGTCGAACGGCTGGCGGCCATAGACGACGACTTCGTCGGCGCCGGCTTCGCGCGCGATCCCGGCCTTTTCCTCGCTCGACACGCCCGCAACGACGCGCGCACCGAAGGCTTTGCCCAGTTCGACCGCCGCGATGCCGACGCCGCCCGAGGCCCCGAGGACGAGCAACGTGTCGCCTTCCTTGATGTGGCCGCGGTCGACGAGGGCGTGGATGCTCGTGCCATAGGTCATCAGCAGCGAGGCGCCATCGGCGAAATCGTGCGCTTCGGGCAGATGATAGACATTGTGGACCGAAACCGCGACCGCCTCGGCCATCCCGCCGTTGCCGCAGCCCGCGATCACGCGGTCGCCGACCTTGAACCCGGTCACGCCTTCGCCGACCTCGGCTACCAGCCCCGCGACTTCGCCGCCGGGGGCGAAGGGACGTTCGGGGCGGAACTGGTACTTGTCCTCGATGATCAGCACGTCGGGGAAGTTGACCGCGCAGGCCTTCACGTCGATCACGATCTGGCCCTTGCCGGCGGTCGGGCGCGGCAGTTCGCCGAGGGTCAGCGTTTCGGGGCCGCCGGTTGCGGTCGACAAGAGAGCCTTCATCATCTTCTCCTTCTTATGATCTTATACCGCCGCCGGGCGCAGCCAGGGGCGGTCGGTGTCGAGTTGCTTCTCATAGGCGCCGATCGCGGCGTCGCTCTTTTCGGTCAGCGAAATCTCGTCGAGCCCTTCGAGCAGGCACATCTTGCGGAACGGGTCGATCTCGAAGGCGAAACGGTCCTGGAACGGCGTCGTCACCGTCTG
>PNJO01000149.1 GCA_013821905.1 Sphingopyxis sp. | reverse complement strand
CGACCGATTGCGGACGTATGTGGTCTCGGTTAATTAGAGCTATGTTCAAGATCATGGCATTATTGTTCGGCTTCGAGGGCTATGTAAGTGATCCTCGGAGTGGCCGACCAAAAGAGCCGAATTCGTGGCAACGAGAGCGCATCATGATTTGGTCCGCATGGGCAATGGCGTTTGTCGGAATTGTCGGCGAAGCCTATATTTATTCGAAACTAGGCAAACTCGACGGCGCCGTGGGTGTCGTGGGGCTCACTTTCGCCGTAATCGCCCTTCTAAGGGGCCGCGCATTTGCGCGAAGGAAACTCGAATTATCGGCCGCGATCCAACGTTATGAGGGATCGGTTCGACGCCACGCTTCCTTTTAGAGACAGCCGGCAATTTTGTCCGCTTCCCACCCCACAGCAGACGCCGACCTCACCTGCTCGCTAAAGCATATATTTCATCTTGATCGACTGGCGCATGTCGCCCGCAACCGCAAAGCTCGCCGATCTGAAGCTCGGCGCGCCGACGGTAATCGTGGGGTTGCGCGAAAAGCCGAAGCCTTCCTTCGGCAGGAACAGCGCGAGGTCCATCCGGTTGTTGCTGTTCTCGTCATGGACGACCGCGATCGCATAGGTGCCCGCCGCGGGCGCATGGAGGACGAAATCGCCGGCATCGGCCGCCTTCACCGCGAGCCGCACCGAGCCCGCATCCTTGCTGCAGTCGGGAAAGGCCTTGGGGTTGGCCGTCAGGCAGACGAGCAATTGTCCCTTCGCATTGCGCAGCCCGGTAACGCTGACCTCAAGTGTCGGCGGCGGCGCGCTCGCGGCCGCCAGCAGCAGGGGCAAAAGCGCCGAGCCCGATATCCGTGCCGCACGCCTTGTCCCAGAAGCGGAAATAGAGCCCATAATTCCCCCGATAGGCGGCATGGTGCGCCTGATGATGCGTTGCGGTTATCAGCCATCGCCCCGCGAGGCCATGGACGAGTGCGCGCGGAAACATCTCCCACCCCATATGGTTGCCGACCCCCATGACCGTCATGATCGTAAGCACGAGCCCCAGCACCGCGACATGGACCGGAATCACGAAGACGAGCGCGGGGATGACGAGCGCGCCGCTGACTGCCTCGACAGGGTGAAAGCTCATCGCCGCCCAAGCGGTCGGCGGACGGCTTTGGTGGTGCACGGCGTGCGCGATGCGGAACAGGGCGGGCGCGTGCATCCAGCGGTGCGTCCAGTAAAACCAGGTGTCGTGGACCAACAGATAGGCGAAGAGGCTGACCGGCAGATACCAGAGCGGAAAGGCGTGAACGTCGGTATAGATGCGCGTCCAGCCCCGTTCCTGCCAGCCCCAGGCGACGATGCCGGCGGGTACGCCATAGATGGCGGCGCTCGCGAGGCTCCAGCCGATCTCGCGCCGCATCTGCGCGTCGAGCCCGCGATAGAGGCCGGGGTGCTTCCACTTCGTCGCGAGCGCAAAGGCGCCGCTGCTGATCAGATAGCGGACGCCGACGATCGCGGTCATCGCGAGCGCGGAAAGGAGGATCGCCCAGCCGGTCATCGCGCAAGGCTAATCGCCTGACGCCGCGATGCAATGGCTTTGCGCCGGCGCGCGGAGGCGGCTAGGGCGGGAACATGGGCCGGCCGAGCACGGACAGATGTGATATCGCGATCGTCGGCGGCGGGCTCGCCGGCGGGCTGGCGGTGCTGGCATTGGCCGCAAAGCGGCCCGACCTCGACGTGCGGCTGATCGAGCCCGGACCCGTCGGCGGCAATCATGTCTGGTCCTTCTTCGACAGCGATATCGCGAAAAAGGACCGCTGGCTTGTCGCGCCGCTCGTCCGCCATCACTGGCCGCGCTACGACGTCCGCTTTCCCGCGCACGCCCGCACGCTGCGCATGGGCTACAAGAGCATCACCGGCGAGGCACTCGCCGCGGCGGTCGCGGCGGCGCTTCCCGAGGGGCATGTCATCGCCGACCGCGCGAAGCATGTCGCGCCCGACCACCTTCTGCTGTCGCGCGGCGGGCGCTTGTCGGCGAAGCATGTGATCGACGCGCGCGGCGCGGGGAAATTCCCGACGCTCGACTGCGGCTGGCAGGCATTCGTCGGGCAGGCGCTGACCGTGAAGGGCGGGCACGGCGTCGAACATCCGGTCGTGATGGACGCGACCGTCGAGCAGACGGGCGGCTATCGCTTCGTCTATCTGCTGCCCTTCGATGCCGAGACGATCTTCGTCGAGGACACCTATTACAGCGACGACGCCGACCTCGACGTGCCGCTCGTCCGCGAACGGATCGCCGCCTATGCCGCGGCGCGGGGCTGGGAGGTGACCGCGACCGGCCGCGAGGAAACGGGCGTGCTCGCGGTCGTCGTCGCGGGCGATTTCGCCCGGCTGTGGCCCGCGTCCGAGCGCACCGCGCGGATCGGCGCGCGCGCGGGCCTGTTTCACGCGACGACCGGCTATTCGCTTCCCGACGCGGTGCGCACGGCGGCCGCGCTGCCTGCGCTGGCCGGACGCGCCGACCTTCCCGAACGGCTCCGCGCCCGCGCGGCCGCGGCGTGGCGGCGCCAGCGCTTTTACCGCATGCTCGGCGCGATGCTCTTCCGCGCCGCCGAGCCGGACGAACGTTACCGCATCTTCGAGCGCTTCTACCGCCTGCCCGCCGGCCTGATTGCGCGCTTCTATGCCGGGCGTTCGTCGGTGACGGACAAGCTGCGCATCGTGTCGGGCAGGCCGCCGGTGCCGGTCGGCCGCGCGCTCGCCGCGCTGCGGCGCCTCGACTGGAAATGACGCGCCGCGCCATCGTGATCGGCGCCGGCTTCGGCGGCCTCGCCCTTGCAATCCGGCTCCAGTCGGCGGGGGTGGAAACCACCGTCGTCGAGGCGCGCGACCGGCCCGGCGGGCGCGCCTATCACTGGCGACGGGACGGCTTCATTTTCGACGCGGGGCCGACGGTGATCACCGACCCGCCGTGCCTGCAGGAACTCTGGGCGCTGAGCGGGCAGGATATGGCGGCCGACGTCGATCTGGTCCCGGTGACGCCCTTCTATCGCCTGAACTGGCCCGATGGCACGCGCTTCGACTATTCGAACGACGAGGCCGAGCTGCGCGCCGAGATCGCGAAGCTCAACCCCGCCGACGTCGCGGGCTACGACCGCTTCCTCGCCTATTCGAAGGGCGTTTATGAGCAGGGCTATGTGAAACTCGGTGCGGTCGCCTTTCTCGATTTCGCGTCGATGGTCCGCGCCGCGCCGGCGCTGATGAAATATCGGGCGTGGCGCAGCGTCTATGCCGTCGTTTCCGCCTATGTCGAGGACGAAAGGCTGGCGCAGGCGCTGTCGTTCCACACCCTGCTCGTCGGCGGCAATCCGATGACGACGAGCGCCATCTATGCGCTGATCCACACGATCGAGAAGCAGGGCGGCGTCTGGTTCGCGCGCGGCGGCACCAACGCGCTGGTCGGCGGCATGGTGCGGCTGTTCGAGCGGCTCGGCGGCACGCTGCGCCTCGGCGATCCGGTGGCGCGGATCGCAACGGCGGGCGACCGCGCCACCGGCGTCGTGACCGTCGGCGGCTGGCGCGGCGCGGCCGATATGGTCGCGTGCAACGGCGACCTGATGCACAGCTATCGGGACCTGCTCGCGGATCATCCACGCGGAGCAAAGGTCGCGCGCCGCCTGTCGCGCAAACGGTGGTCGCCCTCGCTCTTCGTCGTCCATTTCGGCGTCGAGGGCGAATATCCCGATATCGCGCATCACAGCATCCTCTTCGGCCCGCGCTACAAGGGGCTGCTCGACGATATCTATGGCGGCCGCGTACCCGACGATTTCTCGCTTTACCTCCACCATCCGAGCATCACCGATCCCGCGATGGCGCCGCCGGGCCATTCGTGCTTTTACGCGCTCGCGCCGGTAGCGCATCTCGGCAAGACGCAGCCTGAGTGGGACGGCGAATTCGGCGTCCGTTTCGCCGACGCGATCCTCGAAGAGGTCGAGCGCCGCGCCGCGCCCGGTCTCCGCGACCGGCTCGTGACGCGCTTCCACTACACCCCCGCCGATTTCGGCCGCGACCTGTCGGCGCATCTCGGCAGCGCCTTCAGCCTCGAGCCCCTGCTCTGGCAAAGCGCATATTTTCGCGCCCACAATCGCGACGATGCGATTGCCAATCTCTATTTCGTCGGCGCGGGGACGCACCCCGGCGCGGGGATTCCCGGCGTCGTCGGCAGCGCGAAGGCGACCGCTGCCTTGATGTTGGACTGACTATACTTTGGCCAAGCTTGTCGAAGGGCCGTTCTTCCTGCAAAGGCGCGGAAGAAGGAGCGGGGCTTCGACAGGCCCCGCCCGAACGGAATTTTGAAAGCCACCAAGTGATGAAACGCCTTGCCGTCTATTGCGGGTCCGCAACCCCCGAGGATCCGATCTATATCGAAACCGCGCGCCACGTCGGCCGCACCCTGGCGCAGCGCGGGATCGGCGTCGTCTATGGCGGCGGCCGGCTCGGGCTGATGGGCGCGGTCGCCGACAGCGCCCTCGACGCGGGCGGCGAGGTCATCGGCATCATCCCCGAAGCGCTCGTCGGCGCCGAGGTGGCGCACCGCGGCTGCACCGAGCTGCACGTCGTCAGCGGCATGCACGAACGCAAGAAGATGTTCACCGACCTTTCCGACGGCTTCCTGACCATCCCGGGCGGCGTCGGCACGATGGACGAATTGTGGGAAGCGATCAGCTGGGCGCAGCTCGGCTATCACAACAAGCCCGTCGGGCTGCTCAACGCCGCGGGCTTCTACAACGACCTTATCGCCTTCAACCGCAAGATGGTCGACGTCGGCTTCATCCGTCCCGCGCACGCCGGGATCATGATCGTCGATGCCGGGCTCGACGAACTGCTCGACAAGATGGCGAATTACGAGCCGCACCAGACGATCTTCGCGATGAAGGCCGAAAATCTGTAATGACCGCCGAGGGGGCCTATGACGCACAAGCCCTCCACGGTTTCGCGCACGACAGCATTGCGCGCGGATCGAAAAGCTTTGCGATGGCGAGCCGGCTGTTCGACCGGCTGACCCGCGAGCGCGTATGGCTGCTCTACGCCTGGTGCCGCGCCGCCGACGATCTGGTCGACGGGCAGGATCATGGCGGCGCGATGACGCCGGGGCACGACCCGGTCGCCGCCGTCGCGCATATCCGGGCACAGACCGATCGCGCCTTCGCCGGCGAACCGACGGGCGAGGCGGCCTTCGACGGCCTTGGCCTGCTGCTCACCGAAATCGCGATTCCGCGCGCGGTGATCGACGATATCGTCGCGGGCTTCGAACTCGACGCGCGCGACTGGCGCCCGCGCAGCGAGGCCGACCTGCTGCGCTATTGCTATCATGTCGCGGGTGCGGTCGGGGTCGCGATGGCGCTGGTGATGGGCATCGACCCGCGCGACGAAACGACGCTCGACCGCGCCTCCGACCTCGGCATTTCGTTCCAGCTCGCGAACATTGCGCGCGACATTGCCGAGGATGCCGCGGCCGACCGCTGCTACCTGCCCGTCGAATGGCTCGTCGAGCTCGATATCCCGCCCGGCCAGCATATGCACCCCGCCTTTCGCCCGCGCCTGTCGGTGATGGCGAAATGGCTCGCCGAACTCGCCGAGGAATATGAGGCGTCGGCGCGCTGGGGCGCGCGCAAGCTGGGCCCGCGCAGCCGCTGGGCGGTGCTGGCCGCGATGGGCATCTATGGCGACATCGCGCGCGAGGTGCGTGCGCGCGGCGACCATGCCTGGGACCACCGCGCCTCGACCTCGCTCGCCGCCAAGCTCGGCTGGGTCGCGCGCGCGGGCTGGTCGGTGCTCCGCCGTCCGCCGCCGCGACGGATCAGCCGCGACGGCCTGTGGACGCGCCCGCGCGCCGGAGCCGCCGCATGAGCCAACTCGAATGGCTGGCCGCCCTTCTCGTCCTCGTCAACGTCGGCCTCGTCGTGATGCGCAGCGTGTGGAACTACCCCTTCGCGCTCGTGGCGGTGACGCTCTACGCCTTCGTCTTCTATGAGGCGCGGCTGTATAGCGACATGTTGTTGCAGGGCTTTTTCTTCGTCCTCAACCTCTACGGCTGGTTCGCCTGGCAACGCGCGCGCGACGACAGCGGCGTGCCCGTTGGCTGGATGAGCGAGCGCGCCCGCGCGGTCTGGGGATCGGTGACGATCGCCGCCTGGCTCGTGTGGAGCTATGCGATGCACCGCTACACCGATGCCGCCGCGCCGTGGGTCGACGGCGCCATCGCGATGCTCAGCATCACCGCGCAATGGCTGCTTGCGCGGCGGCGGGTCGAAAGCTGGTTCCTGTGGATATTGGTCGATCTGATCGCGGTGCCGCTCTTTGCCTGGCGCGGGCTTTATGCGACGAGTGCGGTCTATCTGGTGCTGCTCGGCATGTCGATCGACGGGCTGATCCAGTGGCGCCGCGCCGCGGCAGGGGGGGAGGTTCCGGCATGACCAGGCATATCGTGCTGCACGGCGCCGAAAGCACCGGCAAATCGACGCTCGCGCCGCGCCTCGCGCTGCGTCTCGGCGGGCTGGTCGTGCCCGAATATGGGCGGACCTATGCCGAGGCGAACGGCACCGAATTCGACGAGATCGACCTGCTCGCCATCTTCGACGGCCACCGCGCGGCGACAAGGGCTGCGCTGGCGCAGCAGCCCGACTGGCTGGTGTCGGACACCGACCCGCTGATGACGCAGGCGTGGGCGGTCATGCTGCTCGGGCGCCGGCTGCCCGAAATCGACCATTGGGACGAAACCGCGGACCTCTATCTGGTGCCCGCGATGGACCTGCCGTGGCAGGAGGACGGGACCCGGCTGTTCGGCAGCGACCTCGCGCGGCGCCAGTTCATGGAGGCTTCGATCGGCGAGCTCGACCGGCGCGGGCTCCGGTGGGCGTGGGTCACGGGCGACGGCAACGACCGGATCGACAGCGCCTTTGCGGCGATCCGGGCGGCAGGACTGCTCTGAACGGCGCGATGGCCGGGCGACCCGCTCCCGGCGCGCCTATTCCTCGGTGCGGATTAGGATCATCTCGCCGATCAGCGCGAACAGGATGAACGGCCCCCACGCAGCGAGGAAGGGCGAATAGGCGCCGAGGTCGCCCATCGCGAGCGC
>PNJO01000148.1 GCA_013821905.1 Sphingopyxis sp. | reverse complement strand
CTCCCCCTCAACGCCCTGCGCGCCTTCGAGGCCGCTGCGCGCCACCTCAATTTCACCCGCGCCGCGATCGAGCTCCACGTCAGCCAGGGCGCGGTCAGCCACCAGGTCGCACAGCTCGAACGCCGCCTCGGCACCCGCCTCTTTCACCGCCTGCCGCGCGGCCTCGCGCTGACCGACGAGGGCCATGCGCTCGTTCCCGTCCTCGCCGACGCCTTCGACCGCGTCGCGGCGACGCTCGACCGATATGCCGGCGGGCGCTTCCGCGAAGTGCTCAACGTCGGCGTCGTCGGCACTTTCGCGACCGGCTGGCTGCTCCCGCGCCTCGACGCCTTCGCGCAGGCGCATCCCGCGATCGACCTGCGCATCTCGACCAACAACAACCGCGTCGACCTTGCGGGCGAGGCGCTCGACTATGCGATCCGGTTCGGCGACGGCGCGTGGCACGGCACCCACGCCGAACCCCTGCTCGCCGCGCCGATGGCGCCGCTCTGCGCTCCCGCGCTCGCGGCGCGGCTGAAATCGCCCGCCGACCTCGTCCACGAAAGGCTGCTGCGGTCGTATCGCGCCGACGAGTGGGCGCTGTGGTTCGCCGCTGCGGGGGTCGCGATGCCGATGCTGCGCGGCCCGGTCTTCGACAGCTCGGCGCTGATGGCGGCGGCGGCTGCCGCGGGCCAGGGTGTCGCGCTCGCGCCGCCGTCGATGTTAACACGCGAACTCGCCGCCGAACTGCTCGTCCAGCCCTTCGCCGCGACGGTCGATGCGGGCCGTTACTGGCTCACCCGCCTGATGTCGCGCGCCGAAAGCGACGCAATGCTGCGCTTTCGCGGCTGGCTGGCCGACGAGATCGGCGACGGGGCGCCGCCCGGCTGAAGCGCAGCGCCGAAAAATCCGCTTCCCGGTATTGACATCGTAAACATCGACCCCCACCTGCGCGCGGTCAATGTTTACACCGTCAACACCAGCAGGAGAATTCTCATGTATCACGCCATCGTTCGTCATCGGGTCCGCAAGATTTTCGCCGGCCTCAGCAAGGGCGACTGGGAATCGGCGCTCGCCGGCATGGCCGACCGTTTCGAGCATATCTTCCCCGGCGACCACGCGCTCGGGGGCACGCGCCACACCAAGGTCGGGCTGCGCGCCTGGTTCCGGCGCCTCTTCGCCGTCCATCCGGTGCTGAAGTTCGAGATCAAGCATATCGCGTCGAGCGGCACGCCGTGGGACACGACCGCGGTGATCGAATGGCGCGACCGCGCGGTAATGGCCGACGGCGACACCAGCTACGTCAACGATGGCGTGCACATCATCCGCCTGCGCTGGGGCAAGATCGTCAGCCTCCACCCCTATCTCGACACGCAGAAATATGCCGCGGCGCTCGGCCGCCTCGCAGACACCGGCTTCGCGCCGGCCGGCGCCGCGCCGATCGAGGATTGAGGCGGGTTCGAGAGGGGAGCGCGGGCGTCCGCCTCCCCTCTTTCGTCATCCCGGACCTGATCGGGGACCCACGGCCGCGCCGTCGCCGTGGATCCCGGATCAAGTCCGGGATGACCGGGAGAGAAGCGACGCTTTCAGTCTGCGGGCGGTCCCTCCGCGATCCCCGGCGAAAGCCGGGGCCCAGATGGTGAGCACGGCCTTCCCTTCATGGGCCCCGGCTTTCGCCGGGGATCGCGATGGACGCACCGGCGACTTCCGGCCGCTCACCGCCCCTGACCCCGCAAGATCTTTGCCATCGCCTTCCCCCGCGCGAGTTCGTCGATCAATTTGTCGAGATAGCGGATTTCCTTCATCAGCGGGTCCTCGATATTCTCGACGCGGATGCCGCAGATCACGCCGGTGATCAGGTCGCGCGCCGGGTTCGGCGCGGGCGCCTGCGTAAAGAAATCCTCGAAATTCGTGCCTCCCGCCAGCGCGGCCTCGAGCTGCTTCTGGCTATACCCCGTCAGCCAGCGGAAAATCTCGTCGACCTCGGCCCTGGTTCGCCCCTTCTTTTCCGCCTTGGCGATATAGTGCGGGTACACGCTCGCGACGCTGATCGAATAGATGCGATGCTTCGTCATGGCTCCTCCACGCCGCGAGGATAGCCCACGCACCCGCCGCCGTCACGCGCCCCCGCTCAATGCCCCTCGAGCGACGCCCGGACCGCCGCGAAATCGCCCCGCGCCAGCGCGTCGGGCTCGATCCGGTAGGTCGCCTCGCCGACGTCGCCGAACATCCAGCCGAGCCCCGCGTCGCTGGCAAGATTGAGCAGGCAGACCGTCGGATCGTCGGTCATCCGCGCCTGCTGCGACGAGGGCGCGTGGCCCAGCATCTGCGAATATTGGATGCCCCATACCGTCGTGCCCTCGAACTCCGACGCCATCGCCTCATAGACGGACGCCGGAATCAGCCGCGCAAGGTCGCGATCATGGGCAAAGCTGCGAATGACCGCCTCGGTCGCTGCGATGATCCAGTCGGCAACCCTGAATTCGACGGGCTGGCGCTTTGGCACGTCGTTGCGCTCGATCGACCTCAGCCATTGCCGGAACGCCTGCCGGTCCGACGCGGGCAGCGGATCGGCCGCATTCGCTTCCTCTGCCACAGCAATCCATGTCTCGGCCGCCGCCACATGCGCGTCGACGTCCGCGACGACCGCGCGCGCGGACGCAGCCTCCAGCCCGGCGCGGAGCGCGCGGCAAAAGAAGCCGACGGCGATCCAGCGCTGCGGAAAGGCGTCCGCATCGTCATCCGCCCCGAACAGGCGGAGCGCCGTCTCCATATTGCCGCGATAGGGTTCGTCGGGCTTGACCGGTCGCGCGAAACCCGTCGCCGCATAAAAGGCCTCGGCGCGCTTCGCCTCCAGCCTGTTGTCATACGCCTCCCACAGCAACGCGCGCTCGGCCTCCGCCTTCTCCGCCTGCTTTTCCCTGCTCACCAGCGCCAGCAGCCGGTCGCGCCAGCCCGCGCCGCCCTCCGCGTCCCAATCCTCCTCGGTCAGCGCGCTCGCGTCGGGCCATGTCTCCATCCGCCGCAATTCGACCGGCCATTCGACATGCACATTCGGCGCGCCCTCGCCCTTCATCAGGAAGGGTCGCCAATTGGGCCGCGGATAGGTGCCGCCGATCGGCGGCAGGTCGGCGGGCGCAGCGCGCGGCGGATCGTCGCCGGCGGCATCGGGCGCATGGATCACGCGCCACGGCCGGTCGCCGGCGAATTCCTCGTCCCAGATCTGCTCTTCGTCGTCGCGCCCGAAAAAGAAGAGCATCCCCCCTTCGGGCAGTCCGCCCGGAAAGGGCAGCGCGCCGCAGTCCACCTGCGCCAGAAAATGGAGCGGCGTCCCGTCCTTCATGCGCGGCCAGTCGATCGCGGACGGCAGCGCGGGCAGCCCGCCGAACCGGCTTTTCGTCGCCGCCGCCGCGAAAGGCGGGTAAGGCCGGTGGAGCAGCACCGCATCGGCCTTGTGACGCGCAAACAGGTCGGCGATTTTTGCGTTCGAATCCATGAACATCCCCCTGGCAAAGGGATGTCACGCCTTCGCCGCGATGGCAAACGCCGAGGGCTGCGACGCCCGATTTTGCCCCGTTTTGCGCCACTATTTTGTCGGCGCACCGTGCAAGACACCCGACGACCTGCGCAACTTTTGGCGCTTCCGGGAGTCCATCTGCGAGAAGGGGTCAGCGAAAATCGAGGGCCCTGCAGACCCGATCGAAGGAGTAGTCTATGGGCGCCGTTTTCAAGAGTTCAGGGATCATGCTGACGCTGGCGATGATCGCCGCGCCGGCCATCGCGCAGGAGCAGCAGGATGTCTCCGGCAGCGATGTCATGGCGACCGTCACCGCGCCGCCGCCGCCCGACCTGTCGCAGATGGCGAAGGGTCCCGAGGTCGAGGGCATCATCTCGGCGCGCAGCGGCAACAAGATGCAGGTCACGACCGCCGACGGCAACAACGCGCTGATCACCGTCGTCGACGCGACGAAGATCAAGGCCAGCGGCGGTTTCCTCGGTCTCGGCAGCAGCAAGCTCGCCTCGAACTCGCTGGTCAACGGCCTGCCGGTCACCGTCCAGACGGGCCAGTGGGAAGGCGGCCTCGTCGCCAGCCAGGTGGTACTCAAGAGCAAGGATCTGCGCACCGCGAACATGATCCACACCGGCACGAACCAGCGCTTCGCCGAACAGACCGCGGCGACCGATGCGCTGCGCAGCCGCGTCGGCGATATCGACCAGTATAATGTCCGCGGCACGACCAACGTGAACTTCGACACCGGCAAGTGGGTGTTGTCGGAGCAGGCGAAATCCGATCTCTGCGCCGCCGCCTCGCAGGCGAACAGCATGGACAATGCGCTGCTGCTTGTCGTCGGCTACACCGACTCCACCGGCAGCGAGGAGTTCAACCAGGAACTCAGCGAAAAGCGCGCCAGCCGCGTCGTCAACCATCTGCAGCAGCAGTGCGGCTGGAAGCCCTATCGCATGCTGACCCCGACGGGCATGGCCGAAGCCGATCCGGCGGCGGACAACAGCACCCCCGAAGGCAAGGCACAGAACCGCCGCGTGGCGGTGAATATCCTGGTCAGCAAGGCCGTCGACGGCCTCTGAGAGCTGCCTGGGTCGCAGAAAAAGGGCGCGAGGAGCAATCCCCGCGCCCTTTTTTTGCCTGCTTCGGGGTGGCGAGGGCCATTTCGGCCCGGTTTCGGCCGAACCCCGAGCCCCAGCCCTACCCCAGCACCCAGCTCCGCCGCGGATAGCCCTGCGCCCAGAGCAGCGCGGTCAGGTCATGGTGGCGGATCACCGCCGCCGCCGCTTCGGCGGCCGCGGCATGGGGATGATAGGCGACCCCCAGCCCCGCCGCGGTGATCATCGGAATGTCGTTCGCGCCGTCGCCGACCGCCAGCGTCTCGGCGAGCGGGATGCCGTGCTTCGCCGCCTCGGCCTTCAGCGCCGCCTCCTTCGCATGTTTGTCGACGATCGGCTCGGTGACCGCGCCGGTCAGCTTGCCGCCCTCGATGACCAGTTCGTTCGCGACGACGCGGTCGAAGCCGATCGCCTCGCCCACCGGCGCCGCAAAGGCGGTGAAGCCGCCGGTCACCAGCACCGAATGCGCGCCATGCGCCTTCATCGTCTGGACGAGCGTGCGCGCGCCGCGGGTCAGCCGCACGCGGTCGATGCGGCACTCGGCCAGCACGCCCTCGGCCATGCCGCCGAGCAGCGCGACGCGCTCGACCAACGCACCGCGGAAATCGACCTCGCCGCGCATCGCCTTCGCGGTGATCGCCGCGACCTCGGCCTTGATGCCCGCATAGTCGGCCAGCTCGTCGATGCACTCGACCGTGATCATCGTCGAATCCATGTCGGCGACGATCAGCTTCTTGGTGCGGTCGCCGAGCGGCTGCACCACCACGTCGAGCGCGCCATGGTCCATCAGCGCCAGTTCCCTGCGCGCGCTGACCAGGCTGCCCTGAAAGATGATATCGGCGGCATCATGCTCGTCGAGCCAGTGCGGCGCGCCGACGTCGTGCCCCGTCGCGTCGAGCCGGTCGATCGCCTCGCGAACCACCTCGTCGGTCAGCTTTCCTGCTGCTATCAGCGTCGCTACGAACATGGCGTCTCCTTCTATCTCTTTCGTTCGCGGGCGGGCGCCCGTGGCACTTATCGCCGGACCCACCGCCAGCGGCAAGAGCGCTTTGTCGGTAGCGCTGGCGCAAATGGCGGGTGACGCCGTCGTCGTCAACGCCGACGCGAGCCAGGTCTATGCCGACCTCGCCATTCTCTCGGCGCGCCCCTCCGCCGAGGAGATGCAAGGGGTTGCCCATCGCCTCTTCGGCCATGTCGACGCCGCCGTAGCGCACAACGCCGCGCGCTGGGCGGACGAGGCGCGCGGCGTCATTTCCCGCGCCCACGCGGCGGGGAAGCTTCCCGTCCTCGTCGGCGGCACCGGCCTCTATCTGCGCACGCTGCTCGACGGCATCGCGCCGGTGCCCGAAATCGACCCGCAGATCCGCGAAGCCGTCCGCGCCTTGCCGCTCGCGGAGGCCCACGCCGCGCTCGCCGGCGCCGACCCCGACGCCGCGGCGCGCCTCAATCCCGCCGACGCGACCCGCGTCGCGCGCGCGCTCGAGGTCGTGCGCGCGACCGGCCGGACGCTCGCCGACTGGCAGCAGGCGCGCGAGGGCGGCATCGCGGACGACATCGCCCTCACGCCGCTGATCCTCCTCCCGCCGCGCGACTGGCTGCGCGCCCGCTGCGACGCGCGCCTCGAACAGATGTTCGCGAGCGGCGCGGTCGAGGAGGTCGAGGCGCTGCTCGCGCGCGGCCTCGACCCCGACCTTCCGGCGATGCGCGCGATCGGCGTGCCGCAGATCGCCGCCTGGCTTCGCGGCGAAAGCACGCGCGACGAGGCGCTCGCGCAGGCGCAGGCCGCAACCCGCCAATATGCGAAGCGCCAGTTCACCTGGTTTCGCCACCAGCCGCCCGCCGACTGGCCGCGCCACGCGGAATCATTAAACATCGATTCTATCAAGCAATTAGCAATAATATTACGCGATGGGCTGTTGACAGGATAGAATCATACACCTATTGCCCGCCGACCTGCTGCAGCGCACAAGGCGCGCGCGCGTTGGCGTGGCAGGAAGAGGAAAGGAGTTTCGTCGTGACGGAAATGAGTGGTGCCGACATGGTGGTTCAGGCGCTGGTCGACCTCGGGGTCGATACGGTGTTCGGCTATCCGGGCGGCGCGGTCCTTCCCATTTACGACGCGCTCTACAAACACCCGACGATCAAGCACATCCTCGTCCGCCACGAACAGGCGGCGACGCACGCGGCAGAGGGCTATGCGCGCTCGACCGGCAAGCCCGGCGTCGTGCTCGTCACCTCGGGGCCCGGCGCGACCAATGCGGTCACCGGCATC
The DNA here is from genome assembly GCA_013821905.1 of Sphingopyxis sp. Taxonomy (GTDB): domain Bacteria; phylum Pseudomonadota; class Alphaproteobacteria; order Sphingomonadales; family Sphingomonadaceae; genus Sphingopyxis. Next base: position 252 of record PNJO01000148.1, on the reverse strand, counting down.
ACCGACGCGCTGCTCGACAGCATCCCGATGGTCGTGCTCACCGGGCAGGTGCCGACGACGCTGATCGGCACCGACGCCTTCCAGGAATGCGACACCGTCGGCATTACGCGCCACTGCACCAAGCATAATTATCTGGTGATGGACCCCGACCGGCTCGGCCCGATCATGCACGAGGCGTTCCATATCGCGACGCACGGCCGCCCCGGCCCGGTGGTGATCGACATTCCGAAGAATGTGCAGGTCGCGACCGGC
>PNJO01000147.1 GCA_013821905.1 Sphingopyxis sp. | reverse complement strand
AAAGCCGCCCCAACGTCACCGCCGACGCGGCGGCGCTCGGGCTGATGTCGGGCAACGCGGTGATCCTGCGCGGCGGCAGCGAAGCGGCGAACTCGAATCGCGCGATCCATGCGGCGCTGGCGGCGGGGCTTGCCGAGGCGGGGATTCCCGCCGACGCGGTGCAGCTCGTGCCGGTGCAGGACCGCGCCGCGGTCGGCGCGCTGCTGCGCGCGCAGGGCCTCGTCGACATCATCATCCCGCGCGGCGGCAAGGGTCTCGTCGCGCGCGTGCAGGACGAGGCGCGCGTCCCCGTGCTCGCGCATCTCGACGGGATCAACCATCTCTACATCGACGGCGCCGCCGATCCGGCGAAGGCGGTCGCACTCGCGGTCAACGCCAAGATGCGCCGCACCGGCATCTGCGGCGCGACCGAAACGATCCTGATCGACCGCGCCTATCCCGCACCGCTCGCCATCGTCGACGGGCTGATCGCGGCGGGGTGCGAAGTGCGCGGCGACAAGGGCATCGTGGCGCTGAGCCCGCATGTCGAAGCGGCATCGGCGGGCGACTGGGACACCGAATATCTCGACGCGATCGTCTCGGTCGCGCTCGTCGATGGCCTGACCGGCGCGCTCGCGCATATCGACGCGCATTCGAGCCGTCACACCGACGCGATCGTCACCGAGGACAAAAGTGTCGCCGAACGCTTCCTCGCCGAGGTCGACAGCGCGATCGTGATGCACAATGCTTCGACGCAATTCGCCGACGGCGGCGAATTCGGGCTGGGCGCGGAGATCGGCATCGCCACCGGTCGCCTCCACGCCCGCGGCCCGGTCGCGCTCGAGGGGCTGACGACGTACAAATGGCTGGTGCGCGGTACGGGGCAGGTGCGGCCTTGAGCACCAAGCCCGCGGGTTTTTGATGCGGCGCCCGCTCAAATTTGCGCTCCTCGCCGTTGCATTCGCAGCGACGCCCTTTTGCTGGTCCGTCGGTCGCGACTTGGCTCCCCTAGTGTTCGCCAGCGGCGAGACCACAAAGGTGGAAACCGGTATCGCTCTCGAGCTCTTCGCGAAACATCGGCGGATACATCTCGGCGAACAGCCATCGCTGGCAACCATGAGTTTGCCGCAAAATTGCTTCTCGGTAGAGCCAGACGCGATGCGGCCGAATTTCCGGTTGCTAAACAAGAACGTCGACGGGGTAGACGAGCAATCCCGATCCCGAGGATGGATCGTCGGCATGAGCGCCTATGGCATAGCATACGCCCATTTCGCCGAGGCGCGTGGCGTCGAGGCCTTGCAGCGAAACCTGTCGGCCTTCGACCTCGCTGCGCTCAACGGCTGCATGACGGCGACCCCTTTTTCCAGGTGGTGCGACAAACGCGTCGAGGCGAAGATGGGTTTCGATTTCCGGCTGGTCGAGCAGGACCTAGTCGCGCGCGGGCTTGCTCGCCACGCGGCCACCGACGACGGCAGCGAGATTCTCTGCACAACGGTCCCTGAATTCGACGATGACGGGCCGCGATGATCACCACCGGCCTTCTCGGCGGCAGCTTCAATCCTGCGCATGGCGGGCATCGGGCGATCAGCCGCAATGCGATCGACGCGCTGGGGCTCGACGAACTGTGGTGGCTCGTCTCGCCGGGCAATCCGCTCAAGCCCAAGGCCGGCATGGCCTCGCTCCCCGCGCGGCTCGGTTCGGCGCAGCGCATGGCGCGGCGCTCACCGATCCGCGCGACCGCGATCGAGGCCGAGTTCGGCACGCGCTACACCGTCGATACGCTTCGGAAACTCGTCCGTCGCTACCCCAATCGGCGGTTCGTCTGGGTCATGGGTGCCGACAATCTCGCCCAATTGCCCCAATGGCGCGACTGGCGGGGAATAGCGCGACTCATGCCGATTGCGGTTGTCGCGCGTCCGGGCTATAATGGCCGCACCCATGCTGTACAGGCGATGGGTTGGCTTCGGCGCTTCGTCCGGCCCGCGGACCAGAAACTCCAATGGACGAACTGGAGACCGCCTGCCCTCGTGTTCCTGCGTTTTTCGCCCGATGTGCGATCCGCAACTGCAATACGGCAGGCCAATCCCCGCTGGTTCGAACGCTATGCAGGCCGCGCAATGCGCGACCCTGTGACGCATTCGCGCCTTGCCATGGACGAAAGGAATGAAACCGCTTGATAGCCGCCAGTAAGGATGCGGGCGCCGCATCCGCCAATGACAATGTGGACGCGCTCCACGCGCTGATCCTCCACCAGCTGGACGAGGACCAGGCCCAGGAAACCATCTCCATCCCGCTTGCCGGCAAGAGCAGCATCGCCGATCATATGGTGATCGCGAGCGGCCGGTCGACGCGTCATGTCTCGGCAATCGCCGACAAGCTGGCGCAGCGCATCAAGCAGGAAGCGGGCCGCCAGGTCCGGGTCGAGGGGCTTCCGAATGCCGACTGGGTGCTGATCGATGCCGGCGACGTCATCGTCCACCTGTTCCGGCCCGAGGTGCGCAGCTTCTACAACCTCGAGCGCATGTGGTCGTTCGGCGACGCACCGCCGGTTGCCGCGGTAAATTGACGTCCGCCCCGCCTACCGGCTAGGCGGACGCTCATGTTGCTGCACATCATCGCGCGCGGGCGCATCGGGCGCGGGCCCGAGGCCGAGCTGGTCGAGCGCTATATGAAGCGCGTGACCTGGGCGCAGAAGATTTCGGAACTTCCCGACACCGGCGGGCGCGTGCCCGCCGCGGCAGAGAATAGCCGCACCGTGCTGCTCGACGAAGGCGGCGACCAGATGTCGTCGCTCGAATTTGCCAAATTGCTCGAAAAATGGCGCGACGGCGGGGTGCGCGAGGCGCGCTTCTGCCTCGGCGCCGCCGACGGCTTCACGCCCGAGGAACGCGAGGGTGCCGACAAGGTCATCGCCTTCGGCCGCGCGACCTGGCCGCATCTGATGGCGCGCGCGATGCTCGCCGAACAATTGTGGCGCGCAACGAGCATCGTCGCCGGCCATCCCTATCATCGCGAGGGCCGCCAGTGAGGCGCATCGCTGCAACCGCCGCCCTGATCGCAGCCGTCGCGGGCGGCGCATTGGCGCTGGCGCAGAGCGACATCTTCGATCCCGCCGCAATCGCCGCGCGCGAGCGCGCGCAGCTCGTCACCGCAAAGCAGCAGTCGGCCGACGCGATGGCGCGCAGCGCGACGCTCGAACGCCAGGCGGCGGCGGCGAGCAACGAGGCCGACCGGCTGCAGAAGCGCAGCGCAGCGCTCGCCGCGCGCATCCAGTCGGCCGAGGCCGATATCAGCGCCGGCGAGGCGCGCGTCGCGCTCGTCGGGCGGCGCCTGTCGGCGCAGCAGGCGCGGCTCGCCGAACAGCAGCAGCCCCTGCTCGAACTCACCGCCTCGCTCCAGCAATTGTCGCGCCAGCCACCCGTCAGCGTGCTCGCGCAGCCCGGATCGCTCCGCGACATGGTCCACGCGCGCGCGGTGCTCGACGCGGTGATGCCGGTGATCGAGCGCCGCACCGCCGGGGTGCGCAGCGAGCTCGCGGCGCTGCGCGCGATCCGGCAGCAACAGTCGGTCGCGCTGCAGGCGCTTTCGGGCAGCCGGACGCAGCTTGCGCAGCGCCGCGACGCGCTGACGCGGCTCGAAAACGAAGGGCGGCTGCGCTCGCGCGAACTGATGAGCAGCGCGCGGCTGGAGGCCGACCGCGCGGTCGGACTCGGCGAAAAGGCGCGCGACATCGTCGATCTGATGGACGCGCTCGAAGCCGACAGCGCCGTACGCAGCGAACTCGCGCAGCTTGCCGGGCCGCTGCCGCGCCCGCGCAACCCGGCCGGAAGCGCGGCGAGCCTCGCGGCGCCCGTCGCGGCCGAACCCGAACTGACCGAGGGGGCCTATCGCCTGCCCGTCGTCGGGCGAATCGTCGTGGGGCTGGGCGAGGTCAACGAAAGCGGCGTGCGATCGCGCGGCGTCACCATCGCGACGCGCCCGGGCGGCCAGGTCGTCGCCCCCGCGCCCGGCCGCGTCAGCTTTGCGGGCGACTACCGCGGCTATGGCAAGATCGTCATCATCGACCACGGCGGCGGCTGGACGTCGCTGCTCACCGGCATGATCGGCCTGTCGGCCGCAGTCGGCGACACGCTCGACGCGGGCACGCCGATCGGCCGCGCCGGCTCCGACGACAGCCGCATCACCGTCGAGCTGCGGCGCGCGGGGCGCCCCGTCGACATCGTCGCAATGCTCTCCTGATCCCGCGATTCATTCCCCGTTCGGGCGCTGCTGTGTATCGGGAACTCCCGCTTGACGCCCCGTCAAACGCGTAGGAAGATGGCGGGCCGGGGTTTATAAGGCGGACATTCCGCCTGAGTGAAAGACGCATATGACCGACTCGACCAAGACCGCCGCCTCTCCCAGGCGCCGTTTCGCCCTGTGGCAGGGCGCCGCCGCGCTCAGCACGCTGGCGCTGGTGCCGCTCGCGACCGGGGCGATGGCGACCGTCGACAGCAAGACGACGGACGAGATTTCGCGGTTCATGGACGTGTTTCTCGAGGTCAAATCCAACTATGTCGAGCCGGTCGACGATTCGAAGCTGATCGAAGGCGCGATCAACGGGATGCTCGCCAGCCTCGATCCGCATTCGGGCTATCTCGACGCGAGCGGCTATTCGACGCTGCGCACCCAGACCGATGGCGAATATGGCGGGCTCGGCCTGTCGGTGACGATGGAAGACGGCGTCGTGAAGGTGATCACCGCGACCGCCGACACGCCGGCCGACCGCGCCGGGATCAAGGCGGGCGACTATATCACCCACATCAACAAGGAACTGATCTTCGGCCTGACGCTCGACGAGGCGGTCGACCAGATGCGCGGCAAGCCGGGCACCAAGATCGACATCACCGTCGTGCGCGAAGGCCATGACAAGCCGATGGAATTGTCGCTGACGCGCGAGATCATCGATCTGAAGCCCGTCAAATGGGAAACCAAGGGCGATGTCGGCGTGCTGACCATCTCCAGCTTCTCCGCCGACGCGACGCGCGACCTCAAGGCGGCGATGCTCGCGGTCGAGAAGGCGATGGGCAAGAAGCCGCGCGGCTGGGTGCTCGACCTGCGCTCGAACCCCGGCGGCCTGCTCGACGAAGCCGTCGGCGTCAGCGACGTCTTCCTCGAACGCGGTGAAATCGTCTCGCAGCGTGGCCGCCGCAAGGGCGATATCGAACGCTATTTCGCCGAGCCCGGCGATCTGGCGGGCGGCGCACCCGTCGTGGTGCTGATCGATGCGGGTTCGGCCTCGGCCTCCGAGATCGTCGCGGGCGCGCTGCAGGACCAGCACCGCGCCGTCGTCATGGGTGAACGCAGCTTCGGCAAGGGTTCGGTGCAGACGGTGCTGCCGCTGACCGACACCACCGCGCTCCGCCTGACCACCGCGCGCTATTATACGCCGTCGGGCCGCAGCGTGCAGGAAGGCGGGATCGATCCCGATATCCGCGTGCCGCAGCTCAGCGACCCGGATTATGCCTCGCGGCCGAAGTTCCGCGAAAGCGACCTGCGCCGTCACCTCGTCAACGAAAAGAAGGTCGACAACGGCCTGCTCGAAAAGGACGAAAAGGCCGATCCGCGCTTCACCGCGACCCCGGCCGAACTGAAGGCCAAGGGGATCGAGGACTATCAGCTGCACTATGCGCTGCAGACGATCGGCCGGATCAGTCCCGCGACGCCGCGCATGGCACAGGGCACCAAGCCCCCCGCCGCCAAGCCGACCCGCAGCAACTGACCCGGTTGGGATACGCGCTGCATTTCCTTACACGTCATCCCGGCGAAGGCCGGGATCTCACCCCCGCCTTCTGACGCACCGGCGAGATCGTGTTCAGAGTCACGTGCCTATGAACACCCTTCGCCGCGATGACGATTAGTTTAGAGGTCCATTGATGCTTCACTCGCGCCTCGCCTCGCCGCTCGTCGCGCTCGCCACGCCCGTCCTCCTCTATGGCGGCGCGCTCGTGTCGCAATATGGCTTCGGGCTCCATCCGTGCGAGATGTGCTATTGGCAGCGCTGGCCGCACCAGGCGGCGATCCTGCTCGCCCTGCTCGCGCTGGCGCTGCGCCGCAACGACCGGGCAATGCGCACGCTGACGACCCTTGCGGCCGTCGCGATCGCGATCAGCGGGGCGATCGGCGTGTTCCACGCCGGGGTCGAATATGGCTGGTGGGAGGGGCTTACGACGTGCAGCTCCGGCGCGACCGGCCCCGTGTCGCTCGACGATATCATGGCCGCGCCGATCACCCGCTGCGACGTGCCGCAATGGACGCTCGGCGGGATTTCGCTCGCCGGTTTCAACGCGATTTTCTCGCTCGGCGCCGCAGCCTTCGTCTTGACCTTGCTCCGCCGCCGGACCACATCGGCGGCATGAGCGAAAAGCGCAGAGCCTCGATGATCCGCGTCGACCAGGCGGGCGAATATGGCGCGACGCGCATCTATGCCGGCCAGCTTGCGGTGATGGGCGACCGCCACCCGATGGCGCGCGAAATCGCGCATATGGCCGAGCAGGAAGAGCGCCACCGCAAATTTTTCGACGCGATGGTCGCGAAAAGGGGCGTGCGCCCGACCGCGCTGCAGCCGGTTTGGAACGTCGCGGGCTTCGCGCTCGGCGCCGTCACCGCCGCCATGGGCCCGCGCGCCGCGATGGCCTGCACCGCCGCGGTCGAGACCGAGATCGACCGCCACTACCAGCATCAGCTCGAGGAACTCGGCGACAGCGACCCCGAACTCAGCGCCGCGGTCGCCGACTTCCGCGCCGAGGAGCTCGAGCATAAGGAAGCGGCGCTTGCCGCCGGCGCCGAAAGCGCGCCGGGCTATCCGCTGCTCAGCTTCGCGATCCGCGCCGGATGCCGCGCAGCCATCGCGCTGTCGAAGCGTATCTGATAGAAAACCAGCCACCGTTCACGACGGATGCAGGATCGCGGTGCCATGCCGCACAAGATGACAAAGGAACGACCGATGACCCGCCTCCCCCTTCTCGCCCTGTTCCTGGCCGGCAGCGCCGCTGCCCTGCCCGCCGCCGCGCAGGAGCCGGCGGACGCGGAAAAGATCAACCAGGTCATCGTTTACGGCGACGACAAGTGCGAACAGTCGAGCCCGGACGAAATCGTCGTGTGTAACCGCCTGCCCGAAAGCGAGCGTTATCGCGTGCCGCCG
>PNJO01000146.1 GCA_013821905.1 Sphingopyxis sp. | reverse complement strand
TGGAGAAAAACGTCGCCCCAGCGAAAGCTGGGGCCGCTATCGGCCTTTTCCTGCGCCGCCTCGTAAACCGCTAGCGGCCCCAGCTTTCGCTGGGGCGACGTCTTATTCCGGCCGACGCCGGCCCCGTCTTCGGCCCCAAACAAAGGGGGCGAAAACGCCCCCTTTGCCTCCCCGGTTTGGCCCTCTTACTCGGTCGGAAAGCCGCGCTTGTTCAGCAGCGCCTTCACGTCGGGATCGCGGCCGCGGAAGGCGCGGTACGCCTCGGCGCGGTCGGTCTCGTTGCCCGTCATCAGCAATATGGTGCGGAACTTGTCGGCGACGCTGCGGTCCCACGGGCCGCCGGCCTCGGTAAAGGCCGCCCAGGTGTCGGCGTCCATCGTTTCCGACCAGAGATAGGAATAATAGCCTGCCGAATAGGCGTCGCTGCTGAACAGGTGGCCGAACTGCGGCAGGCGGTGGCGCATGACGATTTCCTTCGGCATGCCGATCTCGGCCAGCGTCTCGCGCTCGAACCTGTCGATGTCGGTCGGCGGCGTCTTGCGGTCGTGCAGCTTCATGTCGACGATCGCGCTCGACAGATATTCGACCGTCGAGAAACCCTGGTTGAACTTGTCCGACGCGAGGATCTTGTCGACCAGCGCCTGCGGCATCGGCACCCCCGTCTTGTAGTGCGTCGCATATTTCGACAGCACTTCGGGGGTCATCAGCCAATTCTCGTTCACCTGGCTCGGATATTCGACGAAGTCGCGCGGCACGCCCGCGAGCGCGGGGTAATAGACGTGCTGCAGCAGATAATGGATGCCGTGACCGAATTCGTGGAACAGCGTCTGCGCGTCGTCGAGGCTGACGAGCGTCGGCTCGCCCTTTGCGCCCTCGGTGAAATTATTGTTGTTCGACGCGAGCACGTTGCGTTCGCCGCCGAGGCCCTGCTGGCTGCGATAGGTCGTCATCCACGCGCCCGAGCGCTTGCCGTCGCGCGCAAAATTGTCGAGGTAGAGGACGCCGACATTGGCGTTCGTCTTGAGATTATAGACCTCGAACGTCTTCACCTTCGGGTCGAACACGGGAATCGTCCCGGTATTTTCGCGGAAGCCCAGATCATAGAGCTGGCCCGCCGACCAGAACATCGCGTCGCGCAGCTTGTCGAGCTGGAGGTAGGGCTTCACCTCGCTCTCATCGAGGTCGTATTTCGCCTTGCGGACCTTCTCCGCATAATAGCGATAGTCCCACGGCTCGATGGTGATCTTCGGCCCCTTGCCGGCTTTCGCTTCCGCGTCGGCGATCGCCTGCATGTCGGCGACCTCCTCATGGACGCGCGCCACCGCGGCGGGCCAGACCTTCATCATCAGGCCCATCGCGGCCTCGGGGGTCTTCGCCATCGTGTCGGCCATGCGGTAATGCGCGTGGGTCGGAAAGCCGAGCAGTTCGGCGCGCTGCTGGCGCAGCTTCAATATCTCGGCGATCGTCGAATTGGTGTCGTTGGCGTCGCCATTGTCGCCGCGGTTCACGAACGCCTTGTAAACGCGCTCGCGCAGGCTCCGGCTGGTCGCGCCCTGCAGCACCGGCTGCGCCGACGAGCGGGTGTTCTTGATCGCCCACTGGCCGGGCTTGCCATTGGCCTCGGCCGCCGCGGCGAGCGAGGCGACGAAGCCGGGTTCGAGCCCCGCGAGCTCCGCCTTGTCGGTGACGAAGGTATAGAGCTTCTCGTCGCCGAGCAGCTTCGACGAAAAGGTCGAGAACAGCCCTTCGAGCTTCGAGTTCAGCGCGACGAGCTTGGTCTTGTCGGCGGGCGACAGATTGGCGCCGTCGCGGACCATCTCGTCATAGCTGCGCTCGACGATGCGGATCTGCTGCGCGTTGAGACCGCTGGTCAGCCGCTTGTCGTACACCGCCTTGTAGCGGGCGAAGAGCTTGGGTTCGAGGAACAGCTCGGTGTAGAAAGTGGTGAGCTTGGGGCTCCATTCGGCGTCGATGTCCTCGACGCGGTCGTTCGACTTGTTCGACGTCTGCACACCCCACAGCGCATAGACGCGCTCCATCGTGTCGCCGGCAAGCTGCATCGGGACATGGGTGTTCTCGAAGGTCGGCTCGGCCGGATCGTCGATCACCGCCTGCACCTGCGCCTTCACTTCGGCCATCGCCTTGGTGAAGGCGTCGGGGAACAGCTCGGGGTCCATCTTGTCCCACGGCGGCACCCCTTCATAGGGGCCGGTCCAGGGCGCGAGCAGCGGGTTCGCGCCCGCGGGGGCAGCGGCGGCCGGCCCGGCAGTGGTTGGGGCGGCGGCGGTCGGTTCGGCGGCGATGGCGGTCATCTGGCTATAACCCACGAGCATCGCGGTGGATGCAAGCATCATGGAAAGGCGGCGACAGAAAGGGTGCGCTTGGCGCGGCATCAACGAATCTCCCCGGGGAAAAGGTTTCGAATGAAATCACCCGAAGCCTTAAACCGGGTTGACGAAGCAGCGCAAGCGCCGCCCGCTCGCGTAATTTTGCTCGGAAGGTCACAAAGGTCACACCACCTACCCCTCTCTTCGCCCTCCCCGTGCGGCGCCGATCGCAAGGGAAGGGGGCATGTTTTTGCGCGTGAGAGAGGCGGCGGTCGTGCATGGCGAGGATGCTATGCCCGCCGCATAATGTAGGACAGCGAAAATTTGGCGGCTGCGGGGCGGATGAGTCATCGACCCCTCCACCCCCCGCTTCGCGGGCGGTCCCCTCTCCACGGCTTTGCCGCAGGGAGGATCGGTCTCACCCCCCGAAGCCGGGCTGCACGACCCCGGGCACATCGACGCGGAAGGTGAAGATACCGCCGGCGTTTGGCTGGCCCGCGCGTTCCTCGTCGGTCAGATTCTTGCCCGCGCTGGTGACGAAGGCGGTTTTCATGTCGGGCCCGCCGAGCGCGATCATCGACGGGCGCTGGACCGGCAGCTCGACCGTCTGGAGCAGTTCGCCCGCAGGCGACAGGCGGACGACGCGCCACCCGTCCCACAGCGCCGACCAGTAACAGCCCTCGGCATCGACGGTGCCGCCATCGGGGCGACCGGTGCCGGGTTCGAACTGGTGGAACGGGCGGCCGTCGCCAAGCGCGCCGGTCGCGGGATCGACGTCATAGGCGCGCAGCGCGTGGGTCGGGGTGTCGGCGTGATAGAAGGTGCGGCCGTCGGGGCTGAACGCCGCGCCATTGCTGGTCAGCAGCCCGCCGATCATCGGCGTCAGCGATCCGTCGGGATCGAGCCGGAACAGCATGGCGCCGGGGTTGGACTTGTCGCTGGTCACGCTGCCGACCCAGAAACGTCCGGCGGCATCGACGCAGCCGTCGTTGAAACGCTGTTCGGGGATGCCCGCCAGCAGCGCGGGGCCAAAGGGGCGCGGCGCATCGCCCCAGGCGTCGATCAGCGCGCAGCCATCCTTCATCCCCAGGACCAACCCGCCGTTCGCGCGCGGCGCGACACAGCCGACCGGGCCATCCAATTGCATCGTTTCGGTCGCGGCTGTCGCGGGGTCGGTGCGGTGGATGCGATGCGCGTCGATATCGACCCAATAGAGTCGCGCTTCGGCGGCATGCCAGCGGGGCGATTCGCCGAGCAGTGCGCGGGCATCGAGGAGCAATTTGACCATATCGCGATGGTAGCGCGGCTCTGCGGCGCTGCCCAGCGGCTGCAAACCTATTCGTCGCGCCGCGGCTCTCCGCGCCTTCGCCGTATCTTTGCTGCCGTAGCGGCATTTCTACTTGACGTGGACGTAAACGTAAGGTCAGTTGGGGCAAAGATCATGCTGCGCGGCAGCTTTGGCAACATCGGCATCTGCATCGCGGCGCCGTTGCTCTGGGAAAGGAAGACCATGTCGCTCGATAACCTCTCGCGCTCCGCCTACACCGAGGATCATGAGGCGTTCCGCGCGACGGTGCGCCAGTTCCTCGAAAAGGAGGTCGCGCCCAACCAGGCGAAATGGGCCGAGGACGGCATCGTGCCGAAGGCGATCTGGCCGAAGGCGGGCGAACTCGGGATGCTCTGCCCCACCGTGCCCGAGGAATATGGCGGGCTGGGCCTCGACTTCGGCTATAACGCGATCGTCGACGAGGAAAGCGCCTATTACGGCCGCGTGACCACGGGTTTCTCGCTCCAGTCGGACATCGTCACCAACTATATCGTCCGTTACGGCAGCGAGGAGCAGAAGAAGCACTGGCTGCCCAAGATGGTGTCGGGCGAGGTGATTACCGCGATCGCGATGACCGAACCTGGCACCGGCAGCGACCTTCAGGGGATGCGCACGACCGCGAAGAAGGATGGCAACCATTATGTCATCAACGGATCGAAGACTTTCATCACCAACGGCCAGAACGCCGACCTGATCCTCGTCTGCGTCAAGACCGACACCGAGGTCGAACCGGCGTGGAAGGGCGTGTCGATCGTCCTCGTCGAGGCCGACCGCGAGGGCTTCCAGCGCGGCCGCAACCTCGACAAGATCGGGCAGGATGAGGCGGACACCTCGGAGCTGTTCTTCAACGACGTCCGCGTGCCGATCACCAACTGCCTCGGCGAAGAGGGACAGGGTTTCATCTATCTGATGAGCGAGCTGCCGCAGGAACGCCTGTCGATTGCGGTGTCGGCGCAGGCCTCGGCGCAGCGCGCCTTCGACGACACGGTCGAATATACGCGCGAGCGCAAGGCGTTCGGCAAGCCGATCCTCGATTTCCAGAACAGCCGCTTCGTTCTCGCCGATTTGAAGGCCAAGCTGCAGGTCGGCTGGGCGCATCTCGACTGGGCGCTCGCGCGCCACCTGAAAAGGGAACTGACCCCCGAGGAAGGCGCGGCGGCCAAGCTGTGGCACACCGACCTGCAATGGGAGGTGATGGACAAGTGCCTCCAGCTGTTCGGCGGCTCGGGTTACATGAACGAATATCCGATCGCCCGGGCATGGCGCTCGGCGCGCGTCACGCGGATCTTCGGCGGCACGAACGAGATCATGAAGGAACTGATCGGGCGGAAGCTCTGACCCGCCAAACGAAGAAAGGAACCTCCCCAATGGCTACTGCTTATATTGTCGACGCCGTCCGCACCGCGGGTGGCAAGCGCGGCGGCCGGCTCGCCGGCGTACATCCCGTCGACCTCGGCGCCGCCGTCTTCGACGCGATCGCCGACCGCAATGATTTCGACACCAAGGCGATCGACGACGTCATCACCGGTTGCGTCAGCCAGGGCGGCCAGCAGACGATGGACGTCGGCCGCAACGCGGTGCTCGCCTCGAAGCTGCCCGACTCGATCCCCGCCGTCACCATCGACCGCCAGTGCGGCTCGTCGCAGCAGGCGATCACCTTTGCCGCGCAGGCGGTGCTGTCCGGCACGCAGGATATCGTGCTGGCGAGCGGCATCGAAAGCATGACGCGCGTACCGATGGGCAGCGTCGCAACGCTGTTCATGAAAGAGGGACTCGGCAACTACAAGTCGCCGCGGCTCGAGGAGAAATATCCCGGCATCATGTTCAGCCAGTTCATGGGCGCCGAGATGATCGTCAAGAAGCACGGCTTCACCAAGGACGACCTCGACGCCTTCGCCTTCGAAAGCCACCGCCGCGGCAAGGCGGCGACCGAGGCAGGCCTGTTCGAGCGCGAGATCGTGCCGGTCGCGATCGAGACGCCCGAGGGCAGCGAATGGCACAAGGTCGACGAAGGCATTCGCTTCGATGCGACGCTCGACGGCATCGCGGGCGTGAAGCTGCTCCAGGAAGGCGGCACGATCACCGCGGCGACGTCGAGCCAGATCTGCGACGGCGCGTCGGCCGTGCTCGTCGTGTCGGAGCAGGCGCTGAAGGATCATGGTCTGACGCCGCGCGCGCGCATCCACCATGTGTCGGTAACCGCAGGCGATCCCGTGATCATGCTCGAGGAGCCGCTGTTCGCGACCGAAAAGGCGCTGAAGAAGGCCGGGCTCAGGATCGGCGACATCGACGCCTATGAAGTCAACGAAGCGTTCGCGCCGGTGCCGCTGGCGTGGCTCAAATATCTCGGCGGCGACCATGCGCGGCTGAACCAGCATGGCGGCGCGATCGCGCTCGGGCACCCGCTCGGCGCGAGCGGCGCGAAGCTGATGGCGACCCTGCTCGGCGTGCTCGACGCGACCGGCGGCAAATATGGTCTGCAAACGATGTGCGAAGGCGGTGGCCAGGCCAACGTCACGATCATCGAGCGGCTTTAGTTCTTTCTCCCCTCCCGCTCGCGGGAGGGGATGTCACGAGGCACATGACTCGTGACACGGGAGGGCCTGTTGGCTGGCACTCCCCACATGCCCCACCCAAACCCTCCCCTGAAGGGGAGGGCTTTTTCAGGAGAAACCCATGAAACTCGATTCCACCATATCCGCCGTCGTCACCGGCGGCGCCTCGGGCCTCGGCGCTGCGACCGCGCGCGCGCTCGCCGCGAAGGGCGTGAAGGTCGCGATCTTCGACCTGCAGGAAGAAAAGGGCAAGGCGCTGGCCGAAGAGCTCGGCGGCGTGTTCTGCGAATGCAACGTCACCGACGACGCCTCGGTCGACGCTGCTTTCGCGAAGTCGCGCGCAGCGATCGGGCAGGAACGCATCCTCGTCAACTGCGCCGGCACCGGCAACGCGATCAAGACCGCGAGCCGCAGCAAGGAAGACGGCAGCATCAAGCATTTCCCGCTCGATGCCTTCAACTGGATCATCCAGATCAACCTCGTCGGCACCTTCCGCTGCATCGCCAAGTCGGCGGCGGGCATGCTGACGCTCGACCCGATGGAAGACGGCGAGCGCGGTGCGATCGTCAACACCGCGTCGGTCGCGGCCGAGGACGGCCAGATCGGTCAGGCCGCCTATTCGGCATCGAAGGGCGGCGTTGTCGGCATGACCCTGCCGATCGCGCGCGATCTCGCAGCTGAGAATATCCGCGTCAACACGATCCTGCCGGGCATCTTCGACACCCCGCTGCTCGCGGGCGCGCCGCAGAATGTCCGCGATGCGCTCGGCGCGTCGGTGCTCAACCCGAAGCGTCTCGGCAATCCGCCCGAATATGCCTCGCTTGCCTTGGCGATGATCGAGAACGGCTATTTCAACGGCGAGGACGTTCGCCTCGACGGCGGCATCCGCATGGGCCCGCGCTGATATGCCGAAACCGGAAAGCTGGCGGCTCGACGCCGCCAGCTACCCCGTCCGCATCGAATTGCAGACGCGGTTCCAGGACATGGACATCAACGGCCACCTCAACAATGTGGCCTT
>PNJO01000145.1 GCA_013821905.1 Sphingopyxis sp. | reverse complement strand
TCGGGTTCGCCTTGCGCCACACGATGTCGTTGAGGATCCAGTAGCCGTTGTCCTGCAGCGCAGTGCCGACACGGAAAATATTGTGATAGCTGCCGATCACCCAGATGCTGCCGTTCGGTTTCAGGATGCGCTTCGCTTCCTTGAGCCAAGCGTGGGTGAAGCGATCATAGGTCGCGAGGCTGTCAAACTTGTCCCAGTCGTCGTCGACCGCATCGACCTGGCTGCCGTCAGGACGCAGCAGGTCGCCGCCGAGCTGGAGGTTATAGGGCGGATCGGCGAAGATCATGTCGACCGAAGCGGCGGGCAGGCTGCGCATCATCTCGACGCAATCGCCCTGCAAGATGCTGTCGAGCGGCAGGTCCGCGGGGTCGACCTTCGGCGTCCGCTGCTTCGTCGCCGGCGCCTTGACCCGTTCCATCACACCCATGCTTCACCCCGTTCCTTGCTCATAAGAAGGCCCTGATGAGTCCGGCGGAGTCCGCCGTCAAGCTCGGGATTCTAGGGATTCCCGGTGTCATAATGGTTAACGCGACGAGAACGAAACGAGTCTGACACAGGATATGGAGTCGCGCACGACTCGGAGACTCAACCACTGGTGGTGTGGCGATGCGGACTCAGTGGCGAAAAAAATTTCAAATCTTCTCCTCCCCGTGCCGCAGGGATGGGGAGGTGGCAGCGCGAAGCGCTGACGGAGGGGCAATGGCGCACCAGCCCCTCCACCATCCTTCGGATGGCCCCCCTCCCCACCGCTTCACGGCAGGGAGGATCTACAGCCCCGGATCGACCCCGGTCAGCTCGACCGACCGCTGCCACAATTCGCGCGCGAGCTTCGGGTCCTGCGCGTCGCGCGTCGCGCGCGCCGGTCCCGACGGCCCCGCGACTTCGCCGAGCCCCTGCGGCCCCAGATAATCGCCCCCCTGCACATGCGCGCCCGTCGCTGCCTGCAACGTCGGCCAGGCGCCCTGCGCCGCGCTGTTGAAAAACGGCGCCGCGAGCGGGGTCATATAACGCAGCGGCATCGGCAGGTGCCGCGTCAGCTCGGTCAGCGCGACCCCGGGGTGACAGCCGATCGCCTGCGTCGCACGCCCCGCCGCGCCCAGCCGCCGGTCGAGTTCGAACATGTGGAGCAGGTTCGCGAGCTTGCTCATCTGGTAGCGCGCCCAGTTGTGATAGCTTCGCGATGCCGACAGATCGCTGTAATCCATCGCCCCGTTCCGGTGCGCGATGCTGCCGGTGATGACGATGCGGTCATCGACGTGGGGATGCACCAGCCCGGTGAAGGCGAAGGTGCCGAGGTGGTTCACCCCGAATTGCAGCTCATAGCCCTGTTTCGTCAGCGTTTTCGGCGGGATCATCACGCCGGCATTGTTGACCAGCACATCGATGCGCGGCCCCGCCAGCACCGCGGCGGCCGCCGCGCGCACCTGATCGAGATCGGCGAGGTCGAGCGGCTGGAACGACAGGTCGGCGGCGGGCAGATCGTCGCGGATGCGCTGCATCGCCGCCTCGGCTCGCTCCGCATCGCGGCAGGCGAGCACGACATGCGCGCCGCGCGCCGCCAGCACCCGTGCCGTTTCGAACCCGATCCCGGCATTGGCGCCGGTAACAAGGAAACGCCGCCCCGATTGCGTGCCGACGTCGTCGGCCGTGAATCCCCTGCTCATCGCCGCGTCCCCCTTTGACCCTTGGATCAGACCAGATGCATTTGTGCGACCGGTGCAAAGCTGGTCCGGTGGAGCGGCGTCGGGCCGTGCTGGCGCAGCGCCGCGAGATGGTGGGCGGTACCATAGCCCATGTTGCTCTCCCAGCCAAAAGCCGGGAATTCGCACGCCGCTGCGACCATGAAGCGGTCGCGATGCTCCTTGGCGAGGATGCTCGCCGCCGAAATGCAGGGGTGAAGCGCGTCGCCGCCGACGATCGCGCGCGCAGGGTAGCGCCATTTCGGCAACCGGTTGCCGTCGACGAGTATCTCGGCGGGCTCGAACCCCAGCGTCTCGACCGCGCGCGTCATCGCCAGAAAGGTCGCCTGCAGGATGTTGATGCGGTCGATTTCCTCGACGCTCGCCTCGCCGATGCCCCAGCGGCAGCGCGCCTTGATCTCGCCTTCCAGGGCGCCGCGGCGTTTCGCGCTCAGCTTCTTCGAATCATCGAGCCCCGCGATCCCGCCTTCGCACAACAGCACCGCCGCCGCGACCACCGGCCCCGCCAACGGCCCGCGCCCCGCCTCGTCGACCCCAACGATCACAGGCGCCACGGCGGATAGCGGCGATACTCGCCCGCCTGATACAGGCACAGCCGGTTGCCGGCGGGATCGGTCAGCCGTGCCTCGCGCCAGCCCCAATCCTCGTCCTTCGGCATCTGTTCGAACTGCACCCCGCGCCGCGCGAGATAGGCGACCCACGCGTCGAGCGCGCCGCTTTCCAGATAAGCCGTCGTCCCGCCCGCCCCGCCGTCGCCGGCATGGATCGACAGGGTGACGCCGTTCGCCGCCTCGAAGCGGGCGTAGCCGTTGCCGGGGCTGTCGACGATCTGCGTCAGCCCGAGCTGTTTGTAGAAAGCGACCGACGCCGCATAATCGCTGGCCGGCAAGGTGAACTGGTTGAGCGCGGGGCCGGTGAACAGCCCGTCGTTGCGCACCATCTGCTGCCCCATCGGACCATGCCCCTGCCCCAGCCCGGGCGCGTCGAGCAGCGCCAACCGCACGAAATCGCGCGCGCGCGCGATCGCGGGTTCGAGCGGCATACCCTGCGCCAGACCGCAGGCGATCGCGCTCGCGAGCGTGCAGCCGGTGCCGTGGCTGTGCTTTGTGTCGATGCGCGGCGCTTCCCAGCGCGCCACCTCGCCCTCGCCGGGTTCGAGCAGCCGGTCGATCACCGTCTCGCCCTTCGCATGGCCGCCCTTGACGAGCAGCGAGCAACCGTGCGCGAGCACCGCGTCCTCGCCGCCCAGCGCTTCGAGTTCGGGCAGATTGGGAGTCGCGACCATCGCGCGGTCGAGCATGGCGCGAAACGCCTCGATCGTCGCCGCGTCGGCGAGCAGCGATCCGCTCGTCGCGACCATCACCGGGTCGAAGACCAGCGCCGCCTGCGCGAGGTCGGGCCGCGACAGACGTTCGGCCACCGCCGCGGCGGTTTCGGCACTGCCGATCATGCCGATCTTGATCGCGTCGACGCCGATGTCCGACGCGACACTGTCGATCTGGGCCAGCACCATATCGGTCGGGATCGCGTGGACGCCCTGCACGCCCAGCGTATTCTGCGCCGTGATCGCCGTGACCGCGGTCATCGCATGGCCGCCGAGCATCGTGACCGCCTTGATATCGGCCTGGATGCCCGCGCCGCCGCCGCTGTCCGATCCGGCGATGATCAGGACGCGTGCGGTCAACGCTTGAACTTTCGCTCCGTCGAGGCCGGGAATTTCGCCAGCGCCGCGCCCTCGCGCAGCGGCCGGTCGAGCAGGTCGCCACCGCAATTGGGGCAACGCTCGTCGAGCTGGTCGGCGCAATTCGCGCAGAAGGTGCATTCGAACGAGCAGATGAAGGCGCCGTGGATATCGGCGGGCAAATCGCGTCCGCAGCGTTCGCAATCGGGTCGCATCTCAAGCATGATGAATCTCTTTCGGTTCTAAAAAAATCGGTTGGTTACGCCGCCGCGGCGCGCACCGCGTCGCAGATCATGTCGACGACGCGCTCGACCTCGCCCGCATCGTCGCCTTCGGCCATCACGCGGATCAGCGGTTCGGTGCCCGACGGACGGATGACGAGGCGCCCACGCCCGTCCAGCGCCGCCTCGCCCTCGGCGATCGCGGCCTTGACCTGCCCGTCGTCGAGCGGCTTGCCGCCCGAAAAGCGGACATTCTTGAGCAGCTGCGGAACCGGATCGAACTGGTGGAGCAGGTCGCTAGCGGATTTGCCCGCCGCAACCAGTTCGGCCAGCACCTGCAGCGCCGCGAGTGTGCCGTCGCCGGTCGTCGCATGGTCCGACAGGATCATATGGCCCGATTGCTCGCCGCCGACGTTGAAACCGCCGCTCTTCATGCGTTCGAGCACATAGCGGTCGCCGACTTTTGTGCGTTCGAGCGCCAGACCCTCACCCTGAAGAAAGCGTTCGAGGCCCAGATTCGACATCACCGTCGCGACAACGCCGCCGCCCGTCAGCCGCCCTTGCCGCGCCCAGCTCGCGCCGATCAGCGCCATGATCTGGTCGCCGTCGACGACGCGCCCCTTCTCGTCGACGACGATCAGCCGGTCGGCGTCGCCGTCGAGCGCGATGCCGATATCGGCGCCGCTGGCGACGACCGTTTCCTGGAGCAGCCCCGGCGCGGTCGATCCGCACCGGTCGTTGATGTTGGTGCCATTGGGCTCGACGCCGATCGCGACGACGTCGGCGCCCAATTCCCAGAACACCGTGGGCGCGCTGTTGTAGGCGGCGCCATTGGCGCAATCGAGCACCATCTTGATCCCGTCGAGCCGCACCGATTCGGGCAGGCTCTGCTTCACCGCGTGAATATAGCGGCCGCGCGCGTCCTCGATACGCTTCGCGCGGCCGATATGCGCCGGATCGGCCAGCTTCGGTTCGCTCGCGAGCAGTTGCTCGATCTGCGCCTCGTCGGCATCGGACAGCTTGTAGCCGTCGGGGCCGAACAATTTGATGCCATTGTCCTGATAGGGATTGTGGCTCGCCGAAATCATCACACCAAGGTCGGCGCGCATCGAACGCGTCAGCATCGCGATCGCCGGCGTCGGCATCGGCCCGACCTGCACCACATCCATGCCGACGCTGGTGAAGCCTGCCACCAGCGCATTTTCGAGCATATAGCCTGACAGGCGCGTGTCCTTGCCGATCACGACGCGATGCTTGTGCGCCCCGCGCAGGAAATGCGCGCCCGCCGCCATTCCGACGCGCATCGCGGTTTCGGCGGTCATCGGAGCCCGGTTGGTCAGTCCGCGAATCCCGTCGGTTCCGAAAAACTTGCGCATGCCACCTCTGTTACCTGGTCGGGATCGGCAGAAGCTTCCCCGGCTCCCCGGGATGGCTCCCTTGAAGCGCTTGTCGGCCCAAAAACCGGTTCCCGTTTCTGTCGGGAGGTGCTCTATGTCACCCTCTTTTGCTTGGCAAGCTGACCTTCATTTTCGCGGGGGAGTATCCGTCTTGAAATCCGCCTGGTTCATCCTTTCGGCGCTCGTCGCCGGCATGCTTTTGGGGGTCGGCGTCGAACTCGCGTCGCCCGACGCCGCGACCGCCTCGCTTCCCTTTGTCGAACCCGTCGGCCTGCTCTGGCTCAACGCGCTCAAGATGACGATCGTCCCGCTGGTCGTCGCGCTGCTCATCACCGGCATCACCGCCACCGCCGATGCCGCGCGGGCGGGCAAGCTCGCCTTTCGCTCGGTGATGATCTTCCTCGGCGCGATCGCGCTTTCGGGGACGATGTCGCTGCTGGTGACGCCGCTGCTGCTGCGTCTCTTTCCGCTTTCCACCGCCGCCGCGGAGGCGCTGCGTCACGGGCTCGGCGGCACCGCCGAGACCGCTCCCTCGCCCACTTTCGGCGACTTCCTGCTGTCGCTGATCCCGACCAATCCGATCGCGGCGGCGGCGGAGACCGCGATCCTGCCGCTGATCGTCTTCACCACCATCTTCGCCTTTGCGATCACCAAGCTCGAATCCGCACAGCGCGCGACGCTTTCGGGGCTGTTCAAGGCGCTCGGCGACGCGATGCTGATCGTGATCGGCTGGGTGCTCGCGCTCGCCCCGCTCGGCGTTTTCGCGTTGGGCTACGCACTGGCGGTCAAGGCCGGCGTCGCGGCGTTCGGCGGGCTCATCCATTATGTGCTGATCCTCTCGGGCATCGGCATCAGCTGCCTCCTCCTCGGCCTCGCGCTGGCCTGGCTCGTCGTCGGCATCCCGCTGCCGCGCTTCGTCCGCGCGATGGTCCCGACACTCGCGGTCGCGATCAGCACGCAAAGCTCGCTCGCCAGCCTGCCCGCGATGCTGAAATCGTCGGAAGAGCTCGGCGTCGATCCGAAGAAGGCCGACGTCGTGCTGCCGCTCGCGGTCGCGCTGTTCCGCTTCACCAGCCCCGCGATGAACCTCGCGGTTGTCGTCTATGTCGCCTGGCTGTTCGGGGTCGAGTTGACGCCGTGGGAAATGGCGGTCGGCCTGCTCGTCGCGCTCGCGGCGGCGCTGAGTTCGGTCAGCCTGCCCGGCTCGATCAGCTTCGTGACCTCGATCGCGCCGATCGCCGTGTCGATGGGCGTCCCCGTCGCACCGCTCGGGCTGCTCGTCGCGGTCGAGACCTTCCCCGACATCTTCCGGACACTCGGCAATGTTATCGGCGACGTTGCGGCGACCAAATATGCCGCCGACGGCATCCAGGACGAACCAGCAGGAGAAGTGCCATGAAATATCGCAAGCTCGGCCACGGCCTCGAGGTTTCGGCGATCGGGATCGGCTGCATGCCGATGATCAAGGGCGGCAACATCCTCTATGGCGAGGCTGCCGACCTGGACGAATCGACTCGCACGATCCACCGCGCGATCGACCTCGGCGTCACCTTCTTCGACACCGCGCAAATCTATGGCCCGTTCAGCAACGAGGAACTGCTCGGCGAGGCGATCAAGGGCAAGCGCGACGGGCTCGTCATCGCGACCAAATTCGGCTTCAGATTCGACGGCACCCAGATTGTCGGCGTCGACGGATCGCCCGCCAACGCGCGCGCTGCCTGCGAAGGATCGCTCCAGCGGCTCGGCATCGACACCATCGACCTCTTCTACCAGCACCGCGTCGACCCGTCGGTGCCGATCGAGGAGACGGTCGGCGGGATGATGGAGCTGGTGAAGGAGGGCAAGGTCCGCCACATCGCGCTGTCCGAAGCTGGCCCCGAAACGATCCGCCGCGCCGCGAAGGCCGCGCCGATCACCGCATTGCAGAGCGAATATTCGATCTGGGAGCGCGATATCGAGGACGAAATCCTCGGCGCCTGCCGCGACAACGGCATCGGCTTCGTCCCTTATTCGCCGCTCGGCCGTGGTTTCCTCGCAGGCGCAGTGCGCAGCCGCGACGAGCTTCCCGAGAATGACTGGCGCCGCAACGACCCGCGCTATTCGGAAGAAAATCTGCCCGCCAACCTCGCGATCGTCGATGCGATCGGCGCGGTTGCCGACCGGCATGGCGTGTCGAAAGCACAGGTCGCGCTCGCCTGGCTGCTCGCGCAGGGCGACGACATCGTCCCGATCCCCGGCACCAAACGCCGCGCGACGATGGAAGACAG
>PNJO01000144.1 GCA_013821905.1 Sphingopyxis sp. | reverse complement strand
CGATGGAAAAAACCTTCGATCCCGCCGCTATCGAGGCGAAATGGGCCCATGAATGGGAAAGCCGCGGGCTGTTTCGCCCCGCGCGCCCGAACGCGCAGCCCTTCACGATCGTCAACCCGCCGCCGAACGTCACCGGCGCGCTGCATATCGGCCACGCGCTCGACAACACGCTGCAGGACGTGCTCGTCCGCTACGAGCGGCTGCGCGGCAAGGACGCGCTGTGGGTGGTCGGCATGGACCATGCCGGCATCGCAACGCAGATGGTCGTCGAGCGCCAGCTCGAAGAGCGGCAGGACAAGCGCACCAACTACACGCGCGACGAATTCGTCGAGAAGGTGTGGCAGTGGAAAGCCGAAAGCGGCGGCCAGATCACCGGCCAGCTCCGCCGCCTCGGCTGTTCGATGGACTGGAGCCGCGAGCAGTTCACGATGGACCCGCATTTCACCAAGGCCGTGGTCAAGGTGTTCGTCGACCTGCACAAGAAGGGGCTGATCTACCGCGACAAGCGGCTGGTGAACTGGGACCCGAAGCTCAAGACCGCGATTTCGGACCTCGAGGTCGAGACGCACGAGGTGCAGGGCGGCTTCTGGCATTTCAAATATCCGCTCGCCGACGGCGTGACGCTCGACGACGGGCGCGACTATATCGAGGTCGCGACGACGCGCCCCGAAACGATGCTCGCCGACATGGCGGTCGCGGTGCACCCCGACGATGCGCGCTACAAGAGCGTGATCGGCAAGTTCGTCACGCTGCCGCTCACCGGCCGACGCGTGCCCATCGTCGCCGACGAACATGCCGATCCCGAACTGGGGTCGGGCGCGGTGAAGATCACGCCGGGCCACGACTTCAACGACTTCGATGTCGGCAAGCGCGCGGGCTTCAAGCCCGGCGAGATGCTCAACATGCTCGACGGCGATGCCAACGTCATCCAGACCGCCGACGGGCTGATCCCGGACGAATATCTCGGCCTTCACCGCTTCAAGCGCGACGGCAAGGATGGCGCGCGCGAACTGGTCGTGGCGCGGATGAAGGAAGCGGGCTTCCTGATCCCCCACACCGACAAGGACGGCGGCGAGCATGACGCCGAGCCGCGCACGATCCAGACCCCGTTCGGCGACCGCGGCGGCGTGGTGATCGAACCCTGGCTGACCGACCAATGGTATGTCGACGCCGAGACGCTGGCGCAGCCGCCGATGGCGGCGGTGCGCGACGGGCGCATCAACATCGTGCCGAAGACGTGGGAAAAGACCTTCTTCAACTGGATGGAGAATATCCAGCCCTGGTGCGTCTCGCGCCAGCTCTGGTGGGGGCACCGGATTCCTGCGTGGTACGCCGAGGACGGCCGCATCTTCGTCGCCGAGACCGAAGAAGAAGCGCAGGCGCAGGCCGGTGCCGGGGTCAAGCTGGAGCGCGACCCCGACGTGCTCGACACCTGGTTCTCCTCGGCGCTCTGGCCCTTCGCGACGCTCGGCTGGCCCGAGAACACCGACCTGCTGAAGCGCCACTACCCCAACGATGTCCTCATCTCGGGCTTCGACATCCTCTTCTTCTGGGATGCGCGCATGGCGATGCAGGGGATGGAGTTCATGGGCGACGTGCCGTGGAAGACGCTCTATCTCCACGGCCTCGTCCGCGCGCCCGACGGGGCGAAGATGTCGAAGTCGAAGGGCAATGTCGTCGACCCGCTCGGCCTGATCGACCAATATGGCGCCGACGCGCTGCGCTTCTTCATGGCGGCGATGGAAAGCCAGGGCCGCGACATCAAGATGGATGACGCGCGCCTCGCGGGCTATCGCAACTTCGCGACCAAGCTGTGGAACGCCGCGCGCTTCTGCGAAGCCAATGGCATTTCGGCCTCGACCAGCTTCGAGGCGCCCGCGGCGAGCCTGCCGGTCAACCGCTGGATCATCGGCGAGGTCGCTGCGACCGTCGCCGCGATGGAGACCGCCTTCGCCGCCTACCGCTTCGACGAGGCCGCGAACGCTATCTACAGCTTCGCTTGGGATCGCTTCTGCGACTGGTATCTTGAGCTCATCAAGGGCGCGATCGACGACGAGACCAAGGCCGTCGCCGGCTGGGTACTCGACCAGATCCTCGTCATGCTCCACCCTTTCATGCCTTTCATCACCGAGGAGCTGTGGACCGGTCTCGGCGACCGTGCCGACTATCCGCTGATCACCGCGAAGTGGCCCGCACCGGAGGCCGCGCGCGATGCCGACGCCAGCGCCGATATCGACTGGCTGATCAAGCTCGTGAGCGAACTGCGCACCGCCAAGGCCGAACTCGGCCTGCCGCCGGGCGCGCGCCTGACCGCGCATTTTCCGGCGTCGCTGAAGGGCCGCACCGACAAGCTCGCGGCGCAGCTCGACCGCCTTGCGCGGCTCGAAGCGATCCGCTTCGACCCCGCTCCCGCGGGCGCCTCGGCACAGCTCGTCGTCGAGGGCGAGACGATCACCGTTCCGCTCGAAGGCGTGATCGACATCGCCGCCGAGCGCGACCGGCTGACCAAGGCGCTCGCCGCGGCGACGAAAGAACGCGACGGCCTCGCCGGCCGGCTGAACAATCCGTCGTTCGTCGAGCGCGCCAAGCCCGAAGCGGTGGAGAAGGCGCGTGCCGACCATGCCGCCAAGGAGGCCGAAGCCGACCGCCTGACCGCCGCGCTGGCAAGGCTGGGGTGAGCATCGCTCCAAAATCCTCCCCGCTTGCGGGGAGGTGGCAGCCGGAACGGCTGACGGAGGGGGGCGGCGCCCTTGCGCGACGCGGTGTCAGGACGCGAGCCCCCTCCACCACCCTTCGGGTGGTCCCCCTCCCCGTGAACGGGGAGGATTTTTTGTGAGTGACGGGGAAAACCCCGTCACACCGACGCCGGTCGCGGCGGCGGCCGACCCCGCGGCTAGCCCCGTCCCGCCGCGCCAGACGGCGCGCGGCGCCGGGCGGATGGACCTGATGCAGGGGCCCATCACCAGGACGCTGATCCTCTTCGCGCTGCCGACGCTTGCCTCGAACATCCTCCAGACGCTGTCGGGATCGGTGAATTCGATCTGGGTCGGGCAGTTCCTCGGCGACAGCGCGCTCGCCGCGACCGCCAACGCCAATATCATCATGTTCCTGATGTTCGGGGCCTTTTTCGGCTTCGGCATGGCGGCGACGGTGCTGATCGGCCAGTCGATGGGCCGCGGCGACGTCGACGCCGCGCGCCGCGCGACCGGCGGCGTGGTCGGCCTCGCGCTGGCCTTCTCGGTCGTGATCGCGATCCTCGGCTGGTTCGGGTCCGACCAGATATTGCGCTGGCTCAAAACCCCGCCCGAGGCCTTTGCGCTCGCGCACGACTATCTGCGCGTCACCTTTCTGGCGGTGCCGGCGTCGATGCAGTCGGTCACGCTGATGATGGCGTCGCGCGGCGCGGGCGATGCGGTGACACCGCTGCGTTTCATGATCCTCGCGGTGATCCTCGACATCGCACTCAACCCCGTGCTGATCCTCGGCCTCGGCCCCTTCCCGCGCCTCGGCATCGCGGGCAGCGCACTGGCGACCGCCGTCGCGGGCACGATCAGCCTCGCGGGCATGATCGGCTGGTTCTACGCGAAGGACCATATCCTCCGCCTGCGCGGCCGCGAACTCGCCTATCTCTATCCCCAATGGAGCGAGCTGCGCTTCATCGTCGGCCGCGGCCTGCCGATGGGGGCGCAGATACTCGTGATTTCGGGCGCCGGGCTCGTCATGGTCGGCCTCGTCAACCGCGAAGGCCTCGTCACCGCCGCCGCCTATGGCGCGACGCTCCAGCTGTGGAACTATATCCAGATGCCCGCGCTCGCGGTCGGCGCCGCGGTCAGCTCGATGGCCGCGCAGAATATCGGCGCGGGCCGCTGGGATCGCGTGACGTCGGTAACCAACAGCGGCATCGCGATCAACCTGGCGATGACGGGCCTGCTGATCGCGCTCCTCCTGCTCTTCGACCGCGCCGCGCTCGCGCTCTTCCTCGGCAACGAGAGCCCCGCGATCGACGTGGCGCGCAATATCCAGCTGATCGCCACCTGGACCTTCCTGCCCTTCGGCACGACGATCGTCCTGATCAGCACCCTGCGCGCCAACGGCTCGGTCGTGCCGCCGCTCGTGATCCTGTTCCTCTCGATGTTCCCGATCCGCCTCGGAATCTATTATTTCGGCTATCCGGCGGTCGGCAGCGACATTCTCTGGTGGAGCTTTCCCTTATCGTCGCTCGCCTCGCTCGCGATGGCCTGGGCGATCTATCGGCGCGGGACCTGGCGCCGCACGCTGCCGCAGCCCCGCGATTGAGGCGCCGCGCGGCTTTCGACCAAAGCGCGCGCGCCTTCGACTGGCGTCCGGCCGCGCGCTGGTCTTTGCCGTGCCATTGCGGCTAAAGCCGACTCGATGAGTGTGAATATCCGCAAAGATGCGCTGCGCGATCAGCGCGCAAAGATGCTGGCGGCGGCGCCCGACTGGCGCGCGTCCGACGCGCGCGTCAATCCGCGCGTCGCGATCGGTTCGATCCTCGCGATGTGGCTGCTCTATTTCCTGATCACCACCGGCCTCGCGATGCTGACCTGGACGCCCGACCAATGGCCCTATGCCGGGCGCCGCGCGATCGTCGTCGTCGCGGGCATATTGTGCACCTTCGTGCTGTATCAGCTGGTCCAGCGCGTCCAGCCGCGGAGCTTTGGCGCGCGTCTCGCGGTCGCGATGGGTGCGGCGATCCCGCTCGTCATCGTCTATGCGTGCATCAACCTGCTGGTGTTCTATTACTGGTTCCCGCTCGAGGACACGTACAAGAATATCGCGGAAATGCAGGCGAAATTCCCGGTCGCCTGGGAAATCGTGCTCGTCCTCGACAGTTCGATCCGCTGGTATTTCTTCTTCGCGGTGTGGGCCGCGCTCTATGTCGCCTTCGGCTATGCGAACGAGATGCGCGCGGTCGAACGCCGCGCGAACAGCTACCGGATCGAGGCACAGACCGCGCAGCTGCGCGCGCTCCATTATCAGGTCAATCCGCACTTCCTGTTCAACACGCTCAATTCGCTGTCGACGCTCGTGCTCAAGGGATCGAAGAGCGAGGCCGAGGCGATGATCATGAACCTGTCGTCCTTCCTGCGCTCGAGCCTCGCGGTCGATCCCGAGCAGCTCGTCAGCCTCGACGAGGAAATCGCGCTCCAGCGCCTCTATCTCGACATCGAACAGACGCGTTTTCCCGACCGGCTGCAGGTCGAGGTGACGATGCCCGACGAGCTCAAAAATGCGTGCGTTCCGGTGCTGATCCTGCAACCGATCATCGAAAATGCGATCAAATACGGCGTCGCCCCCAGCAAGGGCCGGATCGCGATCCGGCTTGACGCCAGCAGCGAATATGGCCTTCTGGTGCTGCGGATCGAAAACGACATCGACCCGAAGGCACCGGTGCCCACATCGGGAACCGGCCTCGGGCTCGGCAATGTCCGCGAGCGGTTGCTGACCCGCTATGGCCCCGCCGCCGGGTGCGAATGGGGCCGGTCGGACAGCGGCGGCTTTTTCGTTTCGCTGTGGCTGCCGCTGGCAAGGGAGCGTTGCTGACCATGTTGCAGACGTTGCGAACGTTGATCGTCGATGACGAACCGCTGGCGATCGAGCGGCTCCAGATTCTGGCGGGACAGCAGGACGGCGTCTCGCTCGTCGGCACCGCGAGCGACGGCGCCTCGGCACTACGCATGGTCGATGCGCTCGCGCCCGACCTGCTGCTCTGCGACATTGCCATGCCCGACCTCAACGGCCTCGAGGTCGCGGCGGCGATCGATCGGCTCGACAATCCGCCCGCGGTCATCTTCGTCACCGCCTTCGACCAATATGCCGTTGCCGCCTTCGACGTCGCGGCGGTCGATTATCTGCTGAAGCCCGTATCGCCCGACCGGCTGAGCCGCGCGCTCGTGCGCGTGCGCGAATGGCGCGCGACCGACCGCGACCGTGGCCAGAAGAGCAAGTGGATCGGCGAATTCTGGGTCCAGAACCGCGGCGAGATGCTGCGCATCGACGCCGGTCAGGTCGACCTGATCGAAGCCGAACGCGACTATATGCGCCTGCACGTCGGCGGGCGCAGCTGGCTGATCCACCAGACGATCAAGTCGCTGGAAGCGCGGATGAACCCCGACCAGTTCATGCGCATCCACCGGTCGAAGATGGTGCGCCGCGACGGCATCGTCGGGCTGAAGCACCACGGCGACGGCGCGTGGAGCGTCGATCTGGGCGACGGCGGGATCCACCGCATCGGCCGCACCTATCTGCACGACGTCAAGGCAATCATGCACGTCTGACAAAGGAAAGGCGGCCATGCCCGACCGGGCATGACCGCCTTTGCCGTGGTTCGGGGGCGCGCGTCAGGGAGCCGCGACGACCACGCCGCCCTGATCGGCGAAGCGCGCGCTCGCGCCGTTGAACAGCGCCGCAAGCTTCACATCGGTATCGCGCCGGGCATCCGCCTCGCATTCGAGCGCATCGGCGCGTTCGCTGAGCGTCTGGCGATAATGGGGCCGGCTGTCGCAAACCTGCTGCAAGGCGCGGTTGACGCGTGCGGTCAGTCGCTCGCGGCCGGCGGCGCTTGCGAGGTTCAGATCGTCATAGCGCACGACGACGCTCTTTTTCTGTTCCTGTGCCGCAACAGGGGTGGAAATCGCGGCGAGCGTCAACGGCGCCGCCAGCAGAAGAAGGGAAAATTTTGCCATGGGGGAGTCCTCTCGTCGGGGGAAAAGAGATGCGGGATACGAAACATGAGGACCGGGGAAGACCATCACCCTCGTATCCCGCAGCCTTTGAATGCCCGCGATCGCGCGCCCTTGCATCCTGGGTTCGACCGGACCGGACGGCCGGTCGATTGAAGGACGAAAGGCACGATGGCATCGACCAATGGCCGACCGACGGTCAGAAAAGGTTCATAATCCGCGCTTGCAACCGCCCTTTTCTCATGGCCTCCTGCGTCCATGGCCAGGGAAGGACCTCCCGATGCGAGTCGCAGGCAAAGGCCGCTGCGGTGGTTCCGCGGACTTCTGCTCGGCGTCGCCGGTATCGTTGGCGGGCTTTTGCTCGGAGAGCTGGTCGCTGGGGGCAGGCTTGGACGCCCCGAGGCGGCAAAGCCGAGCTACGCCGATCTCAGCGCCAACCCCAATGCGGTGCCGGCCGGCGGTGATCCCGCGCGAGCCGACTGCTTCGACTGCCCCGGTCGCTACGAGGCGTCCGCGCGGATGCGTTCGCGGGGCGATGATGCGCGCGACGACGACGCGTTTCGCGAGCTGGGCGCGATCGAACTCGACACCCGCTATGCCGAACCGGACGACGGCTATCGCTACGGCGGGGCTTTCCCCGAA
>PNJO01000143.1 GCA_013821905.1 Sphingopyxis sp. | reverse complement strand
GCTGACCGAGGCCGACCCCGCCGACATCCGCGCGCGCATCGCGATGGTGCCGCAGGAAACGGTGATCTTCGCCGCCTCGGCGCGTGACAATCTGCGCTACGGCAATTGGGCGGCGAGCGACGACGAGTTGTGGGAGGCCGCCCGCGCCGCCAATGCCGAGGAGTTCCTGCGCAAGCTTCCGCAAGGCCTCGACACCTATATGGGCGAGGGCGGGGCGCGCCTGTCGGGCGGCCAGCGCCAACGCGTCGCGATCGCGCGCGCGCTGCTCCGTCGGTCGCCGCTGCTGCTGCTCGACGAAGCGACCTCGGCGCTCGACGCCGAGTCCGAAAAGCTGGTGCAGGACGCGCTCGAGGCGCTGATGCACGATCGCACCACGGTGGTCATCGCCCACCGCCTCGCCACCGTGCGCGCCGCCGACCGCATCGTCGTGATGGACGACGGCCGCATCGTCGAGGAGGGACGGCACGACGATCTCGTCGCCGCCGACGGCCTTTATGCGCGCCTCGCGCGGCTCCAGTTCCAGGACAAGCTGCCCGCCGCCTGATCCCTACCCTGCGAAGGATGAGACCCATGCTCTACGACATTACGATACCCGCCTACCGCAACGGCCTCCGCGCGCTCTCGGCCCAGCTCGGCAAGGCGCTCGCCTGGGGCGAGGAAAATGGCGTCGGCGAATTGCAGTTCATTGCCGCGCGGCTCGCCCCCGACATGTTTCCGCTGGCGGCGCAAGTGCGCTTCTCCTGCCTACAGGCGATGCAATCGCCGACGCGGCTCGGCGCAATGGGCGCACCCGCCTTCACCGAGGACGCGACCGACTTTGCGGGGCTGCAGGCGCAGATCGCGGAAACCCTGGCCTGGCTCGACACGGTCGACGCGGCCATGATCGACGGCGATCCCGCACGGCCGGTCGGGTTCGACCTGCCCAACGGCATGGCATTCGACATGACCGCGGAAACCTATGTCCGCGACTGGGCGCAGCCGCAATTCTACTTCCACCTTGTCGCCGCCTATGCCGTGCTTCGCCATATGGGCGTGCCGCTCGGCAAGGGCGATTATGTGGGTTACATGATGCAATATCTGCGCCCGGGCACCGTCCCCGCGGGCTGAGAGCGCGGGCGGGCGAGCGCTATTTCTTCAGCCCGATCTCGCGCAGCCGTTCCTGGAGATAGTCGTCGGCGGTGATCGGCGTCGGATAGAGATCGGGGTGCGACGCGTCGACGCAGCTTGCGAGCGTTTCGATCAGATAGTCCGAGCGGAAGTGGAGGAAGAAGGGCATCGAATAGCGCGCGACGCTCGCGCGGCCCTCGTCGGGGTTGCGCACACGATGCGTCGTCGAGGGCAGGCGGTTGTTTGTCAGCCGCTGCAGCATGTCGCCGACATTGACCGCCATCGCGCCCGGCGGCGGCGCGACGGGAAGCCAGCTGCCGTCGCGGTCGAGAATTTCCAGCCCGGCTTCTTCGGCGCCGAGCAGCAGCGTGATCGTGTTGATATCCTCGTGCGCTTCGGCGCGGATGCCTTTTGCGGGGGCCTCGACCGGAGGATAGTGGAGCAGGCGCATGACGCTGTTGCCGTCCTTCACCGTGTCGTCGAAGAAGTCGGGCGCGAGGCCGAGATAGCGGGCGATGCCCGACAGCAGGGTGCCGCCGACGCGGTCGAATTCGGCGAACAGCTTTTCATAGGCGGTGCGGAAACCGTCGACCTCCGCCGGCCAGACATTGTTCGGCTGCTGCGCGGCGAGCGGGTGGCCAGCGGGCAGGTCGCGGCCGACGTGCCAGAATTCCTTGAGGTCGACTTCCTTCGCGCCCTTGGCGATCTCGGTCCCGAAGGGCGTGTAGCCGCGCGCGCCGCCGCCGCCCGCGATATGATAGGCGCGCTTGGTTTCCTCGGGCAGCGCGAAGAACGCCTTCGCCTTTGCCCAGGCCTCTTCGATCAGCGCGGGGTCGATGCCGTGATCGGTGATCATCGCGAAGCCGAAGCGTTCGAACGACGCCCCGAAATCCTTGGCGAACCGGTCGGCGGGGAGGGACATGGAAATAACGGGGACGGCAGCGGTCATGCGGGACAGGTCCATTCGATAGAGGCGGCGCCCGTCGGGCGCGTCATGAGTCGCGATTTAGGCGCTGCGCGCCCGCGGTTAAAGGGAAAAAGGCGGTTTCGCCAAGCGCACCGCTCGGCTAAGCCCCGGCCCATGAGCAAGCAATATTGGCTGATGAAATCCGAACCCGACGCCTATGCGTGGGAACAGCTGGTCAAGGACGGCACCGGCATCTGGGACGGCGTGCGCAATCACACGGCGAAGCTCAACATGATGGCGATGAAGGTTGGCGACGAGGCGCTCTTCTATCACAGCAATATCGGCAAGGAGTGCGTCGGGATCATGACGATCACCGAAGCGAGCTTTCCCGACCCGACCGCCGAAAAGGGCTCGCCGTGGGTCGTGGTGCGCGTCGCGCCGGTGCGTGCGCTGGCGCATCCGGTGACGCTGGCGGCGATCAAGGCCGATCCCGCGCTCGCCGACATGGACCTGATCCGCCAGTCGCGGCTGTCGGTCGGGCGCGTGACGCCCGCCGAGTGGGATCATATTCTCGCCAAGTCGGAACAGCCCGCGGGCTGAGGAATCAGCCTCTCGGCACGCTGCGTTCGGGACGGCGCAGCTTCGTCTGCAGATGCGCCGCCACAGACGGGTGCAGCGGGCTGACGAATTCGCAGCCGTAATAATTGCCCTCGCCGCGGCGCACGACGGCCTCGAGCGGCTGCAACCCGGGCAGGTTCACCCAGATATGCTTGCCGATCTGCGGGCGGGCAAAGGTGACCATGCGGAAACCGGTCGAGGACAGGTCGAACAGCTCGGCGTCGAACGGGTTGAAACCCGGCTCGCGGAAGCGCGCATTGGCGCGCACCTTCGTGCGCTCGGCACCGCGTCCGGTCGTCGATGCCTTGTCACTGTCTGAATTGTGGGTCCCCAACACGGCCGACCTTTCCTGGTTCATCCGATTCGCCCGCTTTTTTACCGTCCTGTTGGTTATTCCAAGGTGAAGAAACAGGGTGAAAATCCGCTATACCGGCGGGGAATCGCCGACCGCCATCGCCTGGCCGGGATAGGGGGCGACGAGCGGCTTCGCGTCGCGCCAGTCGGCGGTCAGCCAGCGGGCATGATCCCCGGCATGGAGGATGACGGGCATTGCCCCCGGCCGGTGGTGCGCGACGAGCCGGTTGGCATCGGTGGTCAGCATCGCAAAGCCCGGCCAATCCTCGCCCTGCCGGTGGATCCCCGCGAAGGCGAACAGCGGGCGCGCGGGCAGCGAAAACCAGTGCTGTCGCTTCGTGCCGCCGCCGCCCGACCACAATGCAAAGCTGGTCGCGGGGATCAGGCAGCGCAGCTCGGGATGGCGCAGCGTACCGATCCAGAAGGGGCTGTCGAGGTTGCGGACATGCGTCACCGGCTGCGTGCCGCGCGGCGGCGGGGGGACGCCCCACAGCTTCGGGCGCAGGAAAAGGCCCAATTTTCCGCGATTGTCGCCGACGATCACGGGGGCGGGACGTCCGGGCGCGACATAGTCGCCCGCCCACGGATCCTCGCCCGCCTCGGCGCCGAACGCCGCGGCGATCGCGCGCGAAGGCGCGTCGAGGCGATAGAGGTTCATGCGGCCAGATTGCGGCGTCGCGGCGGACTGTCAATCGGCGCCCGCGGCCGGTCTCACTTGTCCCAGGGCGATTTTTCGGGCGCGCGCGGCGCATCGTCATGGCTCGCGCGATCGGCGACGCGGTCGGCCGCGACCATCACGCCGGCGCCCATCATGCCGCACCCGACGAAGCCGAGGATCGTCAGGCATCCGAGCCCCATCAGGATCGATTTCATCACATCGGCCATGTGCCGCTCCGTCGTTGGTTCCGGCGGCGATCCTAGCGGGCACGCGTAAAAATCGCGTTTACTGGTCGGGCCTTACGCGGCCGCGGCCCGCCTTGATGCTGCTGCGTGCCTTTTTGCTGTCGACGCGCCTGGCCTTGGCGGCCTTGCTGGGCTTGGTCTTGATCCGCCGTTCGGGGCGCACGAGCGCGGCGTCGACCAGCTCGTTCAGCCGTGCGCGCGCATCGGCGCGATTGGCTTCCTGCGTGCGAAAGCTGCGCGCCAGAATGACGAGTTCGCCCGCGGCCGTCATCCGGCTGCCCGCGAGCGTCTTGAGACGGCGATAGGCGTCGGGTGCGAGGCCGAGCGCGAAGACGTCGACGCGCAGCTGGCACGCCGTCGCGACCTTGTTGACATTCTGGCCGCCCGGACCCGACCCCGCGAGAAACTTCTCGGTGATCGCGTTTTCGGGGATGTCAGCCACGGGTCGGCGCGGCCCCTTCGGGCGCCGCGAAGCCCAGCGCGACGAAGCTGTCGGGGAAGGGCGCCTCGGCGATGATCGACGGCTTGACGTCACGTTTTACGACGAGCCGTTCGGCGTGGAGCAGCGTGCGCGTCCTGGTGCCGCCGTGGCCGTAAACCGGATCGCCGACGAGCGGGAAGCCGAGCCCTTCGAGCGCGTGGACGCGCAACTGGTGTGTACGGCCGGTTTCGGGGCGGAAGCGGAGCAGCGCGCGGCCATCGACGACGGCGAGCTTTTCCCAATGCGACACCGACGGCTTGCCCCGAAGCTTTCCGTCGGCGTCGCCGACCATGCGCCAGCCCGCTTCGGCGGTCGACACCTTGGCGAGCGGCAGGTCGATCGTGCCGCTCTCGCCCTCGGGCACGCCGTCGACGATCGCCAGATATTGTTTTTCAACCTCGCGGCTTTCGAACGCGCGGGTGAAGCGGCCGTGCGCCTTGGGATTGCGCGCGAGGAGCAGGCAGCCCGAGGTGTCGCGGTCGAGCCGGTGCACGGGCAGCGGCCAGCGCTTGAAGCCGAACCGCAGGCTGTCGAGATGGTTTTCGAGGCTGAGGCTGCCGTCGCGCGGTGCGTCGACCGGAAGGCCCGCCGGCTTGTCGATGACGAGGGCCTCGCCGTCGAGGAAAAGGACACGATCTGAAAGGAGCATGGCGCGCTATAGGCGCGGCGCGGTTCAGTCGAAAGCGTAAACGTCCATCGCGAGCACGGCATAGGTGGTGCTCGCGTGCAGCCGCTCGGCCCTGAGCGGCGTGCCGCCCGCGCCCATCGCGACGAACAGCGGCAGGATATGGTCGGGGGTCGGATGATTGTCGCGGCCGTGCGGCGCGCGCTCGACCGCGTCGAGGATATCGTCGACCGCGCCGGCTGCCATGCGTTCGGCGATCCAGTCGGTGAAGCCGGTCACCCATTCGGGCGCGAGCGCGTCGATCGGCGGGCGCGTCGTGAAATAGGCGCGGAGATTGTGGGTGATGCTGCCCGATCCGACGATCAACACGCCTTCGTCGCGCAGCGGCGCGAGCGCCCGGCCGAGCGCATGATGCCATTCGGGCGAGGCGTTCGAGTGGATCGAGAGCTGGACGACGGGGATGTCGGCGGCGGGATAAACGAGCGACAGCGGCACCCAGGCGCCATGGTCGAGGCCGCGGGTCGGTTCCGCGGTGACGGCGAGGCCGTGGTCCGCCAGCAACCCGGCAACGCGCTGCGCCAGCGCCGGGTCGCCCGGCGCGGGATAGCGCATCGCGAACAGCTCGTCGGGAAAACCGCCGAAATCGTGGATCGTCGGCGGCGCGGGCGATGCGGTCACCGTCGCGCGGCCGCCGTCATAAGCGGCGTCATGATGCGCCGACACGACAAGGATCGCGCGCGGGCGCGGTAAATGGGTGCCCAGCCCGGCGAGGAAATCCCGCGCCGGGCTGGGCTCGAGCGCCATCATCGGCGAGCCGTGCGAAAGGAAGAGGCTCGGGAGACGGCGCACGGGGTCAGGCAGCCTGCTTCAGTTCGCCG
Source organism: Sphingopyxis sp. (assembly GCA_013821905.1). Classification (GTDB taxonomy): domain Bacteria; phylum Pseudomonadota; class Alphaproteobacteria; order Sphingomonadales; family Sphingomonadaceae; genus Sphingopyxis. The sequence continues at coordinate 1,495 of PNJO01000143.1, read as the reverse complement.
ATCGCGGCGGTCGCGCGGTTCAGCGCCTCGCCGTCCATCATCTGCTGGTCGGCGGCGATGATCGTGACATCGGTGATGCCGACGAAGCCGAGAACGTGGCGCAGATAGCCGGTGGCGAAGTCATAGTCGCTGCCGACGGGCACGCCGCCCGACGCGACGACCAGATAGGCCTTCTTGCCCTTCAGCAGGCCTTCGGGGCCGGCTTCGGTGTAGCGGAAGGTGCGGCGGGCGCGGGCGATCAGGTCGATCCAGGCCTTGAGCGCGGCGGGGATCGCAAAGTTATAGACGGGCACGCCGATGACGATCGTGTCGGCGGCTTCGAGTTCGGCGATCAGCTCGTCCGAGCCCGCGAGCAGCGCCTTCTGCTCGTCGCTGCGATCGGCGTCGTCGGTGAAATTGGCGCCGACCCAGCCTTCGGTCAGCAGCGCGGGCGGCGTGACCGCGAGGTCGCGGTGCACGACATTGGCGCCATAGCCCTGCTCGATCAGGTGATTGACGAGCTGGCCTGCCAGCTGGCGCGTGGTCGAGCCCTCGTTGCGGGCGCTGGCATCGATACGAAGAATATTGGTCATCGAACTACTCCTTGTTTGAACGTGGAAACGGATTTTCGGAAGGGGAGTGCCGCGAGCCCTCCGTGTTTCGGGAGGGGCTCGCGGCACCAGGGTGAACCGCCGTCAGGGAGGGGGGAGGCGGCGGTCCGGGGACTTCGTCAGAGGCTGTCGACCAGCACCAGCTCGGCGTCGTCGATCGCCTCGACCTCGATCGTGCCGACATCGCGGAGCGCGATGCCATCGCGGGGGTCGGCATCCTGGCCGTTGACACGGATGCGGCCCTTGGCGGCGACCAGATAGGCGTGGCGCCCGGCGGGCAGGTCATAGGAGACGCTTTCGCCGGCGTTCACCGTCGCCGCCGCGACGCGGGCATTGGCGCGGATCGGCAGCACGTCGTCGCCGTCGATGCCGCTCGCAAGGGTCACGAACCGGCCCGAGCGGTCGGCCTGGGGGAACTGGCGCGCGCCCCAGCCGGGATTGCCGCCGTCGCGGTCGGGCATGATCCAGATCTGGAACAGCGTCGTATCCTCGTCCTCGAGGTTGAACTCGCTGTGCGTCACGCCGGTGCCCGCGCTCATCACCTGGACGTCGCCCGCCGCGGTGCGGCCGGTGTTGCCCATGCTGTCGCGGTGCGTGATCGCGCCGGTGCGGACATAGGTGATGATTTCCATGTCGCGGTGCGGGTGCGGCGGGAAACCCGACTGGGCGGCGATGGTATCGTCGTTCCAGACGCGCAGCGCGCCCCAGCCCATGCGACCGGGCTCGTAATAATCGGCGAAGGAAAAATGATGACGGGCGTCGAGCCAGCCATGGTTGGCATGGCCGAGCGTGTCGAATTTGCGGATGTCGATCATTGGCCTTGTCCTTTCCTTGCCGCCGTGAAGCTTTGGGGCTCGGCGGCGTTCATCAGTTGAGGACAAAATAGTCATTGGGATCGTTTCTAA
>PNJO01000142.1 GCA_013821905.1 Sphingopyxis sp. | reverse complement strand
CGCCGAGACGTCGAGCGCGGGCGGCGCGAACTGCTTGGCGATGCGGTCGAACTCGGCCTTAGGCGGGTCGATGCCGAGCGATTTCACATGCGCGAACTCTTCCTCGACCTGGCGGCGATACTCGTCGGCGCCGAGCTCATGGATCAGGATCTTGATCCGCGCCTTGTAGATATTGTCGCGGCGGCCGTAGCGGTTGTACACGCGCAGGCACGCCTCGGCATAGCTCAGCATATCCTCGAGCGGCACGAAATCCTTGATCAGCGGCGCGATCATCGGCGTGCGGCCCATGCCGCCGCCGACATAGAAAGCGGCGCCGTGGACGCCATCGCGCTCGACGATCTGGATGCCGATGTCGTGCAGACGCATCGCGGCACGATCTTCCTCGGCTGCGATCACCGCGATCTTGAACTTGCGCGGCAGATAGCTGAATTCGGGGTGAAAGCTCGACCATTGGCGGAGCAGCTCGGCCCACGGACGCGGATCGGTGATCTCGTCGGCGGCGGCACCCGCCCACTGGTCCGAGCTGATGTTGCGGATGCAATTGCCGCTCGTCTGGATCGCGTGCATCTCGACCGACGCGAGGTCGGCGAGGATCGCGGGCGCGTCCTCCAGCTTGATCCAGTTGTACTGGAGGTTCTGGCGCGTGGTGAAATGGCCGTAATCGCGGTCATATTTGCGCGCGATATGCGCCAGCATGTGCATCTGGCGGCTGTCGAGCGTCCCGTAAGGCACGGCGACGCGCAGCATATAGGCGTGAAGCTGGAGATAGAGGCCGTTCATCAGGCGCAGCGGCTTGAACTGGTCCTCGGTGATCTCGCCGGCGAGGCGGCGGCGCACCTGATCCGAAAATTCGGCAACGCGCGCGTCGACCATCTGCTGGTCAAATTCGTCATATTTATACATGTCAGATCACCCAGTCGCCGGCCGCGGGATCGGCGGGTTTCAGTGTCAGGTCGGGGCGCACGGTCGGACCCAGTGCGCGGATGCGGTCCTTGATATGCGCGGGGCGCGGGCCGTCGGCGGTCGCTTCGCCCGCGATGATATAGGGGGCATTGACGCGGCGCGCGCCCTCCTCGGCGGCGGCGATCGCGTCGCCATGCTCGCCGACGTCGGCGGCGTCCTCGATGTGCAGCGACCAGTCGGCGCCGGTCCACCAGGTGACAAATCCTGTTTTCAGGTCGTTGCCCGTGAGTAGTTTCATGTGAAGTCCCTTATTTGCGCCGCGACGCCCGAGGAGATACCTGGCGCGCCGAGGCAATCGAGCGCGTCTGCGCGCGCCGCGACCTTGCCGACGATGATCAGCGCCGGGCTCGCCACCTTCTCGCGCGCGACGAGGTCGCCGAGATCGGTGAGCAGGGTGCGGAGCACACGCGCATCGGCGGCCGTGCCGCGCTCGACGACCGCGACGGGCAGGTCGGGCGACACGCCGTCGGCGATCAGCTTGTCGGCGATCGCGCTGGCGGTCGCGAGGCCCATGTAGATGACGAGCGTGCGGCCATGCCCCGCCAGCCCCGACCAGTCCTGATCGGTCAGATCCTTGCACTGGCCCGCGACGAAGCTGACCGCGCTCGCATCCTCGCGGTGGGTGAGGGGGAGGCCCGCCTGCGCGGCGCAGCCCGCCGCGGCGGTGATGCCGGGCACGACCTCGACCGCGATATCCGCTGCGCGCGCCGCGTCGAGTTCCTCGCCGCCGCGCCCGAAGATGAAGGGGTCGCCGCCTTTCAGGCGCACGACCTGCTTGCCGTTCAGCGTCTCGCGGACGAGCAGCGCGTTGATCAACTCCTGCTTCATCGTGTGGCGGCTGCGCTGCTTGGCGACGCTGATCCGTTCGACATGCGGCGGGATCAGCGCGAGCACGCCGTCGCCGACCAGCCCGTCATGGACGACGAGGTCGGCGCTCTGCAGCAGCCGCGCGGCGCGCAGCGTCAGCAGGTCGGGATCGCCGGGACCGGCGCCGACGAGCCAAAGCTTGCCCGCGGAAGGGAGGGACTTTTCCATGCAGCGTAGATGATCGCGCGCGCCGCGATTGGCAAAGCAGGCTTTGTTGAAGCTGATGAAGGTAAAATTGCCCGGCCATTGGGCGGCCGTCGCCGCCCCGGATCAGGGCGGCGATGATCTCGTTGGGATAGGTAGGTTCGTGTTCCCCGGCGGAAGCCGGGGCCCAGATGGCTTGGCGCTACTGGTCCTGGACCCCGGCTTCCGCCGGGGAACACTTAACTGTGCGAACGCGATAATCTCGATCAAATCCGGTATGACGAAATTGGGTTAGAGATATTTCTTGGTCACCAGCTGCGACCCTTCGGGGTCGCGCAGGCCCACGCCGATCGAGGCGCGCATCGCGTCGCTTTCCGACGATGCCACCGGATAGGCGCAATAGTCGGCGGCATAGAAGGCGCTCGGCCGGTGATTGCCCGACAGCCCGACGCCGCCGAAGGGCGCGGCCGACGACGCCCCGTTCGTCGGGCGGTTCCAGTTGATCACGCCCGCGCGCGCATTGGCCCAGAACTGGTCGTAAAGTTGCGGCGTGCCGCCGATCAGCGAGGCGGAGAGGCCGAAATTCGTATTGTTCGCCTCGGCGATCGCCGCTTCGAAACTGTCGACGCGGATCACCTGCAGCAGCGGGCCGAACAGCTCGACATCGGGGCGTTCGGGCATCGACGTGACGTCGATGATGCCGGGCGTGAGGAAGGGGCGGTCCGCGACCGGGCGCGTCATGTGCCGGATCACCTGGCCGCCGTTCGACATCAGGATCAGGAAGCTTTCGGTCAGATGGTCGGCCGCCTCATTGTCGATCACCGGCCCCATATAGGGAGCGGGGTCGGCGTGCGGATGGTCGACGATCAGCCGGTTCGCCAGCGTCTTCACCTCTTCGAGCAATCCGTCGGCAAGGCTGTTCCTGACGATCAGGCGGCGCGCATTGCTGCACCGCTGTCCGGCACTGAGGAAGGCCGACTGGACGACGAGGATCGCCGCGGTGCGGATATCGGCGGTGTCCCACACGACGATCGGATTGTTGCCGCCCATTTCGAGCGCGAGGATCTTGCCCGGCTTCTCCGCGAACTGGCGATTGAGCGCGACGCCGGTGCGCGCCGATCCGGTGAACAGCAGCCCGTCGAGCCCGTCATGTGCCGCGAGCGCCTTGCCCGTGTCGGGACCGCCGATGACCAGCCGCAGCACCTCTTTCGGTACGCCTGCGCTGTGGAACAGTTCGACGAGCATCGCGCCGACCGCAGGCGTCTTTTCCGACGGCTTGAACACCACCGAATTGCCCGCGAGCAGCGCCGGGACGATATGACCGTTGGGCAGGTGCGCGGGGAAATTATAGGGGCCGAGCACGGCGAGCGCGCCGTGCGGCTTGTGGCGCACGGCGTTGCGCAGCCCCATCGCGCCCTCGATGCGGCGGTTCGGGGTGCGCTCGGCATAGGCCTTCACCGAAATATCGACCTTGTTCGCGACCGATTCGACTTCGGTGCGCGCTTCCCACAAGGGCTTGCCGGTCTCGCGCGCGATCAGGTCGGCGAGCGCCTCGCCCTCGGCTTTCACCCGGTCGGCGAAGCGGCGCAATGTCTCGCTGCGAAAGGTGACGGCCTTCGCCGCCCATTCGGGCCAGGCGGCGCGCGCGACTGCGACTTCCCGGTCGACATCGCTGGCCGCGCCGCGCCACAATTCTTCGCCGGTCGCGGGTTCGAAGGAAATCAGTTCTGCGCTCATGGCCACCCGCCTCTTATCGGCGAAAGCGGATGGCGGCAACCTGTCCGGCGGACGGACGATGACGGATTGCTTGCGCCGCGCGCGATGGTTGGCGATAGACGCAAACGGATGTTTTCAGGGAAGGGGCTCCGGCCATTTCGGTACGACAGGACCATCGCGGCGACTGGGCCGACCATTATTGGTGGTCGGGCGACGGCGTGCGGCTGCATGCGCGCATCTATGCCGGGCCGTCAGAGGCCGAATCCGCGCCGCCGATCCTCTGTATGCCCGGCCTCGCGCGCAACGCGCGCGACTTCGAGGATCTGGCGCCTTATGTCGCGCAGCGCCGCAAGGTGATCGTGATCGAATTCCGCGGCCGCGGCGAGAGCGCCTATGCCAAGGACCCGATGACCTATGTCCCGCTGACCTATGTCCAGGACGTCGTCGCGATGCTCGATGAAATGGGTATCCGCCGCTTCGCCGCGATCGGCACCTCGCTCGGCGGGCTCGTCGCGATGCTGCTCGCCGCGACGCAGCAGGGGCGGCTGGTCGGTGCGGTGCTCAACGACGTCGGACCCGAGCTTCAGACCGCGGGGCTCGAGCGCATCCGCGACTATATCGGCGCCGCGGGCAGCCAGCCGACGTGGATGCACGCCGCGCGCGCCTTTGGCGAACTCAATGCTGCCGTCTATCCGGGCTACGAGATCCACGACTGGCTGCGCCTCACCAAGCGTACCCACCGGCTGACGCCCGAGGGGCGGATCGTCACCGATTATGACAAGCAGATCGCGGCGCCGCTCCGCGCACCGGGCGGCGCCGATGCCGGGGTCGATCTGTGGCCCGCCTATCAGGCGCTCGGCGACGTGCCGGTGCTCGTCCTGCGCGGGGCACTATCGGACATTCTCGCCGCCGAAGCCGCGGCGAAGATGGCCAAGGCGCTGCCGAACGCGAAGCTCGCCGAGATACCCGGTGTCGGTCACGCGCCGACGATGGACGAGCCCGAGGCGCGCGCGGCGATCGACGCGTGGGTCGCGGAGCTTCCGCAAGCGTGAGCGCCGAGGTCCCCGGGGCGCCCTGGCCGATCCGTATCCTGCACCTTCACTCGAGTTTCTCGCTCGGCGGCAAGGAAGCGCGGGCGGTCCGGCTGATGAATCTGATGGGGGACCGGGCCCATCACACGATCCTGTCGGCGATGCCCGACGCGCTCGGCGCGCGCGATGCGGTCGATCCGGCGATTGTCGTCGATTTTCCGAAAGATGCGCCGCCGCTTCATGGCAAGCCGTCGCTCGGGCGCTATCGCGACCTTGCGCGTTACATGCGGCAGTTCGACCTGGTGCTCAGCTATAATTGGGGGGCGATGGACGGGGTGATGGCGCACCGCGTCATGGCGCCCTTTGGCGATCTGCCACCGCTGATCCATCATGAAGACGGCTTCAACGAGGATGAGAGCGTCCGGCGCAACTGGAAGCGGAACGCCTTTCGTCGCCTGGCGTTGCCGACCGCCGAGGCGCTGGTGGTGCCTTCGGCACTGCTTGAGCGGATCGCTGTGGATGAGTGGCGCACGGGGCGGCGCACGGTCGTGATCCGCAATGGGATCGACACCCCGGCATATCAAGCCGGGCCATCGGTCGCGATTCCGGGGCTCGAGCGGCGTGAGGGCGAGGTCGTGATCGGCACCGTTGCCGGGCTGCGCAAGGTCAAGGATCTGCCGCGCCTTGTCCGTGCGGTTGCGACGCTGCCGCCACATGTTCGTCTCGTGATCGTCGGCGAAGGCTCCGAACGCGCGGCCATCGCTGCCGAAGCGGCCGCCTGCGGCCTCGCCGACCGGCTCGTCATGCCCGGCTTCATGGCACAGCCCGCGCGCTGGATCGGCCATTTCGACGTGCTGGCGCTGTCATCGCTCAGCGAACAGGCGCCGATCGCGGTGATCGAGGCGATGGCGGCGGGGCTTCCGGTGGTCAGCCCGGCGGTCGGTGACGTCGCGGCGATGGTTTCGGAGGCGAACCGGCCGCATGTCGTCACCGACGAGGCCGGCTTCCGCGCAGCGCTCGCGCAAATGGTGCAAAATGCCGCGTTGCGGGCCGATGTGGGCGCGGCGAACCGGCGCACGGCCGCGGAATGTTTCGACGAATCAATGATGGTCGCCGCTTATGAAAGTCTCTATGCTCGCGGGCTCGGAGGCTATGGGCCGTTCAGCGGCAATCGGGTTGGCCGCGATTGACAAAGGGGTCGAATTTCCGCTTACGCGGGCGGCAAAGGGGGCTGGTTCGCACGCGCGGACCGGCGGAGAGAGAGAAGGTTTAGAGTGTTCAAAGGTTTGAAGCCCATCCTTTATGGCGGGCGTGAAGTCTGGCCGCTGATCGAAGGCGGCAAGGGCGTGTCGGCGACCAACCATATGTCGAGCGGCGCCTGGGCCGCGGCGGGCGGCATTGGCACCGTGTCGGCGGTCAACGCCGACAGCTATGACGCGGACGGCAAGATCATCCCGCAAATCTATCGCGCGCTGACGCGCAAGGAGCGGCACGAAGAGCTGATCCGGTATGCGATCGACGGCGCAGTCGAACAGGTGAAGCGCGCCTATGACGTCGCGAGCGGCAAGGGCGCGATCAACATCAACGTGCTCTGGGAAATGGGCGGCGCGCAGCAGGTGCTGGAAGGCGTGCTCGAAAAGACCAAGGGGCTCGTCACCGGCGTGACCTGCGGCGCGGGCATGCCCTACAAGCTCAGCGAGATCGCGGCGCGGCACAATGTGCAATATCTGCCGATCATCTCGTCGGGCCGCGCCTTCCGCGCGCTGTGGAAACGCGCCTATCACAAGGTGTCCGAACTGATGGGCGCGGTGGTTTACGAGGACCCCTGGCTCGCCGGCGGCCACAACGGCCTGTCGAACGCCGAAGACCCGCTGAAGCCCGAGGATCCCTATCCGCGCGTCAAGGCGCTGCGCGACGTGATGCGCGCCGAGGGGATTTCGGACGATGTGCCGATCGTGATGGCCGGCGGCGTCTGGTATCTGCGCGACTGGGAACATTGGATCGACAATCCCGAGCTCGGCCAGATCGCCTTCCAGTACGGCACGCGCCCCCTGCTGACCGAGGAAAGCCCGATCCCGCAGGAGTGGAAGGACCGTCTGCGCACCCTCGACGAGGGCGACGTGCTGCTTCATCGCTTCTCCCCCACGGGATTCTATTCCAGCGCGGTGCGCAATCCGTTCCTCCGCGACCTCGAGGCGCGCTCGGAACGCCAGATCCCCTATTCGAAGCAGGAAGCCGGCGACCATGTCGTCCAGCTCGACGTCGGGGTGAAGGGCAAGAATTTCTGGGTCACCCCGCACGACCGCGATCGCGCGCGCGACTGGGTCGCGGAGGGATATACCGAAGCGCTCAAGACTCCCGACAACACCGTCGTCTTCGTCACCGACACCGACAAGGCCGTGATCCGCAAGGACCAGGCCGACTGCATGGGCTGCCTGTCGCACTGCGGCTTTTCGGCTTGGAAGGACCATGACGATTATTCGACCGGCTATCTCGCCGATCCGCGCAGCTTCTGCATCCAGAAGACGCTGCAGGACATCGCGCATGGCGGCGACGTCGAGCAGAATCTGATGTTCGCGGGCCACGCCGCGTTCAACTTCAAGACCGATCCCTTTTACTCGAACAACTTCACCCCGACGGTGAAGCAACTCGTCGACCGGATTTTGACGGGGGATTAAAACACCTCGTCATTGCGAGCGAAGCGAAGCAATCCAGAGCGTCATTGAACCGGCATTGAACCGGCGTTGCAGGCCGAACCTAAGCCCATCC
>PNJO01000141.1 GCA_013821905.1 Sphingopyxis sp. | reverse complement strand
GTGAAAGGCGGCGACATCGGCAATGACATGGTCGCTCGGCATCACGAGGAGCAGCGTGTCGGCGTCGGCCTGCGCGACGGCCAGCGCGATCGCGGCGGCGGTGTTGCGCGGCATGGGCTCGACGACCAGTGCCGCCTCGCGGTCGCCGATCTGTTCGCGCACCAGCGGCACATGCGCGTCGCCGCATAGGATGACCGGTGGCAGGAAATGCGGTCCGGCGGGCGTGCGCGCGACGGTCTGGCGGAACAGGCTGTCGCCGCCGGTGAGCGGAAGGAACTGCTTGGCCCGCGTCCCGCGCGATTCGGGCCAGAGGCGGGTGCCGGCGCCGCCGGACAGGATAACGGGCTGAATCATCGCGCTCATCGCCCGAGCCTATCGCCTCGCACCGGCCCGGTCACCCACAAAGAGAGCCAAATCGTGAGTGTAAAATTAACCGACACTTCACGCCTCGGGATTAGTAAGGGGAGGCTGAAAGGGCGCGACTTTTTCCGATGTTCCGATTGTTCAAACATTATGTGCCGCACGCGGTCGTATGGCTGGCGCTGATCGAGTTTCTGGCGCTGCTCGCCTCGGCCGAGGCGGCGTGGCATCTCTATGCGCGGCAAGCCGATTTCGACGCGGGCGCGATCGGCGACCGCTGGGCGCCGCTCGCCACCTTCGCGGTCGCCAATTCGCTCGCGATGATGGCGACGGGCATGTACGGCAGCGAGGCGCTGCGCTCGATGAAATTCGCGACCGCGCGGCTGCTCGCCGCGGTGTCGCTGGGGGTGATCTTCCTGTCGGTCGTCGGCTTCCTGTTGCCGACCGCGACCCTGTGGCGCGCCAACAGTTTCTACGCGATGGCCCTCGCGATCGTGGCGCTGTTCGTGACCCGCCTGATCCTGACGCAAACCGCGGGGGCAGAGGCCTTTCGCCGTCGCATCCTGGTGCTCGGCGCCGGCCCGCGCGCGATGCGGCTGAAGACGCTCGCCGAAACGCCGGGAAGCGGGGTGACGATTACCGGCTTCGTTGCGATGAGCGCGGGTGAAAAGGCAATCGCGGATGCGGTTCCGCGGGCATCCATTCCCAACCTGTCGGACCATGTCCTCGCGCTCGGCGCCGGCGAGGTGGTGCTGGCGATGGAGGAACGGCGCGGCGCCCTGCCGCTCGCCGACCTGCTGCGCGTCAAGACCGCCGGTGTCCATGTCAACGATATCGCGAGTTTCATCGAGCGCGAGACGGGGCGTGTCGATCTGGCGACGACCAATCCCAGCGGGCTGATCTTTTCCGACGGTTTTTCTGCGGGACAGCGGATTTCGCGCGTCGGCAAGCGATTGTTCGACATAGCGGCGAGTATCGCCGTGCTCATCGTCGGGCTGCCGCTGATCGTCATCGCGGGGATCGCGGTGAAACTCGACAGCCGGGGGCCGGTTTTTTACCGCCAGTCGCGCGTCGGACTGTTCGGCGAACCCTATGACATCGTGAAGATCCGTTCGATGCGCACCGACGCCGAGGCCGGGGGCAAGGCGGTATGGGCGGCCGAGAATGACCCGCGCATCACGCGCGTCGGTCACTGGATCCGCAAGCTGCGCATCGACGAACTGCCGCAGACCTGGTGCGTGCTGAAGGGCGAGATGAGCTTCGTCGGGCCGCGTCCCGAGCGGCCGAGCTTCGTCGAGGAGCTCGAACGCGAACTGCCCTTTTATGCCGAGCGGCATATGGTGAAGCCCGGACTGACCGGCTGGGCGCAGATCAACTATCCCTATGGCGCCTCGTTCGAGGATGCGCGGGCAAAGCTCGAATATGATCTTTATTATGCCAAGAATTACTCGCCTTTCCTCGACCTGCTGATCCTGCTGCAGACGGTGCGCGTCGTCCTGTGGCCGGAGGGTGCGCGCTGACCGTGGCGACGCTCGCCGGCCTTGCCGAAATCCTGTCGGGCCTGGCGCTCGCCGGCTTTGTCGGGGTGACGCTGTGGCTGCTCGGCCGGCCGCGCGCGCGCATGGCGGTGCTGATGCCATCGCCGCGCTGGCTGACGATTGCGGCCGCGGGCGTCGCGGCCTGGTGCGGCGCGCTCTATGCCTGGTCGCCGGGATCGTCGCAGGCGCTGGTGGCGCAGGCGCTGCGCGACCTTGCCATGCTCGGCTGGCTTTCGGCGACCTTCTGGTCGGCGACCGCGCCGATGTCGCGGCCGCTGCGGCTGATCGCGCGGCTGCTTGCGACCATTTGCCTGATTGCCCTGATCCTCGGCGGTGCGGCGCATCTGCGCGACGGCGCCGCCGCGAGCCTGTGGATCGGCGATGCGCTGCAGATCGGGGGGATGATCGTCGCGGTCGGCGGGCTGCTGATCGTCGACAGTGCGACGCGGCGCGGCGGGGCGGGGCTGCGCGCGCCGCTGCTCGCGGTCGCAGGCGGCTTTGCGATGCTCTGGGCCTATGACCTCAATGCGCAGCTGATCGGCGCGTTGACGGGCAGCGCGCCTTCGACGCTGATCGCGCTGCTTCCCGCAGTCGCGCTGCTGATCCTGCCGACCTTCGTCATCGCGTCGATGGACATGGGGCGCGAGCGGATGCAGCTGTCGCGCGCGGCGGCGATGCGCACGATCGTCCTGATCGGCGCGGCGGCCTATCTGGTGCTGATCGGGCTGACCGGCGCGGTCGCGCGGATGATCGGCGGCAATTACGGCGAGCTTGCGCAGGGGCTCTTCCTGACCGTCGCGCTCGGCGCGGGCGGGCTGCTTTTCCTGTCGGCGCGCGCGCGGGCGTGGCTGTCGGTCACCATCACCAAGCATTTCTTCGAGCATCGCTATGACTATCGCGCCGAATGGATGCGTTTCACCGCGACGCTGGGGCAGGGTGCCAAGGGCGACGGCGGCGACGACGATCGCAATCTCCATCGCCGTGTCGCCAAGGCGCTCGCCGAACTGACGGGCAGTCCCGGCGCGCTGCTGATGCTCCCCGACGCGCAGGGCAGCTTTCGCGTCGCCGACCAATGGCATTGGCCGGCGGGCGGCGTCGACGACGAGGGCGAGGGTGCGCTCCTGTCGTTGCGCTCGGCTTTCATGCTGCAGGAGACGCAGCATATCGTCGATCTCGACGCACAGCGCCGCGGCGGGGGGGGCAGCGAGGGCGAGGACCTGGCGATTCCGCTATGGCTGCTCGCCGACCAGCGCGCCTGGGTCGTGGTGCCGGTGCTCCATTTCCAGCGGATGATCGCAGTCGTCGTGCTGCACCGCCCGCCCGTATCGCGCGCGCTCGATTGGGAAGACCTCGACGTGCTGCGCATCGCGGGGCGGCAGGCGGCGAGTTATCTGGCCGAAGCGCAGGGCCAGCAGGCGCTGTCGGAGGCAAAAAGGTTCGACGAGTTCAACCGCCGCTTTGCCTTCATCATGCACGACATCAAGAATCTGGCGAGCCAGCTGTCGCTGCTCGCCAGCAATGCCGAGCGTCACGCCGACAAGCCGGCGTTCCGCGCCGACATGGTCGAGACGCTGAAGATTTCGTCGGGGCGCCTGTCCGACCTGCTCGCGCGCCTGTCGCCGCGCGACCGCAACCGCGCCGCCGAGGCGGGGCGCACGCTGGTCGAGCCGGTGCTGATCGACGTCGCAGCCGAGGTGCGGACGCGGCGCGGGTTGTTCGTCGGTGTGCAGGCCGGTCTCGCGGCGTGGGGCGATGCCGCGTCGATCCGCCAGATCGTCCAGCATCTGGTCGTCAATGCGATCGACGCCTCGCCGCCTGACAGCGCGGTGCAGCTGGTCGCGGTCGCCGAGCATGGCCGCGTGCGCATCGACGTGATCGACCAGGGCAGCGGCATGACGCGCGCCTTCATCCGCGACGAGCTGTTCAAGCCCTTCGTCTCGACGAAGGATGGCGGCTTCGGCCTCGGCGCCTTCGAGGCGCTGCAACTCGCGCAGGCGATGGGCGGGTCGATCGAGGTCACGAGCGAACCGGGCTGCGGGAGCAGCTTCACGCTGTGGTTGCCGCTCGCCGATGCGCGGGCCGAGGCGGCGGCCGACGAACGGATCATGAAAGTGGCGAAAAATGAGCGATAGCGGGACCGATATGCGCAAGCTGCTGGTCGTCGAGGACGACCCGGGCCTGCAGGCGCAGCTCAAATGGGCCTATGACGGCTATGACGTGCTGATCGCGGGCGACCATGACAGCGCGATCGAACTGCTGCGCGCCGAGGAGCCGGCGGTGGTGACGCTCGACCTCGGCCTGCCGCCAGACCCCGACGGGACGCGCGAGGGTTTCCGGCTGCTGAAGGCGATCCTCGAGGTCAAGCCCGACACCAAGGTGATCGTCGTGTCCGGCCACGGCGAACGGACGAGCGCGCTCGCCGCGATCGCGAACGGCGCGTGGGATTTCTACCAGAAGCCGATCGACATCGAGGAGCTGGGGCTGATCGTCCGCCGTGCCTTTCATGTCCGCGAACTCGAGGTCGAGAATGCGCGGCTGGCGAGCCAGGGCGCGGGCGACAACCGCGTGCTCGGCGGCATGATCACCGGCGCGCCCGAGATGCTGAAGGTCGCGCGCACGATCGAGCGCGTCGCGAATCTCGACGTCTCGGTCATGCTGCTCGGCGCGAGCGGCACCGGCAAGGAACTGCTCGCGCGCGGGCTGCATCAGGCGAGCGCGCGGCGCGACGGCGCCTTCGTTGCGATCAACTGCGCCGCGATCCCCGAAAATCTGCTCGAGAGCGAGCTGTTCGGGCACGAGAAGGGGGCGTTCACCGGCGCCGTCAAGACGACCGAGGGCAAGATCGAGCTGGCGCATGGCGGCACCTTGTTCCTCGACGAGGTCGGCGACATTCCGCTGCCGCTGCAGGTCAAGCTGTTGCGATTCCTGCAGGAGCGGACGATCGAGCGGATCGGCGGGCGCAAGGCGATTTCGGTCGACACGCGCATCGTCTGCGCGACGCACCGCGACCTCGACGCGATGATCGCCGCGCAGAGCTTTCGCGATGATCTCTACTACCGGCTCGCCGAGATGGTGGTGCGGATCCCGTCGCTGGCCGAACGGCCGGGCGACGCGGTGCTGCTCGCGCGCCATTTCCTCCACCAATATGCGCCCGAGATGAACCCCGGGGTGCGCGGTTTCGCGCCCGACGCGCTGCAAGCGATCGACGAGGGGCGCTGGCCGGGCAACGTCCGCGAGCTCGAAAACCGGATCAAGCGCGCGGTGATCATGGCCGACGGCAAGCTGGTGATGCGCGCCGACCTCGACCTTGCGGGCCGCGAGGGCGCCGAGGGGACGGGCGGCGAGGATTATCTGAACCTGCGCAGCGCGCGCGAGGCGGCCGACCGCGTCGCGATCCGCCGCGCGATGACGCAGAGCGAGGGCAATATCTCCTTCGCGGCGAAGCTGCTCGGGATCAGCCGGCCGACGCTTTACGACCTGCTCAAGCAATACCGGATGCAGGCCTGAATGGGGCCTCGCCGCTTCTGGACGGGCGCAGTCTGCGCCGCGGCGCTGCTCGCGGGATGCGACGGCGCGTCCGGCGGCGGCAGCGCGCGGCAGGCGCTCGAGGAGCGCCGTGCCGCCCTGCAGGAGGCGATTGCCGGCAATCCGCAGGCGATCGCCGAGCGGATCGAACTGGCGCGCGTCGCCTTTCGCCTCGGCGACGGCGTCGCCGCCGAAGCCGCGGTCAAGGCGGCGATCGCGGCAGGCGGCAAGGAGGATGCGCTGCGTCCGCTGCTGGCGCGCGCCTATGCGATGCAGGGCGAGAATGCGCGCGCGCTCGAAACGCTCGATTCGGGTCCGATCATTCCCGAGATGATCGGCGAGGCGGCGTGGGTCGCGGGCAATGTCCATCTCGCGAACGGCGATCTTGCCGCAGCGCGCGATGCCTATGACCGCGCGGTGCAGGATCTGCCGCGCGTGTCGATGCTGTGGGTCGATGTCGCGCGCTTTCGCGACGCGAGCGCCGACGCGCTGGGCGCGCGCGATGCGGTCGACTATGCGATCGAACTCGACGAGGCCAACAGCGCGGCGCTGGCGCTGAAGGCCAATCTGGTCCGCACCCAGGCGGGCCTCACCGCGTCGCTGCAATGGTATGACGCGGCGCTCGCCGCCGATCCCGACAATGCCGGCGCGCTGATCGATCGCGCCGCGACGCTTGGCGACCTTGGCCGCTACAGGGACATGCTCGCCTCGCTGCGCCACGCGGCGACGCTCGTTCCCGGCGATCCGCGGCTCTATTATCTGCAGGCGACGCTTGCCGCGCGCGCGGGCAATTACCGGCTAGCGCGCAGCCTGCTCCAGCGGACGCGCGGCGAGATGGACGATGTGCCGGGCTTCATGCTGCTCAGCGCGATCGTCGAGCTCGAACTGGGCGGCGAGGCGGTCGCGGCGACCTGGGCCGACCGGCTGCTGGCCGAACAGCCCGGCAATCTGACCGCGCGGCGCATCCTCGCGGTGTCCGACTGGGCCGATGGCGATGCCGATGCCGCCGCCGAGGCGCTGGCGCCGATCGTGGCGCGCGCCGATGCCGACAGCTGGTCGCTGGCGCTGGCGGCGCGCGTTGCCGCCGAGCGCGGACGGACGGCCGAATCGGCGGACTATCTGGCGCGCGCGGCGTCACTGACGCGCGGCGATGCCGTGCCCTTTGCCGCCGACAATGATTACGGGCTGCTGTCGATGGCCGCCGATGCCGCGCCGCTCGATCCGTCGGTGGCGATACCCGCGATCGCCGCCGATATCGCGAGCGGCAACAGCGCGGGCGCGATCGCCCGCGCGACGCGCCTGCGCGACGCCAATCGCGGCGTGGCGGAGGCGCATATCCTGCTCGGCGACGCGGCCTTTGCGGGCGGTCGATATGACCTTGCGGTGCAATCCTACCGCGCCGCGCGCGATCTCGACGGGGGCGAGCGCACGACGCTGCGGCTCGCCAACGCCCTCTATCGCGCGGGCGATGCCGCGGGGTCGGGGGCGGCGATCATGGCGCTGCGCGACAGCCAGCCGTCGAGCATTGCCGCCGACCGGCTCGCGGGGGCGCTCGCGATGGATATCGAGCATTGGGACCAGGCGATCGCGCATTTCGAACGCGTGCGGCAGCGGATCGGCAATCGCGATGCGGTGGTGCTGCGCGAACTGGCAAAGGCCTATGCCGCAAAGGGCGACCGCGACCGCGCGCTGGCGCTGATCGACCGCGCCTATCGGCTCGAGCCGCTGAATGCGGAGATCATGACCCTCTATGCCGGCCTGCTCGACGGGCGCGACCGGCAGGCTGCCGAGGATTTACGCGAAAAGGCGGAGCAGATCGGGCGGTAGGGGAAGAGGGCCGTCAGGCTTCGGTCAAATCCAGCAAGGTCCGCGCGTCGAGGCCGATGCGGCGCATCTGTTCGGCGACCGGCGGCCAGACGTTGGCGAGAAAATCCTCGCGCATCAGCGTGCGCAGCCGTTCGGTCGCACCCGCGGCGACGAACATGCCGACGCCGCGCTTGACCGTGACCAGCCCCTCGTCCTGAAAGGTCTGATAGGCCTTGGCGACGGTCAGCGGGTTCGCGCCCTCTTCCGCGGCGAGCGATCGCACCGACGGCAGCATGTCGCCGTCGCGATAGGTGCCTTCGAGGATCGCGTT
>PNJO01000140.1 GCA_013821905.1 Sphingopyxis sp. | reverse complement strand
CCGCTGCGGCTAGCCAGCAAGCTGGCAAGCCTCGCTGCCCCTCCCGCAAGCAGGAGGGGAAATCAGCTCTCTCCTCCAACGGCAGCTCCCCACCCCCCAACCGACCTTGCCCCCAAACCCGCCCCACACGACCGCCTTCCGCGGCAAAGGCGCGCTTCCGGTATCGCTCCTCCGCCCGCACATGCTATACGCGCACGGTCCGCCATATTCCAAAGGATCAGGGTCACGGCAACACGCGGGGAAATGCCGGGCGCACCGGACTTCGGCGCCATCGTGATGCAGCCCGGGCTGATCTGGGGCTGCGCGCGCACCGGCGAGGGCACATCGCTGATCGACGAATGCGAAGCGTGCGACGACGCGAGCTTCCGCTGGCTCCACCTCAACCTCGCCGACGAACGCACGCTGCGCTGGCTCGACCGCTCGATTGCGCTCCCCGAACCGATCCACGAGCTGATGCTCGCGCGTGAAACGCATCAGCAGGTGATCGTCGAGGACGGCATCGTCGGCCTTGTCCTCCAGGATTTCGAACGCGAGTTCGACGTCGCGCAGACGTCGCAGATCGGCGCGCTCCACATCGTCATCACGCCCGGGCTGATGCTCACGGGCCGCTACCACCCGATCCATTCGGCCGACATCATGCGCCAGCGCATCGCCGCGGGCTTCGACGTCAGCGACGGCGCCGATGCGCTCGGCCTGGCGATCGGGACGATGGTCGACGGGCTCAGCGAGCATGTCCACGCGCTGTCGGCCGACATCCAGACCGCCGAGGACGAGTTTCTGAACGAACGGATGAGCCCGGCGACGCGCGACCTGATCGCGGTGCGCCGCCGCGGCGCGCGGCTTCACCGCCTCGTCGCGGGGATGCGCGCGACGCTCGTCCGGCTCGAACGCGATCCCGATCTTCCCGCGCTCTTCGCCCCCGTCGCCGAGCGCCACGTCCAGCGCCTGCATGCGCTCGACACCGACGTGGCGAGCACGCAGGCGCAGCTTCGCCAGCTCCGCGACGAACTCGACCTGCAGGCGGCGCAAAAGACCAACCAGAATCTCTATTTTCTTTCCGTCATCAGCGCGCTGCTGCTCCCCGCGACGCTCGTCACCGGCTTCTTCGGCATGAACACCGGGGGCCTGCCCTTCGCGCATACGGGGGCGGGAACCTTCGTCGCCGTGATCGCCGCGATCGCCGCTTCGGCCGCGACCTGGCTGCTTCTTCGCCGCCGGTCATAATTTTCTTACCAATGATTCCAATAACATGGATTGAGGTCACGATTATATCGTATCCGATTTAATCGTGACCGCTTGACTATCGCCGGCGACTCGCTTAATTACATCGCATCCGATGGAAACGGATGCGATCAATATCTCTCGAAAGGAACCCGAACATGGCTGACAAGATCCTCTTCTCCGGCACCACCCACGTCAAAGGCGGCAAGGACGGTTACGCTCGCAGCACCAACGGCGTGCTCGACCTCGCGCTGCCGCAGCCGCACCCCGCCGCCGAAAATCTCTTCGCTGCCGCCTGGTCGGCCTGCTTCATCGGCGCGCTCGAACTCGCCGCATCGCAGAAGAAGGTGACGCTGCCCGCCAGCCCCGAAGCCGACACGACGATCGACCTGCTCAACCGCGGCGGCACTGATTTCGTGCTGCGCGCCCGCCTCGACATTTCGGTTCCCGGCGTCGACCGCGACGTGGCCCGCGAACTCGTCGATCTCGCCCACAAGATCTGCCCCTATTCGAAGGCGGTCGAGGGCAATATCGACATCGAACTCAACCTCGCCTGACGGTCTGTTCGACCGGGCGGCGCGTGCCCCTCTCCCTTGCGCGCCGCCCGGTTGACACATGTGCCGTCCGATTTCATCGTATGCGCCGGATATGAAGGCCGCGCCAAGGAACCCCCGATGCCCCAGACCGAAAGCCCCGAAACGGATCGCCCGAAGCTTGGCGAATTCCTCTGCTTTGCGGTCTATTCGGCGAACCTCGCCTTCGGCCGGGCCTATCGCCCGATCCTCGACAAGCTCGGGCTGACCTACACCCAATATATCGTCCTCGTCGCGCTGTGGGAAAAGGACGACCAGACCGTCGGCGAGCTGGGCGAAAAGATGTTCCTCGAATCGAACACGCTGACCCCGATCCTCAAAAAGCTCGAACAGTCGGGCTTCGTCGAGCGCCGCCGCGACCCCGCCGACGAACGCCAGGTGCGCATTCGCCTGACCCCGAAAGGCAGCGAGCTGCGCAGCCATGAGATCGGCAACGAGCTGTTCGACGCGACCGGCCTCGGCGACAGCTTTTTCGACGTCCAGAAATCGGTCGCGAAGCTGCGCGACAATCTGATCGCCTCGCTGGACGACTGAGCCTCGCTCAGCCGGCGTCGTGAAAGATGATGCCGAGCGTGTGGCGCCGCCCCTCCCGGATTCTGCTCACCCCGTGGCGCAT
The DNA here is from genome assembly GCA_013821905.1 of Sphingopyxis sp. Taxonomy (GTDB): domain Bacteria; phylum Pseudomonadota; class Alphaproteobacteria; order Sphingomonadales; family Sphingomonadaceae; genus Sphingopyxis. The sequence goes on along the minus strand of PNJO01000140.1, from coordinate 5,157 downwards.
CGCCACGCGGTAATCGCCGCGCGATCCCCGCACCGGCCGCGCATTCACCGCAAAGATCACCGCGTCGCCCTTGCCCAGCGGCACGACAGCCGCTCTTGACTGCATCCGCGGCCTTTGCTCGGTCAGCACGAACTCGCCGCCGGCGAAATCCGCTCCCGGCGCCGACAGCAGAACCGCGGCCTGCAACGGAAAGACATGCTCGCCGTAAAGGTCCTGGTGCAGGCAATTATAATCGCCCGCGCCATATTGCAGCAGCAGCGGCGTCGGCCGCCGCTGCCCCGCCGCATGGCAGCGCGCGAGGAATGCGTCATGCCCGGCGGGGAAGCGCACCGCCGTCCCCATCCGCTCGTGCCAGTGGTTGGCGATCGGCGCGAGCCGCGGATAGAGCGCAGCGCGCAGATCCGCGACCAGCGGCGGCAGCGGATAGGCGAAATAGCGGTATTCGCCGCGCCCGAAGCCGTGCCGCGCCATATGGATATGGCTGCGAAACCCGGCCTCGCCGGCATAGAGCGCTGCAACCTCGTCGCACGCCGCGCCGTCCAGCAATCCCGGCAGCACTGCCCAGCCCTCGGCGTCGAGTATGGCGGCGACCGTATCCCAGTCGCGCCCGGCGACTTCCGTTTCGATGGCGTTTGTCATGCCCGCCTCCTGCCATCGCCCGCCCGCCGCCACGCCCCGTTTCTTGCTGTCAAATCAATGGCGGCGCGGCGCGCGGCCATGCTAGGCAGCCCGTGAAACCAGAACGGGAACCCAGCTTCATGTCCTTGCGCCTTGCCTCCGCCCTTGGCCTGACCCTCCTCGCCGCGCCTGCCGCCGCGCAGCCGGGCATCGACGCCGCGAACCTCGCCGACACCGTCCGCACCCTCGCCTCCGACCAGTTTCAGGGCCGCGCGCCGGGCACGATCGGCGAGGAGCGCACGATCGGCTATCTGATCGGCCGGCTGCAGGCGCTGGGGCTCGAACCCGCGGGCCCCGACGGCGGCTGGACGCAGCCCGTGCCGCTGCTCCACACGCGCCTCGGCGCGCCCGAAACGCTCGCCTTCGCCCGCAAGGACGCAGCGACCCCGCTCGCCTTCGGCACCGACATCTATCTCTCGACGCTCCAGCCGAAGGACAAGGCGGTGGTCGCGAACGCGCCGCTCGTCTTCGTCGGTTACGGCGTCAGCGCGCCCGAGCGCGGCTGGGACGATTTCAAGGGCGTCGATCTCAAGGGCAAGGTCGCGGTCTTCCTCATCAACGACCCCGATTTCGTCGCGGCGAAGGGCGAGGACGCCTACGGGAAGTTCGGCGGCCGCACGATGACCTATTACGGCCGCTGGACCTACAAGTTCGAGGAAGCCGCCCGCCGCGGCGCGATCGCCGCGCTGATCGTCCACGACGCCGACGGGGTGGGCTATGGCTGGAACGTCGTCAAAAGTCCGGGCGGAGAGAATTACGGCCTCGTCCAGCCGCCCGAAAAAGTGACCAGCCTCGCGCTGCAGGGCTGGATTTCGGGCGAAACCGCGACGAAACTGTTCTCCGGTGCCGGGCAGGATCTCGCCGGCTTGCGTCTCGCCGCGCGCCGCAAGACGTTCCGGCCCGTCGACCTCGGCACGACGTTCGACGCCGCGATCCCGGTCACGCAAAATGTCGTGCAGAGCCGGAATGTCCTCGCCAAGATCTCGGGCGTCAAACGCCCCGACGAGGTTGTGATCTATGGCGCCCACTGGGATGCCTATGGCGAGGGCAAACCCGACGAACAGGGGCGCATCTACCGCGCCGGCGCCAACGACGACGCGCTCGGCGTCGCGGGCCTGTTCGAGATCGCCCGCAATTTCAGGGCGGCGCCCGCCCCCGACCGCACGGTCGCCTTCGCCTTCTGGACCGCCGAGGAACGCGGGCTTCTGGGATCGGAGGCCTATGCTGCGAACCCGGTCTTCCGGCCCGAAAAGACCGTCGCCAACCTCGGCCTCGACATATTGCAGACCGCAGGCCGCGCGAAGGATGTCGTGCTCGTCGGCAAGGGCCAGGGCAGCCTCGAGGACGATCTCGCGCGCTTCGCCGCGCAACAGGGTCGCACCGTCAGCGTCGAAAGCCTTCCAGAACGCGGTCTTTTCTACCGCGCGGACCATTTCAGCCTCGCCAAGCGCGGCGTCCCCGTCCTGCTGATGATGGGCATTGCGGGCGCGTCCGACCTCGTCGACGGCGGCAAGGAAGCGGGGCAGAAGTGGGTCGATAACTATACCGGCAAATGCTATCATCAGGCCTGCGACGCCTGGAGTGCCGACTGGAACCTCGACGGAGCGGTTCAGGATATCGAACTTTTTTACCATATAGGTAACGATCTTGCACGCTCGGCGCGCTGGCCCGACTGGAAGGCCGGCAGCGAGTTCAGGGCGATCCGCGACAAGAGCGCCGCCGCGCGGAAATAGGCAGAGAGCGGTGACGGCTTTCGGCCGTTACCCGCCGTTCGCGCGGATCCATTTCTCGACCACCGGGGCGATGTCCTCGCGCCACTTGCGGCCGTTGAAGATGCCATAATGGCCGACGCCCTTCGCCATCAGATATTTCTTCTTGTCCGCCGGCAGGCTCTTGGCGAGCGTCAGAGCTGCCTTGGTCTGGCCGATTCCCGAAATATCGTCGCGCTCGCCCTCGATGGCGAGCAGCGCGATATCCTCGATCGCGCCGAGGTCGACGGGCCTGCCGCGATGGAGCAACTCGCCCTTGGGCAACAGGTGGCGCTGGAACACGATATCGACCGTCTGGAGGTAGAATTCGGCGGTCATGTCGCACACCGAACGATATTCGTCGTAGAATTCCTTGGTCTTGTCGGCGCTCTCGTCGTCGCCGTCGACGAGATGGCGGAACATCTCCCAATGGCTCATCATATGGTTGCCGAGGTTCATCGACATGAAGCCCGCGAGCTGGAGGAAGCCCGGATAGACGCGGCGCCCCGCGCCCGGATACCAGGCCGGCACGGTCACGATGACATTTTCCTGGAACCAGGCGTAAGGGCGCGTCATCGCATGATGGTTGACCGCGGTCGGCGCCTTGCGCGTGTCGATCGGGCCGCCCATCATCGTCAGCGTCGCGGGGCGGCATTTATGCTTGTCGGCCGCCATGATCGCCGCGGCGGCATAGCTTGGCACCGAGGGCTGGCACACCGCGAGCATGTGCGCGCCGGGGCCGATATGCTCGAGCCATGAAATCAGATAGTCGATATAATCGTCGAGATCGAACTTGCCGGCTTCGAGCGGAACGTTGCGTGCGTCGCGCCAGTCGGTGATCCACACGTCATGGTCGGGCAGCATCCGCTCGACGGTACCGCGCAGCAACGTCGCATAATGGCCCGACATCGGCGCGACGATGAGCAGCCTGGGCTTGCCCTCGGTGCCCTTGTGCTTGAAATGCTTGAGCTGGCCGAAGGGTTTGCGCGCCTCGACCTTTTCGGTGACGCGCACCGTCTCGCCGTCGACGACCGTCTCGAACAGGTCGAAGCTCGGCTTGCCGCGCGGCGCGGCGGCGTGCGCGAAGACTTCGAGCGCCGAGGCGAACATCGGGCTGCCGCCGAAGTAGCCGAGCGGATTGGCGGGATGCTGCATGACCTGCGCCCCCGCGGTCGCGAGCGCGCTGGCCCCCGCGAGCCAGCTCTTCTGCATTTCAAAGGCGTGATACAGCATATTCGGTCGATCCTTGCGTGTCTCCGGCGCTCTTGCGGCGCCTGTGCTCCGCGACAGTCTAGGCGATCCGTTCCATTGTGCAATGCATCAAAATTCCGTTGAGCGACCAATTGCGCCGATTTGCAGGGCGCGGGGGGGCCGCTTTGCTGACTGTCGCTTCAAAGCGCATGAAGCGTGGCGCGATTCTGCGGCGTTGAGCCGTCTCGATGCGGCTGCTAGGGCCGTGCGCGATGGCGACCATATCCGACCCGATCGCAACCCCCGTCCCCGCCGAAAAGGACGCTCCGCCGCGCCGCAAGCTCGGCAGCCTGCGGATGATCTGGCACCATGCCAGCCGTTATCCGCTGCAGCTGGTCATTGCCGCGGTCGCGCTCGGCATCGCGGCACTCGCGACGCTCGCCATCCCCTATCAGTTCAAGGAAATGATCGATTCGGGCTTCGTCGCCGGCGGTGGCGACGTCGCGCCGCATTTCCGCTTCTTCTATGTGATCGTCGTCGTGCTGGCGCTCGCGACCGCGCTGCGCTTCTATTTCGTGAGCTGGCTCGGCGAGCGCACCGTCGCCGATATCCGCCAGGCGGTACAGCGCAACCTGCTGCGCCTCGCCCCCGGCTTCTTCGAGGAAAACCGCCCCTCCGAAATCGCCTCGCGGATGACGTCCGACACGACGATCATCGAACAGGTCGTCGGCACGACCGTGTCGGTCGCGCTTCGCAACACGGTGATGGGCATCGGCGGCATCGCCTATCTCTTCTCGCTGTCGCCCAAACTCACCGCGGGCATATTGATCGGCATTCCGGTGATCATCATGCCGATCGTGCTGCTCGGGCGAAAGCTGCAGAATGTCTCGCGATCGAGCCAGGATCGCGTCGCCGACATCGGCGCGACCACGTCGGAACAGCTCGGCGCGATGAAGATCGTCCAGGCGTTCGGACAGGAGAGCCGCGAGGCCGACCGCTTCACCCGCGCAGTCGAGAATAATTTCGCGACGGCGAAGCGTCGCATCCGCCTCCGCGCGGTGATGACCGCGATCGTCATCGGGCTGCTCTTCGGCGCGATCACGACCCTGCTCTGGTACGGCGCCGCGGGCGTCGCCGCGGGCACGATCACGGGCGGCACGATCGCCGCCTTCGTGCTCACCGGCGGGCTCGTCGCGGGCGCCTTCGGCGCGCTCACCGAAGTCTATGGCGACCTGCTGCGCGCTGCGGGCGCCGCCGAGCGGCTCAGCGAACTGCTCAACGCCGAACCCAGCATCGCGCCGCCCGCGCAGCCGCGGCGCTTCCCCGACCCGCCGGTCGGCACGCTCGAGTTCGCGCGCGTCGAATTCCGCTATCCGACGCGCCCCGACGCGCCGGCGCTCCACGATTTCAGCCTTGCTATCCGCCCGCGCGAGACGGTGGCGATCGTCGGCCCCTCGGGCGCGGGCAAATCGACGCTCTTCCAGCTCGCCGAACGCTTCTACGATCCGCAGGCAGGGCAGATCCTGCTCGACGGCGTGCC
>PNJO01000139.1 GCA_013821905.1 Sphingopyxis sp. | reverse complement strand
TCGGAAAACAATTGCGGTTTTCCAAGATGATAACCCTGCCCAACATCGCAACCGAGGTCGCGCAGCAGGGCCATGGTTTCGGCGTCCTCGATGCCTTCGGCGACCGCGACGGCGCCCAGGCGGTGGGCCAATTCGATCGTCGATTTAACGACTTCGAGGTTCCGTTGCGAATCGCGCATGGTCATCACGAATCGCTTGTCGATCTTGATCTCGTCGGCCTCGATCTCGGTCAGATATTCAAGGTTCGACTGGCCGGTGCCATAATCGTCGATCGACAGGCGGATGCCCGCGCGACGGATCTGCGCGAGGGTCTGGCGGGCCTGGCGGCTGTTTTCGATCTGCGCGGTTTCGGTGATCTCGACCGTCAGCAGTTCGGCGGGCAAATGGTGCGCGGTCAGCATGACACGGATCGTGCCGACGAGGTCGCTGTGGTCGAGCAGCGTCGCCGACAGGTTGACCGACATGTTGACGTCGAGCCCGCGCGCGTGAAGCTGCGCCGCCGAACGGATCGCCTGATCCATCACGAACAGGGTCAGGCGATAGATGTCCTGGCTCTTTTCGGCCTGGACGATGAACTCGTCGGGCGGGATCGGGCCGCGCGTCGGGTGCGTCCAGCGCACCAGCGCCTCGACACCCACGAGCTTGCGCGTCGCGATTTCATATTGCGGCTGGAAGGCGACCCAGATGTCGCCGCCGGTCAGCGCGTCCTCGAGCTGCGAGTGGAAGCTGAGCTGCCAGCCGGCATCCTCTTTCTGGCGCGAGGTATATTTGGTCCACAGCGCGCGCGTGCGGATCGCGCGTTCGGCGGCGACGAGCGCGGCGGCGAGGCGCTGCGCGTTCGATCCCTCGAACTCGTCGTTCACCCCGAAGGCAATGGCAACGTCGACGCGCAGTTCGCCGATCGTCAGCGGCGCGTTGAACAGCGCGGCAAGGCCCGCTAGCTGGCTCTCGATCTGGCTGTGCTGATAATAGGGAACGAGCCACGCGAAGGTGCCGTCGAGATCGTGGTGCAGCGTCGTGCCCTGCGATGCGAGCTGGAGGCGGCGGGTAACCTGTTCGACGAGCTTGCCGATGCCGTCGCCGGGGATGAACGCCGCCAGATCGTCGAAATTGACGACCTTCGCGGCGATCACCGTCGCGCTGCCGAAGGGCTGCTGCGAACGCAGCGCCTCGAAATTGGGGAGGCCGGATATCGGGTTTTCGCGCTGCGCCGAACTCCGGCGGCGTTTGCGGGCCACATTGGCGCTCATCGCCGCGAGGAAGAACAGGCTGACCCCCAGCGAAATCGTGATCAGCTGCGAAGCGAGCACGACCTTGACCGCGACCAGCGCGACCGCGGTCCCGAGGCAGAGGAAATTGAATGCCCGGCTGCGCCCCGTCAGCAGCAGCGGCATGACGATCAGGAGGACAAGCGCGAGCGGCGGGAACCAGCCGAGGTTGACCGGCGTGCCGCGCCGGAGCGTTTCGCCGGCGATCAGGTGGATATAGGCGCCGGGCACCATGTCGTGGCCGGGCAGATAGTGCCGGTCGAACAGGCGCGACGCGGTGGGCGCGAAGATGATGTCCTTGCCCTGCAATTCGCGCGCGCCGACCGTGCCGTTCATCACGTCGATGGCACTATATTGCTTGATGCTTTCCATCCGGTACGAAAAATCGATCCGGAAGTCTTCGGGCCGGTCGCCGCGCTTGTTCGCCAGAACGGCCGCAAAGCTGGGAAGCAATCGCCCTTCGGCCTCGTACATCAGCGGCACGTCCCAGACCTGCCAGATCTGATATTCCCAGGCGATGCTGGCGCGGGTGGCCTGATTGCCGAAAGTCGGATCGGGGAAGATGGTGATCACGCGATCGGAGCCGGGGACCGATCGAGTCGGCACGCCGAGCACCACATCCTTGCCCATGGCGCGCACCGCGGCGGTGATGCTGGCAAGCCCGCCATTGCTGTCGGGGCGCTCATAGTCGAAGTCGATGAACAGCCGCTTCGGCCGGGCACGATGGACGGCGCGGATCAGCGCGGCATGGTCCTTGCGGGTGAACTCGCCGCCGCGCGATGCGGCGAGCGTCTTGTCGTCGACGCCGACGACGACGATGTCGCCCGTCACGTCGCGATAGGCGAAACGGCTGGTTATGCTGGCGATCATGCGGTCGGGAAGCTCGCCCGCGCCGCTGATGCCGACGGCGACGCAGAGCAGCAGCACCAGGCCGAGCGTGCGCCAGCTGACGATCATCTTTTGCCCGAGCTTCAGCACGCACGTCTCCGCAAGATTGCGGAAACTGCCTAGCCTCAGTTGGTTATCATCGCGTTAATCATGCGTGGACCGCGGCGCCGCGCGGTCCGGTGCAAATCGGCGGATTCCCTTTGTTTCAGGCGATGGCGGGCAGCGGTTCGAGCGCCGCGTCGCCGGCGAGCGCCGACGCCGCCAGGCCGGTCGCCGCGGGGACAATCTGCTGCAGGTAGAAGCGCGTCGAGGCGATCTTCGCCTCGAGGAAGGCGGTGTCGCCGCTGCCCTCGTCGAGCGCGACGCGCGCCGCCTTGTTCTGCACCGCCATCAGCCAGCCGCAGGTCGCGGTCGCCAGCATGGTGAGATAGGGATAGCTGCCCGCGAGCCGGTCGGCGGTGCCCGCCGAAGCCATCCAGTCGGTGACTGCGCGGCAAGCATCGGCGAGCTGCTGCAGCTCGGGGAAATCGGCGGCGCCATGCGCGATATCGTCGATCAGGCTACGCACCCCGTCGCCGCCCGCGAGGCCGAGCTTGCGCCCGACGAGGTCGGCGGCCTGGATGCCGTTGGTGCCTTCGTAGATCGGGGCGATGCGCGCGTCGCGATAATGCTGCGCGGCGCCGGTTTCCTCGATGAAACCCATGCCGCCGTGGACCTGTACGCCGAGGCTGGCGACCTCGCAGCCGATATCGGTTGCGTGCGCCTTTGCCAGCGGAATGAGGACGTCGGCGCGGAGCGCCGCGGCTTCGTCGCCGAGCTTGCCGAAATCGGTCTGCGCCGACGCGTAATAGATCAGTGCGCGCGCCGCCTCGGTCTGCGCGCGCATCCGCCAGAGCATCCGCTTGACGTCGGGGTGATGCGCGATGGTCACGGGGGTGCGGTCGGGCGAGCCCGCGAGCGACGACTGGACGCGCTCGGCGGCGTAGCGCTGCGCCTGTTGCAGCGCGCGTTCGGCGATCTGGACGCCCTGACAGCCGACCATCAGGCGCGCGTTGTTCATCATCACGAACATCGCCTTCATGCCGCCCATCTCGTCGCCGACGATCTCGCCAAGGCAATCCTCGCCCTCGCCATAGACCATGACGGCGGTCGGCGAGCCGTGAATGCCGAGCTTATGCTCGATCGACGCGCAGTGGACGCCGTTCGAGATCGTCGGATTGCCGTCCGCGTCGAGGCGGTATTTGGGGACGAGGAAGAGCGAGATTCCGCGCGTCCCCTCGGGCGCGCCGGGGGTGCGCGCGAGGACGAGGTGGACGATATTGTCGGTGAGGTCATGCTCGCCGAAGGTGATGAAGATCTTCTGGCCCTTGATCCTGTAGAGGCCCGCATTCGGTCCCTCGGTGACCTTCTCGGCGGTCGAGCGCAGCGCGCCGACGTCGCTGCCCGCGGCGGGCTCGGTCAGGTTCATCGTGCCGTTCCACTCGCCGGTGACCAGCTTGGGGAGCCACGTCTGGCGCTGGTCCTCGGTGCCATAGGCCATCAGCGCGTGGATCGCGCCCGGGGTCAGGATGCTGCAGAGGGTGAAGCCCATGTCGGCGGTGCCGAGCGCCTCGATCACGACGGTCGCGAGGGTGAAGGGCAGGTCCTGCCCGCCATATTCGGACGGGCCGTCGAGGCTGCCCCAGCCCGCCTCGACGAACTGCCGATACGCCTCCCTGAACCCCGGGGGCATGGTGACCTTGCCGTCCTGCCATTTCGGATTGGTGACGTCGCCGACGCGGTTCAAGGGCGCGTAAACCTCGGCCGCGAAGTCGCCGATGCCGGTGACGATCGCCTCGACCATGTCGGGGGTCGCGGCGGCATATTTGTCGTGGGCGGCCATCGCGTCGATGCGCGCAATATGGCCGAGGACGAAAAGCTGTTCGGTGGTTGGCGGCGTGTAGGTCATCTCGTCCCGACTTTGCTGGTGAATCTTGTTGTGCGGGCGCTATAGCGCGGCATGGCCGAAGGCTCAAAGACCACATTATCATCGCGCTTCGATAGCGAAGCTATTGAGGAGGCGGCGGCGCTCGTCGCTGCGGGGTGCCCCGTCGCGGTGCCGACCGAGACGGTCTATGGCCTCGCCGCCGACGCGCGTAATCCGCAGGCGGTCGCGCGCATCTATGCCGCGAAGGGACGCCCCGATTTCAATCCGCTGATCGTGCATGTGCCCGACCTTGCCGCCGCCGCGCGGCTGGGGGTGTTCGGCGATATCGAGCGGGCGCTGGCGGCGCGTTTCTGGCCCGGGCCGCTGACGTTGGTCGTGCCGCGCACCGCCGATTGTCCGGTGGCGAGCATCGCGACGGCGGGGCTCGACACGATCGCGCTCCGGGTGCCGGGGCATCGCGCGATGCAGGCGCTGCTCGCCGCGACCGGCGCGCCGCTCGCGGCGCCGAGCGCCAATGCGAGCGGACGGGTCAGTCCGACCCGGGCCGAGCATGTGCTCGCCAGCCTCGACGGCCGGATCGCGCTGGTGATCGACGACGGGCCGACGCGCGCGGGGGTCGAATCGACGATCGCGCGCGTGAAGCATGGCGCGATCGAAATCTTGCGGCCGGGTCCGGTAACGGCGGACATGCTGCACGAGGCGAGCGGGCTGGCGGTGACGGGCGTCGAAGGATCGGAGATCGTAGCGCCGGGGATGCTTGCGAGCCATTATGCGCCGGGCAAGCCGGTGCGGCTGGGGGCGAGCGATTTTGCCGACGAGGAATTCGGGATCGGGTTCGGGGCGGTGCGGGGCGACTATAGCCTCAGCGATGCAGGCGACTTGACCGAAGCGGCGGCGCGCCTGTTCGACGCGCTGCACGCGGGGGCGGCGAGCGCGAAAGCGAAAATTGCGGTGGCCGCGATCCCGTTCGAGGGGTTGGGGGCGGCGATCAACGACCGGCTTTCGCGCGCGGCGGTGTGATTTTTTGGTGAAATTTTCTTAGGCTGCCGCCGGCTCGACCGGATCGCCATGCGGCGCCTTGCGCGCGACGATCAGACAGGCGACGACGATCAGCGCCGCGCCGGCGAGCGTCGGCAGCGTCACCGCTTCGTCGAAGAAGAACCAGCCGAACAGCATCGCCCACAGGAAGCCGGTATATTCGGTCGTCGCGAGGATCTGCGTCTCGGCGCGGGCATAGGCCCAGCTCAGCAGCAGCAGCGAGGTCGTGGCGAGGACCGCGGCGCCGAGGATGTTCGGCGCCTGGTCCGCGGCGGGCACGGCCAGGAACCAGGGCGCGCCCAGCGCCAGGATCGCGGCGACGAAGAAATTCTGGAAGAAGGCGATCTCCATCGGCTCGGCCATCTTCGCCTGCCGCCGCGCGAGGATGAGGTTATAGGCGTAGAAGACCGCCGACAGGAACACCGCGCCGACTGCGAGCAGCGCCTCGTCGGAATAGGCGCTGCCGCCGAGCTTGCCCGCGACGATGACGATCACCCCCGCGAGCCCGAGCAGCGACGCGGCGATCGAGCGCGGGCCGATCTTCTCGCCAAGGAAGATCGCGGCCATGTAGAGCGCCATCAGCGGCGCGACGAAAGCGAGCGCGATCGCCTCCGCCATCGGCAGCCGCGCGAGCGCCCAGAAGAAGCTGAGCGCCATGCCCGCGACGAAAAGCGATCGCCACGCGTGGATCCGCATCGTCGGCCGGTCGGGCCATCTGGGACGCGTCGCGAGATAGAGCAGGCCGCTGACCAGCGTCCCGGTGCCGGTGCGCCACAGCACCGCATTATAGGCGCCGATGTCGATCGACAGCCCCTTCATCAGCACATCCATCGCCGAAAAGGTCGCGATCCCCGCGCAGGCGATCAGGAAGGGCGTGACGGGGGAGGGCGAATCGGGGCGCATGGGAGGGGCTGTAGCTTTCCTGCTCGGCTTGGGGGAGGAGGATATGGAGCAAATATCCTCCCTGTCGCCCAGCGATGGGGAGGCGGCAGCGCGGAGCGCTGACGGAGGGACGAATGACGCGACGTCGCGGCCCCTCCACCACTTGCTTCGCAAGCGGTCCCCCTCCCCATCGCTTCGCGACAGGGAGGATAGGACCCTAGCGGAACGTCGCCTGTCCCGCGCCGTCGATGTTGAGTTTCTGCCCCGAGCAATAGCTGTTCGCATCGCTGACGAACCATAGCACGGCCGCCGCGACGTCGGCGGGGACGGCGACGCGGACGAAGGGCATTCTGGCGTCGAGATGGTGGATGTCGTCGTTGCCGGTCACCGCGCGCGAGAGTTTCTCGCCCATGTCGCTGACGGTGAGCGCGGGGGCGACGATGTTGACGCGGACGCCGTTCCTCAGTTCCTCCCTGGCGAGGGTCAGCGCGAAGGCTTCGCCCGCGGCCTTCGCCATCGTGTAGGGCGCGCCGTTCGGCGAGTTCATATAGGTCGCGATGCTCGAAATGACGATGATGTCGCTGCGCTTGTGGGTGCGCAGCTGCGGCAGCGCGAGGCGCGACAGACGGTGCGGGCCGGCGGCGTGGACGGCGAAGAGCCGGTCGACTTCGGCGGGATCGGTGTCGGCCACCGGGAGCCCGCGGCTCGCGATGCCGGCATTGTTGATCAGGATCGACATCGGGCCGAAATCGGCCTCGACTGTGGCGATCATCGCCGCGCAGGCGGCCTCGTCGGTGACCGACGCCTGATAGGCCTTCGCCTTGCGGCCGAGCGCCGCGATCGCGGCGACGGTCTCGGCGGCGGCTTCCTCGCCGCGGGTGTAGTTCACCGCGATATCGGCGCCCGCCTCTGCCAGCGCCAGCGCGATGCCGCGCCCGATGCCGCGCGAGGCGCCGGTGACGAGCGCGACGCGCCCCGCGAGGTTGCTGTCGGTCATCATTCTCTCCCGTTCCGTTTCGCGCGAATATGGCATGACGTTTCCGTCAACGTAAGATAGCCTTTGCCGCATGAGCTGGAAAAAAGAGATCGACGAGCTCGGGCAGCGCCGCGCGATGGCCGAGAAGATGGGCGGGGAAGAGAAGGTGGCGCGGCAGCACAGCCGCGGCAAGATGGACGCGCGGGCGCGGCTTGCGGGGATCGTCGATGCGGGGAGCTTTCGCGAGATCGGCAAGATCGCGGGGCGCGGGCGTTACGGCGACGATGGCGAACTCGAAGACCTGGCCGCATCCAACTTCATCTTCGGGCGCGCGAATATCGACGGCCGGCCGGTCGTCGCCTCGGCCGACGATTTCACCGTGCGCGGCGGCGCGGCCGACGCGGCGCTGCACCGCAAATTCGTCCAGTGCGAGGCGATGGCGCACGAATATCGCCTGCCGCTGATCCGCATGATCGACGGCACCGGCGGCGGCGGGTCGGTCAAGACGCTCGAGGATATGGGCTATACCTATATCCCGCACGTGCCCGGCTGGGACCAGATCATCGCCAATCTCGACACCGTGCCGGTGGTCGCGCTCGCGCTCGGGCCGACCGCGGGGCTGGGCGCGGCGCGCGTCGTCGCGAGCCATTACAGCGTGATGGTGCGCGGTC
>PNJO01000138.1 GCA_013821905.1 Sphingopyxis sp. | reverse complement strand
GATGGCGCTGTCGGTGCTCGTCGCACTGATCCTGAGCCCCGCGCTGACCTCGACGCTGCTCAAGCCGAAGAGTCACGGCGATGACGCGTCGGGGGGCGGGCGCTTCCCGCGCGTCCATGCCTTCCTCGAACGCGCGAAAAACGGCTTCAACACGCGCTTCGACCACGCGGTCGAACGCTATGTCGGCAGCGTCACCAAGGTCGTCGACCGCAAATGGCTGTTCCTCGGCATCTACGCCCTGTTGCTCGTTGCGCTCGTCCTGCTCTTTCTGCGCCTGCCGAGCGGCTTCCTCCCCAATGAGGACCAGGGGCGCGTCCAGGTGCAGTTCCGCCTTCCCGCCGGGGCGACGCAGGCGCGCACGCTCGCAGTGCGCGACGAAATCGAAAAATATATGCTGACCGAGGAAAAGGCGAACACGCAGGCCCTGTTCCTGATCGCCGGCGGCGGCGGCGCGGCGGCGGGTCAGAACACCGGGCAGGGCTTCGTCAACCTGACGCACTGGGACGACCGGCCGGGCCAGGAAAATACCGCCGACGCGATCGCCGAACGCGCGCGCAAGGCGCTGAGCGGCCTCCGCGATGCGCAGATCTTCGCGCTCGTTCCGGGCGCGGTGCGCGGGCTCGGCGATTCGTCGGGCTTCACCATGCAGTTCCAGAACCGCAGCGGGATGAGCCGCGACGAGTTCGTCGCCGCGCGCGAGCGGCTGCTCGCGATGGCGAACGCCAATCCCAAGCTGACCTCGGTGCGCCTGTCCGACCTGCCCGACGTCGCGACACTCAAGATCGACGTCGATACCCAGCGGCTCACCGCCTATGGCATCAGCAACAGCGACGTGAACACGACGCTCGCGACGGCGTGGGGCGGGCGCTACGTCAACGACTTCATCGACAAGGGACGCGTCAAGCGCGTCTATGTCCAGGGGGACGCCCCCTATCGCGCGAAACCCGAGGACCTCGGCCAATGGTATGTCCGCTCGGGCGACGGCGAAATGTCGCCCTTCTCGGCCTTTGCCAAGGTCGGCTGGTCGACGACGCCGAGCAGCAGCTCGCGCTTCCAGGGCGTGCCCGCCTTCGAGATCGCGGGCCAGCCCGCGCCCGGCACCAGCTCGGGCGAGGCGATGGACGAGATGGAACGCATGGCGGGCGAAATCCCGGGCACCAGCGTCGCCTGGTCGGGCTCCTCCTACCAGGAGCGCCTCTCCTCGGGGCAGGCGCCTTTGCTCTACGGCCTGTCGCTGCTCGTCGTCTTCCTCTGTCTCGCCGCGCTCTACGAAAGCTGGTCGATCCCGCTCGCGGTGCTGCTCGTCATTCCGCTGGGGCTGGTCGGCGCGGTGTTCGCGGTCAATCTGCGCGGGCTCGAGAATGACGTCTATCTGCAGATCGGCCTGCTCACGACGATGGGGCTCGCGGCGAAAAATGCGATCCTGATGATCGAATTCGCCGAGCAGGAAGAGAAAAAGGGCAAGCGCGTGATCGAAGCCGCGGTCGAGGCCGCGCGCATCCGCCTGCGCCCGATCCTGATGACGAGCTTTGCCTTCATCTTCGGCGTGCTGCCGCTCGCGATCGCGACCGGCGCGGGCGCGAACAGCCGCGTCGCGATCGGCACCTCGGTGATCGGCGGGATGCTCACGGCGGCTTTCCTCGCGATCTTTTTCATCCCGCTCTTCTTCGTGCTCGTCCGCCGCGGCGTGCGCGACGGTCTTGCGGCGGCGCGCGCGCGCTTCGGCAAGAAGAAGGACGACGGCACGGGCGCGGCCGAGGTACCGGCATGATCGCCGTCCGCGCGCTCCTCCTCGCGGGCACGCTCGCGCTCGCCGGCTGTTCGCTCGCGCCGAAGACGGTGCTGCCCGCCCCGCCCGTTCCGCAAAGCTGGCCCGTCGGCGACGCCTATCTGCTCGCGAGCGAGGCGGCGCTGCCGATCCTCTCCTACAAGAGCGTCTTCACCGACCCGCGGCTCCAGGCGCTCACCGAACAGGCGCTCGTCAACAACCGCGACCTCCGCGTCGCCTATGCCAATGTCGCCGCGGCGCGCGCGCAGGTGCGCGTCACGCGCTCGGCGCAGTTCCCCGAACTCGGCGTCAGCGGCGGCGCGGGCTATTCGGATAGCGGTCCCGGAAACGGCAGCGGCGACTTCTCGCTGCGCGGCGGCATCACCGGTTTCGAGCTCGACCTGTTCGGCCGCCTCGCCAATGCGACCGAGGCCGACCGCAATCGCGCGCTCGGCACCGAGGCGGCGTCGCGCACCGTGCGCCTCGCGCTGATCGCCAATCTCGCCGACGCCTGGGCGACCTATGGCGCCGACCGCGACCTGCTCCAAATCGCCGAGGATACCGCCGCCAATGCGCGCGAAAGCGTGCGCCTCACCAAAGCGCGCCTCGACGGCGGCGTCGCGCCGCGCACCGACCTGCGCCAGGCCGAGCAGATTCTCGCCACCGCCGAGGATTCGATCGCGCAGCAAAAGACCGCGCTGGCGCAGGACGAGAATCTGATCCGCCTGCTTGTCGGCGGCGATATCGACCGCGCGCTGCTGCCCGCCAGCCTGACCGAGGTCACGCCCTCGGTCGTCGCGCTGCCCGCCGGGGTCAGCTCCGAAATCCTGCTGCGCCGTCCCGACGTGATCGAGGCCGAATATGGCCTGCGTGCCGCCAACGCCGATATCGGCGTCGCGCGCGCGCGGCTGTTCCCGTCGATCTCGCTCACCGGGCTGCTCGGCTTTGCGAGCAACGCGCTGTCCAGCCTGTTCGACAGCGGGTCGTTCAATTGGTCGGCGGGCGGCGACGCGACGGCGACGATCTTCGACGCCGGCGGCCGCCGCGCGGGCGTCGCGGTCAGCGAGGCACAGCGCGATGCCGCACTCGCAAATTATGAAAGCGCGATCCAGACCGCCTTTCGCGAAGTCGCCGACGCGCTTGCGGTGCAGGGCACGATTTCGGAACGCGTCCGCGCCGCCGCCGCGAACAGCGCGGCCGCGGCCGACACCGCGACGCTGACCGACGCGCGCTACAAGGGCGGGGTCGACAGCTTCCTGTCGAGCCTCGACGCACAGCGCAGCCTCTATGCGGCGCGGCGGAGCGAGATCGGAACGCAGTTGCTGCTCGTCAGCACGCGGATCGCGCTGTTCCGCGCGCTCGGCGGCGACAGTAATGCGGGCTCGACCGCGCCTTCACCCCAATAGCTTCGTCACCCCGGACTTGATCCGGGGTCCATGCTTCATCCGTAGAATGGATGCCGGATCAAGTCGGCGATTATCCGTTGGGACAGGCATTTTCGTGTTCCCCGGCGAAAGCCGGGGCCCAGATGGCTCGGCGCTAAGGGACATGGACCCCGGCTTTCGCCGGGGAACACTGACATGTGCGAAGGGGATAATCGCCGATCAGGTCCGGGGTGACGAAAGAGAAAATCCGACTCGTCTTGACAATCGCCCTCGCTCGCGCGCTAATGGAACATATCAGGAACAAAAGATGCGCGAGTCGTCTCACCCACTCGCCGGGCTGCGCCAACGCGTCGCCCGGATAGCCGCCAGTGGCGGTCCCGAAAGCCGCCAGTCCGCCGGCTGGCTGGCGAGCGGCCACGCGCCCTTCGACGCGGCGCTGGGTGGCGGACTCGCGGTCGGACGCACCCATGAGTTTTTCGCTGCCGATGCGCTCGATGCAACGAGCGCCGCCGCCTTCGCCGCGCTGATCGCGCTCCGCACCCCGGGAAAGGCGCCGCTGATCTGGCTGCGCACCAGCGACGCCGGCAAGCGCGGCGGCCATATCCATGCGCCCGGCATCGCCGAACTCGGCGGCGATCCCGACCGGCTGCTGCTCGTCGAGACGGCCGACCCCAAAATGCTGCTCGCCTGCGCGAACGATGCGATCCGCTGTGCGGGATCGGCGGCGGTGATCGTCGAAAGCTGGGGCCAATTCCCGCTGCTCGACCTGACCGCGGGCCGCCGCCTTACGCTCGGCGCGCGCGACGCGGGGACGACGCTGCTGATGCTTCGCCTGGCCGCCGCCCCGGCGCCCAGCGTCGCCGAAACGCGCTGGAGCATCGCGGCCGCCCCCTCGCGCGCGCTCGAGGCCAACGCCCCCGGCGCCCCCGCCTTCGACCTCGAACTGCTGCGCTGGCGCGGCGGCCCCGCGGGGACGCGCTGGCGACTGGACTGGAACCATGACGAAAAATGCTTCGGGCCCGATGCCGGCGACGCGGCGCTATCTGGCGCTCTTCTTCCCCTTCCTGCCCGCCGAGCGGTGGCTTCGCACGGTGCCGCTGCCGCCTGAAGCGCCGCTCGTTTTTGCCGAGAAGCAGCGCGGCGCGATGCGTCTCGCGAGCGTCGATCCGGCGGCGCTCGCGGCAGGGCTGCGCCCCGGCATGCCGCTCGCCGATGCGCGGGCGCAGGCCGGCGAACTCGCCGTGGTACCGCACGATCCGGTGCTCGACCAGCAATGGCTCGACCGGCTCGCGCAGGGTTGCGCGCGCTACACGCCGCTCGTCGCGCTCGACGCCCCCGACGGGCTGATCCTCGACATCGCCGGCGCCGCGCATCTCTTCGCCGGCGAGGCGGGACTGGTCGCCGATGTCGAGATGCGCCTGTCGCGGCTCGGCATGACGCTGCGTCACGCGCTCGGCCCGACCGCCGACGCCGCGCGCGCGCTGGCGCGCTATCCGGCACGCCCCGCGCCCGATGAAGCCGGCGCGATCCGCCGCCTGCCCGTCGCCGCGCTCGAACTCGAAGCCGAAGCGACGACGGCGCTCGTCCGTGCCGGACTGAAGACGATCGGCGACCTCGCGAGCCGCCCGATGGCGAACCTCGCCGCGCGCTTCGGCGCCGACGCCGCGATGGCGCTGCGCCGGATCCTCGGCGATGCGCCGAGCCCGCTCGACCCGCGCGTCGCGACGCCGCCGGTCGCCGCCGAACGCCGCTTCGCCGAGCCGATCGGCAGCAGCGCGCACGCGACCAGGATCCTTGCCGAACTGGCCGGCGAAACGATCGCGGAACTCGCCGAACGCGGCAAGGGCGGGCGCCATTTCCGCGCGACCTTCTTTCGCTGCGACGGCCTCGCACGGACGATCGCGATCGAAACCGGTCACCCGACGCGCGACGCGGATCTCGTCATGCGTCTCTTCGCCGAACGCATGGACAGCCTCGCCGACCCGCTCGACCCCGGGTTCGGCTTCGACATGATCCGCCTTGCGGTGCCGCGGCTTGAGACGCTCGGCGCGAGCCAGCTCAAGCTCGAGGGCGGCGCGGCACGCGCGGCGAACGAAGGCGCCGCGATGGACGAGCTCGCCGACCGGCTCGCGACGCGGCTTGGACGACACCGAGTGCGGCGCTTCCGCCCCGCCGACACGCATATCCCCGAACAGGCGCAGCTCGAACTGCCCGCGATCGACGCCCCCGAACCCCTGCCGTGGCAAGCCCCCGAACCCGGAGAACCGCCGACGCGGCCCTTTCACCTGTTCGATCCGCCGCAGCCGATCGAGGTGATCGCCGAGGTCCCCGACGGCCCGCCGCAACGCTTTCGCTGGCGCCGCGCCTTTCATGCGGTGCGCCGCTACGAAGGCCCCGAACGCATCGCCGCCGAATGGTGGCGCCGCCGCGACAATGGCGGGCTGACGCGCGACTATTACCGTGTCGAGGACGCGCAGGGGCGCCGCTTCTGGCTCTTCCGCCACGGCCTCTACGATGAAAAGCCCGACCCGCGCTGGTATATCCACGGGGTCTTTGCATGAACGCAGACGCGCCCGAAACCGGCCCCGAAACCGGTTTTGCCGAACTGGTCGCCGCAACCAACTACAGCTTCCTGCGCGGCGCCTCGCACCCCGCCGAGATGGTCGCGCGCGCGATCGACCTCGGCATGACCGGCATCGGCATCGCCGACAGGAACAGCGTCGCGGGGGTGGTGCGGGCCTGGGCCTATCTGAAAGAGCAGCGGGTCCGGAATCCCGGCAGGGTAGCGGGGTTCCGGCTGGTGGTCGGGGCGAGGCTCGTCTTCGCCGATGGCACACCGGACATCGTCGCCTATCCCGTCGACCGGCATGGCTGGGGCCGGCTCACCCGCCTTCTTTCGACCGGTAATCTCCGTGCCGAAAAGGGCGGCTGCATCCTCGGACTGGGCGATCTTCTCGACCATTGCGAGGGTCTGCTGCTGATCGCGATGGACGGCGACGCAGCGCTGCTGCGCACGCTCAAACGCGCGCGCCCGAAATCGGTTTGGCTGGCGGCGACGATGCCGCAATCGGGCGACGACGCGCGGCGGCTGGCCGGGCTCCAACGCCTGTCGGCCGCAGCAAATACGCCCCTGCTCGCAACCAATGACGCCTTATATGCGACGGCTGCGCAGCGCCCCCTCCACGATATCATCACCTGCATTCGCGAAGGCGTCACCATTCCGAAAGCCGGCAAGCTCCTCCGCGCCAATGCCGAACGCCACCTGAAATCGCCTTCCGAAATGAAACGGCTGTTTGCGCAGGACCCGCGGGCGATCGATGCAAGCGCCAAGCTGCTCTCCCGTATCCGGTTCGACCTCGAAGATCTGCGCTACGAATATCCGCACGAGCCGGTGCCGCCGGGGTGGAAGCCGTTCAACTATCTCCATCATCTGGTGAAAACGGCGGCGGAGAAACGTTACGGCCTTCCCCTGCCCCCCAAGGTTCGCGCGCTGATCGGTAACGAACTCCGGCTGATCCGGCATCGCAGCTACGTCTATTATTTCCTGACCGTTTACGATCTCGTCCGCTTCGCGCGCGCGCAGGCCCCGCCGATCCTCTGCCAGGGGCGCGGTTCGGCCGCCAATTCGATCGTCTGTTTCCTGCTCGGCGTCACATCGGTCGATCCGATGCAGCACGACCTGCTCTTTTCGCGCTTCGTGTCGGCCGAGCGCGACGAGCCGCCCGATATCGACGTCGATTTCGAGCATGAGCGACGCGAGGAGGTGATCCAGTATATTTATGACCGCTACACGCGCGATCGCGCGGCGATCGCCGCGACGGTCATCCACTACCGTCCGCGCAGCACGATCCGCGAGGTCGGCAAGGCGCTCGGTCTCAGTGAGGATGTGACGGCGCGGCTCGCCGATACGAGCTGGGGCAGCTGGGGCGACGAAGTGCCCGTCGAGCGGCTCGTCGAGGCAGGCCTCAACCCGCACAATGGCGAGGTCGAGCGGCTGCACCGCTTCGTCGGCGAATTGCTGACCTTTCCGCGCCATCTGTCGCAGCATGTCGGCGGCTTCGTGCTCACCGAGGGGCGGCTCGACGAGCTGGTGCCGATCCACAATGCCGCCATGGAGGACCGCACCTTCATCGAATGGGACAAGGATGACATCGACGCGCTCGGGCTGATGAAGGTCGATGTGCTCGCGCTCGGCATGCTGACCTGCATCCGCAAATGTTTCGACCTGATGCGCGCGCACGGGCTGGGCGACCGGACACTGGAACTCGACATCGATGCCAAGGATCCCGCCGTTTACGACATGCTGTGCAGGGGCGACAGCATCGGCGTATTCCAGGTCGAAAGCCGGGCCCAGATCAACATGCTGCCGCGGCTGCGACCGCGTGAATTTTACGACCTCGTCGTGCAGGTCGCGATTGTCCGCCCCGGCCCGATCGAGGGCGACATGGTTCACCCCTATCTCCGGCGCCGGAATGGTGAGGAAAAGATCGAATTTCCCTCACCTGCCCCACCGCATGATCCCAATGAACTGC
>PNJO01000137.1 GCA_013821905.1 Sphingopyxis sp. | reverse complement strand
AGCAGCCGACTATGAAGCCAGCTTCGCACGGCCCAAGAGCCTGCCGGGCGACATCTTCCTGATGCCGCAGGCCAAATCCTTCGGGCTCGCCGCCAAAAGCGCGGCGCGGACCAAGGCGCATCGACGCGCATTCGTCGACCCGAAGGGCTGCGCCGTGTTCATCGCCGCCAAGGAAAAGGCCTTCCGCGACAAACGCGGCTGATCCGCCGTCAGCCGTGCGGACGGATCAGATATTTCTCGCCTGTGCGCTTGGCGTTGTAGGCGTGCGCCGTGTCGAGGTTCAGCGCATCGACCAGCGAGATTTCGTGACTATAGTGGCTCTTGAAGGTCGTCGTCAGCTCGTCGACGACGCGCTGGCGCATCCGCCCGACGACTTCCATCCCGGCTTTTTGCAGGAAAGGCGTCAGCAGGAAGCCCGACAGCGACCAGGACAGGCCCGCCGCCCGGCTGGAGAAAACCGTCGGCGACAGGTCGAGCGCGCCATAGATGTAGACCTGCTTGAACGTGTCCGAACCATAGCGGCTGTAGGTCGTCATGCGCTTCACCGCCGCGACTTCCATCGCGGTCAATATCTGTCCCGACAGCTTGCCGCCGCCCGTCGCGTCGAAACCGATCGTCGCGCCCGTCTCGGCGATCGCTTCGACCAGCCGGTCGTGGAAATCCTCGTCGCTGCTGTTGACGACATATTGCGCACCGATATCCTCGAGTAGCGTGACCTGCGCCTCGCTGCGCACGATGTTGACCAGTGGAATGCCGTCCTTCGCACAGATTTTGACCAGCATCTGGCCGAGATTCGACGCGGCGGCGGTATGGACGATCGCGCTATGCCCCTCCGCCTTCATCGTTTCGGTGAAGGCGAGACTGGTGAGCGGGTTGACGAAGCAGGACGCGCCGTCGACCGGATCGGTGCCGTCGGGCAGCGCCATTGTCATCTGCACGGGCAGACAGCGATATTCAGCGTACATCTCGCCGCCGAGCAGCGCGACGGTCTTGCCGACCAGCGCCTGCGCCTCGGGCGAATCACCGGCCTTGACCACGACGCCGCAGCCCTCGTTGCCGATCGCCAGCGCATCGCCGATGCGCCCGCCCATCGCGCGCATGCCCGCCGGCGGCACATCGGCAGTGATTGCCGGCAGCCCATCGCGGGTCGAGGCGCGCGCGGTCGACATGTCTGCTCCGCCGAACAGCAGGCCGAGATCGGACGGGTTGATCGGCGTCGTCAGCACCTTCACCAGCACCTCGTGCGGCTTGGGCTCGGGCATCGGGCGGCGCTCGAAATAGACCTCAAGCTGCCCCTCGGGCTTTACCAGGGTCACCATGACGGTGTTGGTGGTCGGCAAATCGGTCATCGCGCGTCTCCCGTTGTTCGGTTTTTCGATGCAACCGAATTAGGCGGCGGCGGCCCTGCTGGCAATGGCCGGCGAGTCAGTCGGGCGAATATTCCGCGGCAAGCCGCAGCACCTCTTCGGCCAGTTCCTTGCGGCAGATCAGCAGGTCGGGAAGATAGGGATTCGCGCAATTATAGACGAGCGGCGATCCGTCGACGCGGCTCACATGCAGGCCGGCGGCAATCGCCACCGCCGCGGGGGCACAATTATCCCATTCATATTGCCCGCCGGTGTGGAGATAGATGTCAGCCTCGCCGCGAACCACCGCCATCGCCTTCGCGCCTGCCGAGCCCATGGCGAGCAGTTCGGCACCCATCTTTTCGGCCACATATACTGCTTCGGCGGCGGGCCGGGTGCGACTGACCAGCATTTTCAGCGGCGTATTGGCTGACGCCAGCGGCGTCGGCGACCCCGACGTCAGCGTGAGCCCGAGACCGGGCAGCGCCACCGCCCCCACCGTTGGCACGCCTTTGACCGCAAGCGCGACATGCACCGCCCAGTCGCTGCGTTCCTCGCTATATTCGCGCGTACCGTCGAGCGGATCGACGATCCACGCCCGACTGTGGTCGCACCGCACGACATTGTCCTTTTCTTCCTCCGACAGGATGGCGTCGTCCGGGCGCGCCGCGCGCAATTCGTGCATCAACATCGCATTGGCCCGGGCATCGCCGGCCTGGCCGAGCGCCTTTCCCGCAAACTCGCCCGACGCCTGCAGGTCGAGCAGGATCGCACCCGCCGCCGTGGCGAGCCGTTCGGCCAGTTCTTCGTCGGTCTCCCCCGCAGTCATATTTTACCCCAGCAAGCGATCGATGATCAGGTCCGCGGCTTCTTCGGGCGTCATCGCCGTCGTGTCGATGCGGACTTCGGGGCTCTCGGGCGCCTCATAGGGGCTGTCAATGCCGGTGAAATTCTTGAGCTGGCCGCTGCGCGCCTTCTTGTAGAGGCCTTTGACGTCGCGCCGCTCGGCTTCGGCGAGCGGGGTGTCGATGAAGATTTCTAGGAACTCGCCCTCGGACAGCATCGAGCGCACCATCTCGCGCTCAGCCCGGAACGGCGAGATGAACGCGGTGATGACGATCAGCCCGGCATCGGTCATCAGCTTTGCGACCTCGCCGACGCGGCGGATATTCTCGATCCGGTCGGCCTCGGTGAAGCCGAGATCGCGGTTCAGCCCATGCCGCACATTGTCGCCGTCGAGCAGGAAGCTGTGGCGGTTCATCCGGTGCAGCTTCTTTTCGACGAGGTTGGCGATCGTCGACTTGCCCGATCCCGACAGGCCGGTGAACCAGAGCAGCGCCGGCTTCTGGTTCTTGAGGTCCGCGCGCATGTCGCGGCTGATGTCGGTCGCCTGCCAATGGACATTCTGCGCGCGGCGCAGGCTGAAGTGCAGCATCCCCGCCGCGACCGTCGCGTTGGTCAGCTTGTCGATCAGGATGAAGCCGCCGAGCGTGTGGTTATCGGCATAGGATTCGAACACGATCGGCTTGTCGGTCGACACCTCGACGACGCCGATGCCGTTGAGGTCGAGCGTCTTCGCCGCCAGATGATCGAGTGTGTTGACGTTGATCTCATATTTGGGGGCGTGAACGGTCGCCGACACACTCTGCGTCGCGAGCTTCAGCCAATAAGCGCGCCCCGGGATCATCGCCTCGTCGGCCATCCAGACGAGCGTGGCCTCGAACTGGTCGGCCGTCTCGGGCGGATTGTCGGCGGTAGCGATCACGTCGCCGCGCGAGCAATCGACCTCGTCGGCGAGCGTCAGCGTCACCGACTGGCCCGCGACGGCTTCGTTCAGGTCGCCGCCCAAGGTGACGATGCGGCTGACCGTCGTCGTCTTGCCACTCGGCAGGATGCGCACCGCATCGCCGGGCTTGACCGTGCCACTCGCAAGCTGGCCCGCGAAGCCGCGGAAGTCGAGGTTCGGGCGGTTCACCCATTGCACCGGCAGGCGGAATGGCTTTGCCTCGTCGGTGGCACCGCCGACCTCGACATTCTCGAGATGCTCGATCAGCGCCGGCCCCTTGAACCAGGGGGTGTTCTCCGACAGCGCGGTGATATTGTCGCCCTTGAAGCCCGAGATCGGGATCGCGGTGAAGTGCGTGATGCCGATCTCGCTCGCGAAAGCGCGATAGGCCAGCGTGATGCGGTCGAACACCGCCTTGTCATAGCCGACAAGGTCCATCTTGTTCACCGCGAGCACGATGTGACGGATTCCGAGCAGGTGCGCGAGGAAGCTGTGCCGCCGCGTCTGCGTGAGCACCCCCTTGCGCGCGTCGATCAGGATCACGGCGAGGTCGGCGGTCGAGGCGCCGGTGACCATGTTGCGCGTATATTGTTCGTGCCCCGGCGTGTCGGCGACGATGAACTTGCGCTTCTCGGTGGTGAAAAAGCGATAGGCGACGTCGATCGTGATCCCCTGCTCGCGCTCGGCGGCGAGGCCGTCGACGAGCAGCGCGAAGTCGATCTCCTGCCCCTGTGTGCCGACGCGTTTGCTGTCGGCTTCGAGCGCGGCGAGCTGGTCTTCGAAGATCATCTTGCTGTCGTAGAGCAGACGCCCGATGAGGGTCGACTTGCCGTCGTCGACCGAACCGCAGGTGATGAAGCGCAGCAGCGACTTTTTTTCATGCCCCGCAAGATAAGCGTCGATATCCTCGGCGATCAGCGCGTCGGTGACGTAAACAGGATCGGTCATCTTAGAAATACCCCTCCTGCTTCTTCTTTTCCATCGAGGCGTCACCGCCATCCTTGTCGATGATGCGGCCCTGCCGCTCGCTGGTCGTCGTCAGCAGCATTTCCTGGATGACTTCGGAGAGCGTCGTGGCCTCGCTCTCGACCGCACCCGTCAGCGGGTAGCAACCGAGGGTGCGGAAGCGGACCGAGCGCTCGACCGGCGTCTCACCGGGCAGCAGCGGGAAGCGCTCGTCATCGACCATCAACAGCAAGCCGTCGCGCGTCACCGTCGGCCGCGGCGCTGCAAAATAGAGCGGCACGATCGGAATATTCTCGCGCGCAATATATTGCCAGATGTCGAGCTCGGTCCAGTTCGAGATCGGAAAGACACGGATGCTCTCCCCCTTCGCCTTGCGGGCGTTATAAAGGTTCCAGAGCTCGGGCCGCTGCTGCTTCGGATCCCAGCCGTGCGTGGCCGTGCGGAACGAGAAGATGCGCTCCTTCGCCCGGCTCTTCTCCTCGTCGCGGCGCGCCCCGCCGAACGCGACGTCGAAGCCATGTAGATCGAGCGCCTGCTTCAGCCCCTCGGTCTTCCACATGTCGGTGTGCAAGGGGCCGTGATCGAACGGGTTGATCCCGCGCTCCTTCGCCTCGGGGTTCCGATAGACGATCAATTCCATGCCGCTCTCGGCCGCCATGCGGTCGCGGAGCTCGTACATCGCCCGGAACTTCCACGTCGTGTCGACGTGCAGCAGCGGAAACGGCGGCGGCGACGGGTAGAAGGCTTTGCGCGCCAGATGCAGCATCACCGCGCTGTCCTTGCCGACGCTGTAGAGCATCACCGGCTTGGCCGCATCGGCCATCACTTCGCGCATGATATGAATGCTCTCGGCCTCGAGCCGGTCGAGATGGGTCAGCGTATCGGTCATTCCCCGCCCTTGCCGCCCCCGCAGAGGGCGATCAAGCTGTATGGCCTATCGGCCTTGCAAGCCAGACTTGAAAGCTCAGCCATCGACTTTCGCCTCCTGCCATTGAGCTGCGGCACGTTGAATCGCCGGAAGAGCGCGGGCAAAGCGCTGCTCCATGTCGGGCTGCGCCAGCCACGCGGGGTCGGCCAGCAGGCCGAGCTCGCGGCGGAAGTCATAGCCCCGGACCTTGATCGACACGATCCCGTCGATCGCGAGCGAGGCTGGCGCGGTCGTAATGCCCACTCCCGCCGCGACCATACGCAGGCAACGCTCGTCGCTTTCGCTGCGCAGCGCAAAGCGTGGACGGACGCGGTGGCGGGTGAAGAAGCGGCTCGTCGCGTCGAGAAATTCGCACGAGCGGCGCGCGATCATCGTTTCGGGTGCCAGTTCCTCGGGAGAGACTTCGCCCTGTCCCGCCAGCGGATGATCGGCAGCGACGAACATGACCATCGGCTCTTCATAGAGCGGAACGACATTGGGATCGCGTTCGCCCGAGCGGAGCGGCAGCAGCGCCATGTTGAGACGCCCGGCATGGACCGCGGCGCGAAGTTCGGACTCGCTGTTCTCGCCGATCTCCAGCGCGAAATCGCGCGACAGCATCGCCGCTATGCCCTGAAAGAACTCGCCGGGGACCGACCGGATCGTGCCCAGTTTGAGCACGGGCCTGTCGCTTTCCTCGGCGCGACCGAAACCGTCTGCAGAGCGAAAGCCGCGTTCGAGATCGCGTGCGATCGGCAGGAAGCGTCCGCCCGATTCGGTGAGGCGGATCTGGCGACGATTGCGGATGAAGAGCGGCGCGCCGACCAGCCGTTCGAGGTCGGCGACGCCGGTCGACAGGGCGGGCTGCGTAACGCGAATTTGCTGCGCGGCACGCGTAAAACTGCCCGCGTCGACGACCGCGAGAAACTGCCGGATGTGCGAACGCTTTATCATAAATGCTATTTATGCTGAAACGCGTGAAGTTTCAATTTTCATATGAAGATGCTTTGAGGCACAACCGCAGCATGTTCCGCCCCTGACCGAAGGGATGCCCATGCGCGCCACCCCCGATTTCGATTTCGCGCTCGGCGAAACCACCGACATGATCCGCGACACCACCGCCCGCTTCGCCGACGAACAGATCGCGCCGCTGGCGGCCAAGGCCGATGCCGAGGACTGGTTCCCGCGCGACGAACTCTGGACGCAGATGGGCGAACTTGGCCTGCACGGCATCACCGTCGAGGAAGAGTTCGGCGGCCTCGGCCTCGGCTATCTCGAACATGTCATCGCGGTCGAGGAAGTCAGCCGCGCGAGCGCCGCGATCGGCCTCTCCTACGGCGCGCATTCGAACCTTTGCGTCAACCAGATCCGCCGCTGGGGCAATGCCGAACAGAAGGCGAAATATCTCCCCAAGCTGATCAGCGGCGAACATGTCGGCAGCCTTGCGATGTCCGAAGCCGGCGCAGGCAGCGACGTTGTCTCGATGAAGCTCAAGGCCGACAAGGTTCAGGGCGGCTATGTCCTGAACGGCACCAAATTCTGGATCACCAACGCCACTTATGCCGACACGCTCGTCGTCTATGCCAAGACGAACCCCGAGGCAGGATCGCGCGGCATCACCGCCTTCCTGATCGAAAAGGACATGCCGGGGTTCAGCATCGGGCAGAAGATCGACAAGGTCGGGATGCGCGGCTCGCCGACCGCCGAACTCGTTTTCACCGATTGCGAAGTGTCGGAAGAGCAGGTGATGGGTCCCGAAAATGGTGGGGTCGGGGTGCTGATGTCGGGGCTCGACTATGAGCGCGTCGTGCTCGCCGGGCTCCAGCTCGGCATCATGCAGGCGTGCCTCGACACGGTCATTCCCTATGTTCGCGAGCGCAAGCAGTTCGGCAAGCCGATCGGATCGTTCCAGCTGATGCAGGCAAAGGTCGCCGACATGTATGTCATGCTCCAGTCGGCGCGCTCCTATGTCTATAACGTCGCCAAGGCCTGCGACACGGGGCAGACGACGCGCTTCGACGCGGCGGGCTGCATCCTGCTCGCGAGCGAGAATGCGGTGAAGGTCGCGGGCGAAGCGATCCAGGCATTGGGCGGCGCGGGCTATACCAAGGACTGGCCGGTCGAGCGTTATTGGCGCGATGCCAAGCTGCTCGACATCGGCGCGGGGACGAACGAGATCCGCCGCATGCTGATCGGCCGCGAACTGATCGGCGCCGGCGCGTGATCTGGCTCTGGCTGTCGGCCACTTGCATGGTGACGACGGCCATTGTTCATTCGGCGCTCGGCTATCGACGGTTGATCGTGCCGTTGCTGCGCAGCGAAGCGGGCCCGCTCGCCGATCCGCTGACGCGGCGGATCATCCGCTTTGCATGGCATGCGACATCGGTGCTGATGATGATTTCGGCGGCCGCCGTCGCATGGCCGGGAACGCCGAAAATCCTGCTCGTCGCTATCGGCGCGGCGTGGCTCGCGACGGGTGTTTTCAATGCGGTCTATACCAGGGGCCGCCATATCGCCTGGCCGGCACTTTCCGCCTCGGGCCTCTGCGCGCTGATCGGTGCTCTGACATGAGCGCGCGCGGGCTCGTCCATCACATCGACCTGACGGTCACTGATAAGGTCCGCTCGCGCGCCTTCTACGACGCCGTGCTCGGCTTCCTCGGTTATCGGCGCTCGGCCGATTATGATCATGGCAGCGACTGGGATCGCGCGGGTCAGCCCTTTCATTCGATCGGC
>PNJO01000136.1 GCA_013821905.1 Sphingopyxis sp. | reverse complement strand
TCATGATATTCGGTCTCGGCGATCATCAGGCCCGCCAGCAGCGCACCGACGATCGGCGACAGGCCGACCGCGGCGGTCGCAAGCGCGGCGACGATGACGACGAGCAGGCTTGCGGCGAGAAACAGCTCGGGATCCTTGGCGCGCGCCGCCTGCGCGAAGATCTTCGGGAGCAGGAACCAGCCGCCGATTGCCAAGGCGGCAACGACGAGGACGCCCTGCCACAGGGTGGTGAGCAACAGCTCGGCGCTGTCGCCCGACGCAGCGGGGGACAACGCGGCGAGAATGAAGATGATCGGGACGAGCGCCAGATCCTCGAACAGCAGCATCGAGAAGGACGCGCGGCCGACCGCCGATTTCGTGCCTGCGATCGGCAGCACGAGCGCGGTCGAGGAAAGGGCGAGCGCGATGCCGAGGCCATAGGCGGCGGCGGTCGAATGCTCGCCGAACAGGAACAAGGCCGTGCCGAGAATCGCGCCCGCCGACAGCAGTTCGGCGGCGCCGATCCCGAACACGAGCTTGCGGAGCTGCCACAGGCGCCGGAACGACAGCTCGAGCCCGATCGAGAACAGCAGCAGGATGATCCCGAACTCGCCGAAGAGGGCGATATCTTCGGTCGATCCGATCGTGACATGTTTCAGCCACGGATAATCGCCGGCGAGCGCGCCGAGGCCGGAGGGCCCGACGAGCAGTCCCACGAGGATGAAGCCGATCACCGGCGAAATCTTGAAGCGCGCGAAGGCGGGGATGACGACGCCCGCGGCGCCGAGCACCACCAGCGCGTTGCCGATGGCCGAGGTTTCGGTTTCAGATACCATAGGGGCCGACCTTATGCAGGCCGGCCCCGATTGGCTAGACGTCTATCTCAAGCTTTTCGCTTGTTTATGCGCCCATCTTGGCTTCGAGATTCTCGACGATCGCCTCGAAGAAGCCCTCGGTCGTCAGCCAGTTCTGGTCGGGACCGATCAGCAACGCGAGATCCTTGGTCATCTTGCCGCTCTCGACCGTCGCGACGCAGACCTTTTCGAGGTCGTCGGCGAACTTTATGAGCGCCGCATTGTCGTCGAGCTTGCCGCGGTGCTTGAGGCCGCCGGTCCATGCGAAGATCGATGCGATCGGGTTGGTCGAGGTCGCCTTGCCCTGCTGGTGCATGCGGTAGTGGCGGGTAACGGTGCCGTGCGCAGCTTCCGATTCGACCGTCTTGCCGTCGGGGGTCATCAGCACGCTGGTCATCAGGCCGAGCGAGCCGAAGCCCTGTGCGACGGTGTCCGACTGGACGTCGCCGTCGTAATTCTTGCAGGCCCAGACGAACTTGCCGCTCCACTTGAGCGCCGAGGCGACCATGTCGTCGATCAGGCGGTGTTCGTAAACGATACCGAGCGCATCGAACTTTGCCTTGAATTCGGCCTGGAAGACTTCCTCGAACAGGTCCTTGAAGCGGCCGTCATAGGCCTTGAGGATCGTGTTCTTGGTCGAGAGGTACACCGGCCATTCGCGGGCAAGGCCATAGTTCAGGCTGGCACGCGCGAAATCGCGGATCGAATCGTCGAGATTGTACATGCCCATCGCGACGCCCGACGACGGGAACTGGAAGACTTCCTCGTCGATCAGCGTGCCGTCCTCGCCCTCGAACACCAGGCGCAGCTTGCCGGGGCCGGGGACGCGGAAATCGGTGGCCTTATACTGGTCGCCGAACGCGTGGCGGCCGACGACGATCGGGTCGGTCCAGCCGGGGACGAGGCGGGGGACGTTGCGCATCACGATCGGCTCGCGGAACACGACGCCGCCGAGGATGTTGCGGATCGTGCCGTTCGGCGACTTCCACATCTTTTTGAGGCCGAATTCCTCGACGCGCGCTTCGTCGGGGGTGATCGTCGCGCACTTCACGCCGACGCCATATTTCTTGATCGCGTTCGCGGCTTCGACGGTGATCTTGTCGTCGGTGCGGTCGCGCTCCTCGATGCCGAGATCGTAATAATGAAGGTCGACGTCGAGATAGGGGAGGATCAGGCGTTCGCGGATCCACTGCCAGATGATCCGGGTCATTTCGTCGCCGTCGAGTTCGACGACCGGGTTGGCTACCTTGATCTTGCCCATTCTGTGCGCCTTTTTCCTTGGGGAGTCGGAGTTGCAGCGGGCCTTAGGCAAAGCCGCACGATCGTGCAACTGCCCCGTCGCTTCCGGGGTGGCGGCAATCATGGTGTCTTATTCCGTTGTCACGGCGAAACCGGCCCCCTAGAAGCATGACCATGTCCACAACCATTTCTTCGAACCGCCCGGGTGGCGGCATCAAGTGGCGTTGGCCGTCGGTGCATCCCGAAGGCCGCAAATTCCTGCTGATCGCGGGCATCATCACGCTCTGCTTCTGGCTGCTCGGTTGGGAGATACTGGGCTGGCTGATGCTGGGCGTGACGATCTGGGTCGGCGCCTTCTTCCGCGATCCCGTCCGCGTCACGCCCACGGCAAGCGACGTCGTGGTCGCGCCCGCCGACGGACTGGTGACGCAGATCGCCGAGGTCGCGCCGCCGCCCGAGATCGCCGGGCCCGATGGACTGTCCGATCCGCTGATGCTGCGCGTGTCGATTTTCATGAGCGTGTTCGACGTCCATATCAACCGCACCCCGGTCGCCGGAACGCTGCGCAAGCTCGTCTATATCCCCGGGAAATTCCTCAACGCCGACCTCGACAAGGCGAGCGAGGAGAATGAGCGCCAGCATTTCGTCGTCGAGCGCGCCGACGGGGTGCGCATCGGCTTCACCCAGATCGCGGGCCTCGTCGCGCGGCGCATCCTGCCCTTCGTCAGCATGGGGGCCGAGCTGTCGACCGGTCAGCGCGTCGGGCTGATCCGCTTCGGCAGCCGCGTCGATGTCTATCTGCCCACGGGCACGACGCCGCAGATCCTGCTCGGCCAGCGCGCGATTGCCGGCGAGACGGTGATCGCGCGGATCGGCAAGGCCGAAATTCTCGACGGCGTCGGTCAATAGGGTGGCGGACGAGCCGCAGGCCGGCGCAGGCGCCGATCCGCGCCGCCTGGGCGGTATCCCGCTGCGCGCCTTCGCGCCCAACGCGATCACCGCGCTCGCGCTCTGCTTCGGCCTGACCGGGGTCCGCTTCGCGATCGGCGAGGAATGGGAGAAGGCGCTCGCGGCGGTCATCTTTGCCGGGGTGCTCGACGGCATGGACGGCCGCATCGCGCGGCTGCTGCGCGCGCAGAGCAAGTTCGGCGCCGAACTCGATTCGCTCTCCGACGTCATCGCCTTCGGCGTCGCGCCGGCGATGATTCTCTTCCTCTGGTCGCTGCAATATGCGCCCAAGTTCGGCTGGACCGCGGCACTCGCGCTCGCCGTGTGCTGCGCGCTGCGCCTCGCGCGTTTCAATTCGCGCATGGATGCCGATTTTCAGCCGCACAAGTCGGCCGGCTTCAACACCGGCATCCCCGCGCCGGCGGGGGCGGGGATGTCCTTCGTGCCCGTCTATCTGTGGCTCACCACGGGCAATGACCTGTTCCGCGAATGGTATGTGGTCATGCCCTGGGCGATCGGCGTTGCGATGCTGATGATCTCGGCGATCCCGACTTATAGCTGGGCATCGATCCGGTTGCGCCGTTCATGGCGTCTGTTCGCTCTGGCCGGGGTCGGACTGCTCGGCGCCGCGCTCGTGACCGCGCCGTGGCTGACGCTGCTTGCGGTGTGCGCGCTTTATGCGTCGACGCTGCCCTTCGGCCTCGCCAGCTATGCGAAGGTCAGGCGGCGCGGCTGAGCAGCGGCTGGGTGCAGGCGGCGACGCGGACCGGACGGGGTGCGTCGCGACGCGCCGGCGACCGGCGCAGCGTGATCCGCT
Organism: Sphingopyxis sp.; assembly: GCA_013821905.1. Taxonomy (GTDB): domain Bacteria; phylum Pseudomonadota; class Alphaproteobacteria; order Sphingomonadales; family Sphingomonadaceae; genus Sphingopyxis. Next base: position 3,960 of record PNJO01000136.1, on the reverse strand, counting down.
GCGGTGCCGGGCCGGGAAGGGGAGCAGCCTCGGCCGGGAAAGCGCCTTCACCGAGCAGCGCCGAAAGAATCGCGTCCTCGTTGTTCCGAAGCATCGCGAGAATGACGGTAAGGCCGAGCCCGGCGGCGACGGCGAAAAGCAGAGCGGCTGCGACCTGAACCATGATCTTGTCCTTCCGGCTTCTGTGTGCGAAACCTGTTCGCACTGACGGTTTTCGTGGTCTTTTCGTTCCATGTTCCCGTTTTGTTCTCAAGTGTTTTGCGACGAACGGAGTCACTTTGTCGCCGAACCGATTGCGGTGAGGCGAGGGGTTGTTCGTTCTTCACCCCTTGCTTTTGCGGGCCAAGGCGGCTAACGGGCCGCCCATTCCACATGGAAGGCGCACATAAACCGGTGCCGGGACCATCCCCAGCGGATGCCTCGGTTCTTGCTTTCCAGAGGACCAACCGGAAGGAGAAAGACCATGGCGGCACCTGTCGTCACGATGCAGAATCTTATCGAGGCTGGCGCCCACTTCGGCCACCAGACCCACCGCTGGAACCCGCGCATGAAGCCGTATATCTTCGGTGCGCGCAACGGCATCCACATTCTCGACCTGTCGCAGACCGTGCCGCTCTTCGCGCGCGCGCTGGACTTCATCGCGTCGACCTCGGCCGCCGGCGGCAAGGTGCTGTTCGTCGGCACCAAGCGCCAGGCGCAGGGTCCGATCGCCGATGCGGCCCGCGCTTCGGGTCAGCACTTCGTCAACCACCGCTGGCTGGGCGGCATGCTCACCAACTGGAAGACGATCTCGAACTCGATCAAGCGCCTCAAGATGCTCGAAGAGCAGCTCGCCGGCGACACCTCGGGCCTCACCAAGAAGGAAGTGCTCAACAAGACGCGCGAACGCGACAAGCTCGAACTGAGCTTGGGCGGCATCCGCGACATGGGCGGCATTCCCGACGTGATGTTCGTGATCGATGCCAACAAGGAAGAGCTGGCGATCAAGGAAGCCAACGTCCTTGGCATCCCCGTCGTTGCGATCCTCGACTCGAACGTCTCGCCCGACGGCATCGCTTTCCCGGTTCCGGCGAACGATGACGCCGCGCGCGCCATTCGCCTCTATTGCGACGCGGTGGCCCAGGCGGCGACCCGTGGCGGCCAGCAGGCTCGCGCGAGCCGCGGCGAAGACCTTGGCGCGGCTGTCGAGCCGACCGCCGAGCCGGTGCTCGAAGAAGCCGCTCCGGTGACCGAGGACGAGCAGGTCCCGGCCGAAGCCGCTGCCGAAACCGAACGTCAGAGCGACGCGTAAGCGTTCGCCCCGATGACGGGACGGCGCGGCATCCCGCTCGCGCCGTCCCGGTCATCAGTTTGACTTATCCCGCCGCCATGCGCGCGGCGGACGGCAGGCCGCACAAGAGCCTGCCCCTTTTGGAAAGGAACACCCCATGGCTGAGATTACGGCCGCTCTCGTCAAGGAACTGCGCGACCGCACCGGCGCAGGCATGATGGACTGCAAGAAGGCGCTCGCCGAGAACAACGGCGACATCGAAGCGTCGATCGACTGGTTGCGCACCAAGGGCCTCGCCGCCGCCGCCAAGAAGGCCGGCCGCGTCGCCGCCGAAGGTCTGGTCGGCTTCGCCACCGACGGCACCAAGGGCGCACTCGTCGAAGTGAACAGCGAAACCGACTTCGTCGGCAAGAACGAGCAGTTCCAGGAATTCGTCCGCGACGTGACGCAGGTCGCGCTCGCCGGCAACATCACCGACATCGACGCGCTCGCCGCCGCTGCCTATCCGACCGGCGGCACCGTCGCCGAGAAGCTGACCAGCAACATCGCGACGATCGGCGAGAACCAGTCGCTGCGCCGTTCGGCGATCGCCTCGGTGGGCTCGGGCGTCGTCACCGGTTATGTCCACAACGCCGCCGCTCCGGGCATGGGCAAGATCGGCGTGCTGATCGCGCTCGAATCGACCGCGGGTGCCGATGTCCTCGAACCGCTCGGCAAGCAGCTTGCGATGCATGTCGCCGCCGCGAACCCGCTGGCGCTGAACGGCGACGACCTCGACGCCGACCTCGTCGCGCGCGAACGTGCCATCGCCGAGGAAAAGGCCGCCCAGTCGGGCAAGCCGGCCGACATCGTCGCCAAGATGGTCGATGGCGCGATCGCCAAATACCGGAAGGAAAACGCGCTGCTGTCGCAGCTCTTCGTGATCGACGGCAAGACCCCGGTCGCCGAAGTCGTCGCCGCCGCCGGCAAGGACGTCGGTGCGACGATCACGCTCAAGGGCTTCGTCCGCTTCCAGCTCGGTGAAGGCATCGAGAAGGAAGAAAGCGACTTCGCGGCGGAGGTCGCGGCGGCCGCCGGCGTCTAAAAAGAATCGGGGCTGCTAAGCTGGCGACCCCCTCTCTGATCTTCGTCACCCCGGACTTGATCCGGGGTCCCGCTGAGCGGCGTTGCCAAGCGGGATGCCGGATCAAGTCCGGCATGACGATGCAAGAGAGTTCGGTCTTTGCCGGCGCGGCAGTCCGCTTGGCAATGGCGCGCACTCTCTCTAGGGTGCGCGCCATTCGCATATGTTGAGTTTGCAAGAGGTTCCCCCGCACATGGCATTGTCCGGCATGAAACGCATTTTGCTCAAGCTGTCGGGCGAGGCGCTGATGGGGCCGACACCCTTCGGCATCGACCCCGAGACGGTCGCGAGCATGGCCGCCGAGGTCAAGGCGGCCAAGGATCGCGGCCTCGAAATCTGCCTCGTCATCGGCGGCGGCAATATCTTTCGCGGCATGGCGGGCGCTGCCAAGGGCATGGACCGCGCCCAGGCCGATTATATGGGTATGCTCGCCACCGTGATGAACGCGCTCGCGATGCAGAATGCGCTCGAGCAGCTTGGTGTCCAGACGCGCGTCCAGTCGGCGATCGAGATGGACAAGGTGTGCGAACCGGTGATCCGCCGCCGCGCCGAACGCCACCTCGAAAAGGGCCGCGTCGTGATCTTCGCCGCGGGCGTCGGCGCGCCCTATTTCACCACCGACAGCGGCGCAGCGCTGCGCGCCGCCGAAATGAAGTGCGACGCGCTGCTCAAGGGTACAAGCGTCGACGGCGTCTATAATGCCGACCCCAAGAAGGATGCATCGGCGGTGCGTTACGACACGCTGAGCTATGACCGCGTGCTCGCCGACAATCTGAAGGTGATGGACGCAAGTGCGGTCGCGCTTTGCCGCGACAACCATATCCCGATCGTCGTGTTCAACATTCGCGAGCCCGGCAATCTGGCGCGCGTGCTGGCGGGCGAGGGTGTTTCCACCGTCGTTGGCGACGGCGCCTGAAGAATCGGGGCCGGCTTTGCCGGCAGGCAAGGACAAGAGAGGAAAGACAGATGGCGAAATATGACAAGGCCGACCTCGAACGCCGGATGCACGGTGCGGTCGAATCGCTGAAGAGCGACCTCGCGGGCCTGCGCACGGGCCGCGCGCATACGGCGTTGCTCGATCCGGTGACGGTCGAGGTCTATGGCAGCCACATGCCGCTGAACCAGGTCGCGTCGGTCAGCGCGCCCGAGCCGCGCCTGCTGTCGGTGCAGGTGTGGGACAAGTCGAACGTCGGCCCCGTCGACAAGGCGATCCGCTCGGCGGGTCTCGGTCTCAACCCGATCGTCGACGGCCAGACGCTGCGCCTGCCGATCCCCGAAATGACGCAGGAACGCCGCAAGGAGCTGTCGAAGCTCGCCGGCCAATATGCCGAAAAGGCGCGCGTCGCCGTCCGCAACGTTCGCCGCGACGGCATGGACAATCTGAAGACCGACGAGAACAAGAAGGAAATCAGCGAGGACGAGCGCAAGCGGGCCGAAGCCGAAGTCCAGAAGCTGACCGACGCGACGATTGCCGAAATCGACGCCGCGGCGACCGCCAAGGAAAAGGAAATCCTGGGCTAAACCGATGCGCGACGGTGCCGCCATCGCGATCCTCCCCGGAACGGGG
>PNJO01000135.1 GCA_013821905.1 Sphingopyxis sp. | reverse complement strand
CGCCATTTCTGCAGGAAGACAAGGATCACGATGACCACCAGGATCACGGCTTCGAGCAGCGTGTCCATCACCGCGTCGATCGACTGGGCGATGAATTCGGTGGGATTATAGATGACGCGATATTCGAGCCCCTTGGGGAAGGACTTCGATGCCGCCTGCATCTCCGCCTCGACCGCCTGCGCGGCGGCGAGCGCGTTCGATCCGGGGCGCTGGAACACCGCCATGATGACGGTCGGGTCGCCCGACAGATAGGTGTTGCTGTTGTAATCCGACGCGCCGAGCTCGACGCGGCCGACATCCGACACGCGCACCTGGCGTCCGTCGGCGTCGCTGCGGATCACGATATTCGCGAAATCGGCGGGATCGGTCAGGCGACCCTGCGTTTCGACGTTGAGCTGGAAACTGCTGCCGTTGGCGTGCGGCGGCTGGCCGAGCGTCCCGGCGGCGACCTGCACATTTTCGCGGCGCAGCGCGGCGACGATCTCGCCCGCGGTCAGGTCGAGCGCGGCGGCGCGGCCGGGGTCGATCCACACGCGCATCGAATAATCGCGGTTGCCGAACAATCGCACGTCGCCGACGCCGTCGATGCGCGAGAGGCGGTCGCGGAGCTGGGTCAGCGCATAGTTGGAGATATAGGCGCGATCGAGCGACTTGTCGGGCGAAACCAGATTGACGACCATCAGGAAGTCGGGCGACGTCTTGCGCGTCACGACGCCGAGCCGCTGCACCGTCTCGGGCAGGCGCGGGGTCGCGATCGCCACGCGGTTCTGCACCAGCACCTGCGCGGCGTCGAGATCGGTGCCGATCTTGAAAGTCACGGTGATGGTGACATTGCCGTCGCCGGTCGACTGGCTGCTCATATAGAGCATGTTGTCGACGCCGTTGATTTCCTGCTCGATCGGCGCCGCCACCGTGTCGGCGACGGTTTCGGCCGACGCGCCGGGATAGCTCGCCTGCACCGTCACCGTCGGCGGGACGATGTCGGGATATTGCGACACGGGCAGGCCGATATAGGCGACCGCGCCGATGATGGTGATGATCACCGCGAGGACCGCCGCGAAGATCGGCCGGTCGATGAAGAAACGCGATAGGCGCATGGGAGAGCCCCTGTCTGGAAAAGCGGTCTGGTCATCCCCTCCTGCTTGCAGGAGGGGCAGCGAGACTGCGAGCTTTGCTCGCTAGTCGCAGCGGGGAGGGCATAAACACAGGCCCTCCCCCGACCCCTCCCGCACGCGGGAGGGGAGATAAGTCATTTCGCGAAGGTCGCCTGCGCCGACACCGGTTCGGGCGAAGCCGCTGCTGCTTTCGGCGCCGGCGCCGCGACGATCTTGCCCGCCTTGGTCACCGCCTTGGCGCCGGGCTGGGCGAACTGATAGCCGTTGATGACGACGCGATCGGTGGGCGTCAGGCCCGACCGGATGACGCGCAGGCCATCGACCTCGGGTCCGAGTTCGACCGGCTTCGCGGCAACGGTGCCATCCTTGCCGACGACATAGACGATCTTGCGCGCCTGGTCGGTCTGCACCGCGGCGGCGGGCACCAGCAGCGCCTTCACCGTCGCGCCGGTCGACAGGCGCATGTTGCCGAACATGCCCGGGGTCAGGAACATGCCGGGGTTGGCGAAGCTCGCACGGGCGCGGATCGTGCCCGAGCGCGGATCGAGGCCGTTGTCGGTGAAGTCGAGCTGGCCCTTCCAGCGATATTCGCTTTCGTCCTGCAACCGCACCTCGACGCTCGCACCCTTTTCGGCGGCGGCGCGCTTGGCTTTCAGGAACAGGGCTTCGGAGCCCTGGAAGCTGAAATAAATGGGGTCCATCGCGTTGATCGTGGTCAGCAAGGTGCCGCCGGCGTCGCCCGCCGACACGAGGTTGCCCGCGTCGATCTGGCGGTCCGAGATGCGACCGCTCAGCGGCGCGCGGACGGTGGTGAATTCGACGTCGAGCGCGCGCGCCGCAATGCGGGCGTCGGCGCCGGCGAGTGCGGCGTTGGCCGCATTGACCCGCGCGCGCAGCCGGTCGATCTCGCTCTGCGACACCGCCTCGACATCGACGAGGCGGCCGGCGCGGTCGAGCTCGAGCCGCGCGAGCGCCAGGTCGCTGCGGGCGCTCGCCGCCGAGGCGCGCGCCTCGGCAAGCGCGGCGCGATAGGGGCGCGGGTCGATCGTGAAGAGCGGCTGCCCTTGCCGGACGATCTGGCCGTCGGTGAAGTGGATCGCGGTGATCGCGCCCGACACGCGCGGCCGCACCTCGACCGCCTTCGACGCTTCGAAACGGCCGATATAATCGTCCCATTCGGTGATCTCGCGCGACAGCGGCGCCGCGACGGTGAGCACCGGCGCGGGCGCGGCGGCGGCCTGCGGCGGCCCGTCGCGTAGCAGCCACCAGGCGCCGGCGACCAGCACGAGCAGCGCGCCGATCCACAGGGCGCGGCGGCCGCGACGCGGATGGAGCAATTGCTTGAGTTCGCCGCGAACCTTGGCGTCGGCGGGATCGAGCTTGTCGATCGGGGTGTGGACGGTCATTGCGATGCCTTCTCTTCTGTCTCTGTTCGGCGCGCACGGGCGCACATGTCCGCAGCCCGAAAGGCAGGGCCCTTCGGTTCGATATGTTTCAGGCAGTCCTCATGGCCGGGCGGCGCCCCTCGCGAAGGGGTGGCCGCCCTCGTCGCGTGCATCGTCGATACGCGCGCCGGGTCCCTGTTTCCCGCACCGCCGCGCATTGCCCACGCGCGCACGGAACCGGACCCGCCCCCGGGGTAATCTGGATGGAGGGGTCCGGCCGCCGCATGGGATGAAGATGCGACGGCCGGTAGGGGGGAGAGCCCTGTCTTTATATACTGAGTGGTATATAAGTCATGCTGCGCTGCGTCAAGCGCATTCTATACCGGCCGGTAAAAATTTTTTCTACTAGCGCGACGGCCACAGCTTGAGCGCGGCCTCGACCAGCCGTTCGAGCTCGGCCGGCGTGGCGCCTGCGCTCGCCTGCACCGCCATGCCCTGGTTCATCGCGACAAGAATCGCGGTCAGGCCCTCGACGTCGGTATCGGAAGGCAGGTCGCCCTCTTCCTTGGCGCGCTCGAAGCGGGCGAGCAGCGCACGCTTCGATTCGGCGCCGCGTTCGATCACCGCCTCGCGGATGCAATCGGCCTCGGTCCCGCAGGCCATGGTCCCGATGACCTTCAGGCAGCCGTGCGGATTGTCGGGGCAGACGTGCATCGCGAGCGAGCCGCGCATCAGCTTCTCGGCGACGCCGCGCGCGGTCGGCGCAGCGAGCGCGTCGCGCATATAGTCGAGCTTTTCGCGCTCGTAGAGGTCGAGCGCCTTGTTGAAGAGCGCTTCCTTGTTGCCGAAGGCGGCATATAGGCTGGGCTTGGTGATCCCCATCGCCTCGGTCAAATCGGCCATCGAGGCACCTTCATAACCCTTGGTCCAGAAGACGCGCAGCGCCGCGGCCAGCGCCTGGTCGACGCAGAATTCGCGCGGGCGGCCCTTGTTCAAAGTGGCGGTTTCGATTTCCATAACGGGCGGTATATATGTTGCCCGCGCGCGAATGTCCAGTGCGGTGCCCGGGGTCCTGACCCTAGGCGAGCTTCGTGTCGATCGTCAGGCCGTTCTTGAGCGTGAGCGTCACCGGCGTCCGCTCGGCGATGTCGGCGAGGCGCGCGCGCTGTTCGTCGTCGAGCCCGACGACCGTCAGCGTGCGGTCGATCCTTTGCCCTTCGCTGCCCGCGCGGAAGCGCAGCGCCACCTCGAGCGATTCGAGCGGCCACTCCTTGCGGTCGGCATACATGCGCAATGTGATCGCGGTGCAGGCGCCGAGGCTCGCGAGCAGCAGGTCATAGGGCGCCGGTCCCAGATTCTGCCCACCGAGCCCCGTGCCTTCATCGGCAACGATGGCATGGCCGCCGACGCTGATGTCGGTGCGATAATGATCCTTGCCGATGCGGGCGGTTCCGTGCGCCATATGCTGTTCCTCCTTTACGAAGCGCGCCGCTGATACCAACAAGGCGCGATCCGCGAAACCGGCAACGCCACGCCATTTGCAAAGGCTGTGTTGTCATTGTAATACGGCGTCCACGCATGAGCTGGTTCAGAAAATCCGACAATCCCGCGCCGCTGTTCGCCGCCGATCCGGCGGGCGCGATGGCCGCCCCTTCCCTGTCGCCGGCCGAACCGCCTGCCCCGCCCCCGCTTCCCGAATCGCGCTGGCGCCGGCGGATACGGCGCCTGTCGCGCGGCTTCGCGATTTTCGCGATCCTCTTCATCCTGCTCGTCGGCTGGCTCGCACTGACCGCGCCGCTGTCGAAATCGCTCGAACCGATCGCGCCACCGCAGATCACCCTGCTCGCCTCCGACGGCACGCCGATCGCGCGCACCGGCGCGATCGTCGACGAACCCGTCAAGGCGAAGGACCTGCCGAAACATGTCACCGGCGCCTTCCTCGCGATCGAGGACCGGCGCTTCTACAGCCATTGGGGCGTCGATCCGCGCAGCATCGCGCGCGCAGTATGGAGCAACGTCACCGGCGGGCGCACGCAGGGCGGCAGCACGATCACCCAGCAGCTCGCCAAATTCACTTTCCTCACCCCCAAGCGCACGCTCGGCCGCAAGGCGCGCGAGGCGCTGATCGCCTTCTGGCTCGAAGCGTGGCTGACCAAGGACGAGATCCTCGAACGCTATCTGTCGAACGCCTATTTCGGCGACAACACTTATGGGCTGCGCGCTGCGTCGCTCCATTATTTCTACCGCCAGCCCGAAAAGCTGACCCCGGCGCAGGCGGCGATGCTCGCGGGCCTCGTCCAGGCGCCGTCGCGCCTCGCGCCGACGCGCAACCCCGGCCTTGCCGAAAAGCGGATGAAGCTGGTGCTCGACGCGATGGTGGCGACCGGGCAGATGACCGAGGCCGAGGCGAAGGCGATCCGCACCCCGCGCATCGACGTGCGCACGACGGGCAGCCTGCCGACGGGCACCTATTTCGCCGACTGGGCGCTGCCCGAGGCGCGCAAATTGAGCGATGTCAGCTATTCGCGCCAGACGATCACGACGACGCTCGACGCGCGGCTGCAATCGGTCGCGCGCCGCGTCACCGGCCGCGCCGGGCTCGGCAAGGCGCAGGTCGCGCTCGTCGCGATGCGCCCCAACGGCGAGGTCGTCGCGATGATCGGCGGCAAGGATTATGCCGCATCACCCTTCAACCGGGCGACGCAGGCGAAGCGCCAGCCGGGATCGACCTTCAAATTGTTCGTCTATCTCGCCGCACTGAAGGAGGGCTGGGAGCCCGACGACATGATCAGCAACGAGGCGATCGAGACGGGGGCGTACCAGCCCAAAAATTCGGGCGGAGCCTATTCGAAGACGATCACGCTTGAAGACGCCTTCGCCTCGTCGAGCAATGTCGCCGCGGTGCGGCTGCTGCGCGAGGTCGGCGACGACAAGGTGATCCGCGTGGCGCGCGACCTCGGCGTCACCGCGCCGCTCGCGCGCGGCGACCCCAGCCTCGCGCTCGGCACGTCGAGCATGACGCTGCTCGAACTCACCGCCGCCTATGCCGCGGTCGCGGCGAACAGCTACCCCGTCGTGCCGCACGCCTTCGAGGCCGAACAGCCCGGCTTTTTCGAGAATCTGATCTGGGGGCCCGACAGCTTCGGGTCGGCCGACCACAAGGCGATCGAACAGATGCTGCGCGCCGCGGTCAACCGCGGCACCGGCCGCGCCGCGCGGCTGCCGCAGGCCAATTACGGCAAGACCGGGACGAGCCAGGACAATCGCGATGCGCTGTTCGTCGGCTATGCCAACGGCCTCGTCGTCGGCGTGTGGATCGGCAACGACGACAATACGCCGCTGCAGGGCATTTCGGGCGGCGGCCTGCCGGCGCGCATCTGGCGCGATTTCATGACAGAGGTGCGTGGCGGCAAGGCCGAGCGCAAGCAGGCACCGCCGCCGGCGAACCCCGGCGGCCCGGTGCAGCCGCTCGACCTGCCCGACCTGCCCGATCTTCCGCAGCTGCCCGACACCAATGCGGTACCGATCGGCGATCGCACGAGCGTCGGCATCGAAGGCGGCAACGCGGTGATCTCGACCGAGATCGGCGGCAGCCGCGTCGACCTGCGCGTCCCGATCAGCGAGGGGCGCCCGCCCTCCGCGCCGACGCCCCCGCCGCCGCAATAGCAGGCACGGGCAACGCGCTTGAATCAGCGGGCGAAACGCCTACATTCGGACCATCGTCAACAAGCGAAAGGAGGTGGTCGAATGTCTCATTGTCACACGCCGCAGGCGGCAGATATGGACCCGACCTTCCGCGCGGAGGTCCGGCTCTAAGAAGCTGTCCGCGACAGGCACGACAATGGAAGGGCCGCTCCGAAAGGGGCGGCCCTTTGTGCTGGGGCCGCTGCGATCATCTTGATGGAGAATTTGGAGGCCCGAGCCGGAATCGAACCGGCGTATACGGATTTGCAGTCCGCTGCGTCACCACTCCGCCATCGGGCCTCGCGCCGAATTGCCGCGGGCGATGCCGGCGGCCGGGTGTTGGACGGCGCCGCTAGTGAGGGGGTTTCGCCGCCTTGTCAAGGATTCGCCGGTATCGCTTCGCCGCGGCGCTATCCGGGCTTGGCGACATAGTCGCGGCCAGCTATGCGCGCGGCAGCGAAATGCTCTGCTGTATTATTATTGCAATACAGCCAAGACTGGGCTAGAGCAGCCCCCGTAAAGGTTCAGGCCTTCAGGAATCGGAAGCAGATCAATGGCGACCAAGTTGAGCGAAGTGACCGCCGCGGACATGCGGGCTGCGATGATCGACAGCCAGCTGAGGACCAATGACGTGATCGACCCCGCGGTCGTCGCGGCGATGGCGGCGACGCCGCGCGAACCGCACGTGCCCGCCGAGTTCGCCAGCGTCGCCTATATGGACCGCGCGATCGCGCTCGGCCACGGGCGCGCGCTCAACGCGCCGCTCGTTACCGGCCGCTTGCTCGTCGCTGCCGATATCCGCCCCGGCGCGCGCGTGCTGCTGGTCGGCGCCGCAACCGGCTATACCGCCGCCCTGCTCGCTGCGCTCGGCGCCGAGGTGCACGCGGTCGAGGAACAGGCCGAGCTGGCCGCGATCGCGCGCGCCACGCTGAACAATGACGCGATCCACTGGGTCGAAGGGCCGCTGAACGCGGGCGCACCCGGCGCCGCGCCGTTCGACCGCATCATCGTCGAGGGCGCCATCGAGACGCTGCCCGATGCGCTGGCGGCGCAGCTCGCCGAGGGCGGCCACATCGTCGCCGCGCGCCGCGACGGCGCCGTGACGCGGCTCGTCCAGGGCGTGAAGACCGGCGGTGCGGTCGCGCTGCGCAGCTTTGCCGACATGGACGTCGCGCCGCTGCCCGGCTTTGCCGCGCCGGCAGGCTTTCGTTTCTGACCTTTCCCGAACCACCCCCTCCCCTCGCTTTCAGGCAGACATGACGATGCACGAGACCAGAAAAGACCTGCCCATCCGTCGCGGCCGCTGGCTGGCGGGGCTCGCAGCGGGAGCGTTGATGCTGCCGGGTGCGGCGCAGGCCGAAACGCTGCAGGGGGCGCTCGCCAAGGCCTATGAGAACAACCCGACGCTGACCGGCGCGCGCGCGGGACAGCGCGCGAACGACGAGAATGTGCCGATCCAGAAGGCATCGGGGCTGCCGTCGATCGGCACCCAGGCCGATTTTCAGGAAAATCTGATCATCCCGGGCAACAGCTTCTTCACGCCCAACCGCTCCTTTTCGGCGGGCGCGCAGCTGTCGGTTCCGCTCTATCAGGGCGGCGCGGTGCGCAACGCGGTGAAGGCGGCGAAATATCGCGTCGAGGCGGGT
>PNJO01000134.1 GCA_013821905.1 Sphingopyxis sp. | reverse complement strand
GCATCGCGCAGTTCGGCGAGGATCGGCGGCACGCGCTGTTCGCGGTCGGTCGGGTTGATGATCACCCCCGACGCGGCGAAATAGATGGTGCCGTCGGCGAGCTCGCGATGATCCTGGTTCGGCGGCAGCTCGATCACCAGATCGGGTTCGTCGACCATGCCGGGAATCCCCAGCCCCTGCGCCCAGCCCGGCAGCCCGAAATAATAGAGGCCCGCGGTCGCCGCGACCATCACGACCGCGGCCGCGGCGGCGATCACCGTCCAGCGCTTCGCCGGATTGCGCCGCGGTCGGCGAAAGGGCAGCGGCGTATCGTCGGCGAGCGGCGGCACCACACGCGGTTCGGGCTCGGGTGCGGCGAAAGCCCGCGGCGGAGGCGGCGCGGCCTCGGCCACCGGCCCGGAAACAGGCGCCGCGACCGGCGGCTCGGCAATCGGGACCGCTGCGGGAGCGGCGTCCGGGGTCGCCGGCGCGGGTTCGGGAACCGGCTCCGCCTGCGGCGCGGGCGCGGACACCGTCGCAGCGGCGGGTTCCTGGAACCAGCTGTGGCGGCAATTGGCGCAGCGCACGGTGCGGCCGGACGCTCCGATCGCCGTATCGGGCACGACATAACGCGTATGGCAGGACGGGCAGGCAAGGATCATCGCCACCCTCTAAACACGCTGATTCGCAGCGTTGCAAGCGCCGCGTGGGCCGTTGCGCGCCACTCCCCGCTTTACGTCGCCCGACAGCCGTGCAACAGGCATCGGGATGAGCGCCGATGCTCCCCTGATCGCTGCGCCGGCAAAGGCGCGAAACCGCGCGTTCGCGGCGCCATGACGGATGTGTCGAACCCGCGGCCGGGGGGCGCGATGGTCGAATTCAACGGGGTCGGGCTGCGCTATGGCCCCGACGCCGAAATCCTCTCCGACATCAGCTTCAACCTTCAACCGGGTAGCTTCTATTTCCTGACCGGCGCGTCGGGCGCGGGCAAGACCTCGCTGCTCAAGATGCTCTATCTGGCGCAGCGCCCGAGCCGCGGCATCGTGCGCCTGTTCGGCGAGGATCTGGTATCGATGCCGCGTCACCGGCTGCCGGGCTTTCGCCGCCGCATCGGCGTCGTGTTCCAGGACTTCCGCCTGCTGCCCCACCTGACCGCGCGCGACAATATCGCGCTGCCGCTGCGCATCGCCGGGGTCAGCGAAGAGGATTTGGCGGGCCCTGTCGGCGAGATGCTGGGCTGGATCGGGCTCGGCGACCGCGCCGATGCACACCCCGCAACATTGTCGGGCGGCGAGCAGCAGCGCGTCGCCATTGCGCGCGCGGTGATCGCGCGGCCGCAGCTGCTCGTCGCCGACGAACCGACCGGCAACGTCGACCCCGACATGGCGATGCGGCTGCTCGGACTTTTCGAGGCGCTCAATCGCCTCGGCACCACCGTCGTCGTCGCGACGCACGACATCCACCTGATCAGCCGCATCGAAAATGCGCAGATGATGCGGCTCGAAAAAGGCCGCCTGTCCGACCCCACCGGCGCGCTGCGCTATCCGCCGAACCGGGCGTGACGGGGGTTCGATGATCATCCCGCGCGTCCCCGCCCAGCACCGCCGCCTGCTCCCCGACCGCCGCCTGTCGGGACCGACGCCGTGGGTGATCGCGATCCTGATGCTGCTGACCCTGCTCGCCGCCGCCGCGGGCGTCGGACTGGCGCGATCGGCCCATGCGATCGGCAACGCGATCGCGGGGCGCGTGACGGTGCAGATCGTCACCGCCAATCCGGTCGTGCGCGCCGAGCAGGCGCTGGCGCTGCGCCGCGCCGCCGCGGCGCAGCCCTTCGTTCGCGAAGCGCGATCGGTCGAACAGGCCGAGCTGAAAGCGACGCTCGGCCAATGGTTCGGCAGTTCCGAAGGCGACGATCCGGTGCTGGCGTCGCTCCCGCTCCCCGCGCTCGTGGACATCGATTTCATCGGCGGCGACCGGGCCGGCCATATGAGCCAGCTGCGCGCCCTCGTCGCCCGCGAGGCTCCCGGCGCGCGGATCATCCCGCACGCCGAATGGCTCGGCCCTGTCGCGCGTCTGATCCGCTCGCTCGCCTGGGTCGCGGGCGGGCTCGTGCTGCTGATGACGCTCGCCAGCGCCGCGGTCGTGATCATGACCGCGCGCGCCGCGCTCGGCACCCATTATGCGACGATCGAGATGCTTCACCTGATCGGCGCCACCGACCAGCAGATCGCGCGGCTGTTCCAGCGGCGCATCGCGATCGACACCGCCTATGGCATCGCGCTCGGCGCGACCGTCGCCGCCGCGATCCTGCTGCTGATCGGCTGGCAATGGTCGGGGGTGACGTCGGGGCTCGCCGCGACCGCATCGCTCGGCGCCGCGGGCTGGGCGCTCTTGCTGGCGCTGCCGCTATTGGCTATCGCGCTTGCAGCTCTCACGGCGCGGCAGACCTTGCTCGCCGCGCTCAAGAAGATTCTATGATCAACCGCCTGATTTCGCTTCTGTTCCTGGCATGGATACTGGGCTTCGCCTGGTTCGCCCTGCTGTTGCCGCTGCCGGCCCCGGACCAGAAGACCGATGCAATCGTCGTGCTGACCGGCGGCCCGGGGCGCATCGACCGCGCGCTCGAACGGCTCGAGGCGGGCGATGCCAAGCGCCTGCTCATCAGCGGCGTCGCGCGCGAGGTCAAGCCGCGCGAGCTCGCCGCCGAATACAAGCGCCCGCTCGAATTGTTCGAATGCTGCATCGCGCTCGGCTTCGAGGCCGAGGATACGCGCTCCAACGCGACCGAGGTCGCGACCTGGGTTGCGCGGCGCAACTACAAGAGCATCCGGCTGATCACCACCGACTGGCACATGCGCCGCGCCGAATATGAAATCGGCCGCGCGGTTGGCGACAAGGTGACGATCCTGCCCGACGCGGTGCGCAGCCAGCCCAATTTCGCGACGCTGTTCCGCGAATATCACAAATATCTGGCGGGACTGGCCGGCGGCTTCCTCGGCCTGTGAGCGTGATGCGCTACACAATCGCCCTCCTGCGCTCGATCCTGTTCTGGATCCTGTTCGTGCTGATGAGCAGCATCAGCTCGATCGGCGCGGTGATCTCGCTGCCCGTCTCGCACCGCGCGACGATCTGGTTCGTGCGCATCTGGGCGCAATTCCACCGGTTGATCTGCCGCTTCGTGCTCGGGCAGAAAATCGTCGTCGAGGGCGCGATGCCCGACAGCCCGGTGCTCTATGTCTTCAAGCATGAATCGGCGTTCGAAACGGTCGAGCAGCCGATGCTGTTCAAGCACCCCGCGGTCTTTGCGAAGGAAGAGCTGTTCGCGATCCCCGTGTGGGGACAGGCGGCGCATTTCTATGGCCTGATCCCCGTCGATCGCGACGGCGGCGGCAAGGCGATGCGCGCGATGCTGGGCGCGGCAAGGGCCGCGCTCGCGAACGGCCGCCCGCTCGTCCTCTTCGCCGAGGGCACGCGCGTCCCGCACGGACAGGCGCCGGAGCTGCGTTCGGGCTTTGCCGGCGTCTATCGCCTGCTCGGGGTGCCGGTGATCCCCGTCGCGGTCGACAGCGGCGTCGCCTATCCGCCGCGCAAATGGGTGAAATGGCCGGGCACGATCACCTATCGCGTCGGCGAGACGATCCCCGCCGGCCTGCCGCGCGAGGAAGCCGAAGCGCGCGTGCGCGTCGCGATCAACGCGCTGAATCCGCCTGAGGCGCTGCTGGGCCCCTAATTCTTCCCCGTTGATGGGGGAGGAATTGCGTCTAATGCTTGCGCCCGAAGTCGGGCGCGGCGTCGTCCTGCCCCTGTTCGATGATCGAGCGGCGGATCGCGCGCGTGCGCGTGAACCAGTCCTCGAGCTTGGTTCCGTCGCCGCGGCGGATCGCCTGCTGGAGCACGGTCAGATCCTCGTTGAAGCGCTGCAACGTCTCGAGCACCGCGTCGCGGTTGGCGAGGAACACGTCGCGCCACATCACCGGATCGCTCGCCGCGATGCGCGTGAAGTCGCGGAAACCGCCCGCCGAATATTTGATCACCTCGCTTTCGGTGACCTCCTCGAGCTCGCTCGCGGTGCCCACGATCGTATAGGCGATGAGGTGCGGCAGATGGCTGGTCACCGCGAGCACCATGTCGTGGTGCGCGGCGTCCATGACGTCGACCCTGGCGCCGAGCGCCTCCCAGAAGCCCGACAGTGCCGCCACCGCATCGGCCGGAGCATCGGCGCCAGGCGTGATGATGCACCAGCGGCCCTCGAACAGCGTCGCAAAGCCCGCGGCGGGCCCGCTGTTCTCGGTCCCCGCAACCGGATGCGCGGGAATGACGATATGGCCGGGAAGCGCCTTCGCGAGCGCGTCGGCGACCCCCGCCTTCGACGAGCCGACGTCGGAAACGATCGCCCCCGCCTTCAGCCCCGGCGCGAGCGCCGCGGCCGCATCGGCCATGCACCCGACGGGCACTGCGAGAATGACGAGATCGGCACCGGCAACCGCTGCCGCCGGATCGTCGGCGATCCTATCGCAAAGCCCCAGATCGCGCGCCGCCGTGCGCACGGCATCGCTGGCGTCATGGCCGGTCACCGTCACACCGGGCAGCCTTGCCGCCACCGCGCGCGCGATCGACGAACCGATCAGGCCCAGCCCGACGACGGCGACGCCTTCTATCGCCATCAGCCGTTCAGCGCGGCGCGGATCGCCGCCGCCAGCCCGCGCGTCTCGTCCCCGGTGCCGATCGTCATGCGCAGCGCGTTCGGCAGCCCCTGCCCCGGCAGCCAGCGCACGATATAGCCCGCATCCATCAACCGGTTGTAGACGGTCTCGGCGCTCGTATCGCCTTCGAACAGCACGAGCAGGAAGTTGCACGCCGACGGCACGACGCGCACGCCATGGTTGCCGAGCCCTTCGAGTTCCTCGGCCAGCCAGGCGCGCCATTTGGCATTATGCTCGCGGCTGTGGCGCACGAATTCGTCGTCGCCGAGCGCCGCGACCGCCGCCGCCTGTCCCGCGCGCGTGACGTTGAACGGCAGGCGGATGCGGTGCAGCGCCGAAATTACCTCGGCGGCGGCATAGCCCCAGC
Organism: Sphingopyxis sp.; assembly: GCA_013821905.1. Classification (GTDB taxonomy): domain Bacteria; phylum Pseudomonadota; class Alphaproteobacteria; order Sphingomonadales; family Sphingomonadaceae; genus Sphingopyxis. The sequence goes on along the minus strand of PNJO01000134.1, from coordinate 2,878 downwards.
CGATACGTTCGGCGGCGAGCCCGTGGATCTTCGAAAAGGTGCGCGTGATGAAGACGTTCGGCCGGGTCTTCGCGAGTTCGAGCCCGCCGTCGTCCTCGGCCTCCGACAGATATTCGCTATAGGCCTGGTCGATCACGAACAGCACATTTTTCGGCAGCCCGGCGTAGAGCCGCGCTACCTCGTCGCGCGTCGCGAGCGTGCCCGTCGGATTGTTCGGATTGGCGAGATAGACGACGCGCGTCTTGTCGGTGACCGCCGCGAGCAGCGCATCGACGTCGGTCGCATAATCGCGGTCGTCGGCCTCGACCGGGATCGCGCCGACGCGGCGCGCCGCAATCTCGTACACTGCGAAGCCATAGCGCACATAGAGAATCTCGTCGCCCGCCCCGGCATAGGTGCCCGCGGCCAGATGCAGCAATTCGTCCGACCCGTTGCCGCAGATGACGCGCGCCGGATCGAGCCCGAACTTCGCCGCGATCGTCTCGCGCAGCTCGGTCGCACCGGGGTCGGGATAGCGCGACAGCGCATCGGCCGCCGTCTGCGCCGCGGCGAACGCCGCGCGCGCCTTGTCCCCGGTACCGAGCGGATTTTCATTCGCCGAGAGCTTGATCAGCGGGCGTCCGTCGGCGCCCGCCGACTTGCCCGGAACATAGGGAGCGATGCCGCTGATCCACGGCTTGGGCGTAAGGGTCTGGGTCGCATCGGTCATGCCGCGCCGTTTAACGGCTGCACGCTCCAAGTCCAGCACGTTGACAGTCCGTCCGCGCCCGCTTAGCCCCGCGCGAACCATGGCAAGCCTGCTCCACCAGATCCAGCACCAGAATGTGACGATCCAGACGCCGCTGCCGCTCGACGGCGGGCAGATATTGCCGTCGGTGACGATCGCCTGGCAAAGCTATGGCGCGCTCAATGCCGACCGGTCGAACGCGGTGCTCGTCTGCCACGCGCTCACCGGCGACCAATATGTCGCGAGCGATCACCCCGCAACCGGCAAGCCCGGCTGGTGGGCGCGCATGGTCGGGCCTGGCAAGCCGATCGACACCGACCGTTTTCACGTCATCTGCGCCAATGTACTCGGCAGCTGCATGGGGTCGAGCGGACCCGCGACCCCCGACGCCGCGACCGGCGCGCCGCTCGGCATGGCCTTTCCCGTCATCACGATCACCGACATGGTGCGCGCGCAGGCGATGCTGCTCGACCATCTCGGCATATCGCGACTTCATGCCGTCGTCGGCGGATCGATGGGCGGGATGCAGACGCTGGCCTGGGCGGCGACCTATCCCGAGCGCCTCGCCTCGGCGCTCGTCATCGCGAGCGCGGCGCGCCATTCGGCGCAGAATATCGCGTTCCACGAGGTCGGGCGGCAGGCGATCATGGCCGACCCCGACTGGCAGGACGGCAATTATTACGACAAATTCTGCACGCCGACGAAGGGCCTCGCGGTCGCGCGCATGGCCGCGCACATCACCTATCTCTCCGAAGAGGGGCTGACCGAGAAATTCGGCCGCCGGCTGCAGGCGCGCGACATCAAGAGCTTCGGCTTCGACGCCGACTTCCAGATCGAATCCTATCTGCGGCATCAGGGGCTGGCGTTCACCGACCGCTTCGACGCCAACGCCTATCTCTACATCACGCGCGCGATGGACTATTTCGATCTCGCCGAACCGCACGACGGCCGCCTGGCCGGCGCCTTTGCGGCGGCGCGGGACGTGCGCTTCACCCTCGTCAGCTTCGACACCGACTGGCTTTATCCGACCTCGGAATCGCGCCGCATCGTCCAGGCACTGCAAAGCGCCGGCGCTGCGGCAAGCTTCGTCGAGCTGTCGGCGCCCTTCGGACACGATTCCTTTCTGCTCGACGTGCCTGCGCTCGACCGGCTCGTCGCCGGCGCGCTCGGATCGGGCTTCTGATGGCGCTGCGTCCCGACCTTGCGATCATCGCCGACGCCGTGCCGTCGTCGGCGCGCGTGCTCGACGTCGGCTGCGGCGACGGCGAGCTGATGGTCGCGCTCCGCGGCAAGGGCGTCGACGCGCGCGGGCTTGAGATCGACCCGGCGAACGTCACCGCGGCGATCGCGCGCGGCCAGTCGGTCGTGCAGGGCGACGCCAACCGCGACCTCGCCGACTATCCCGACGACGCCTTCGATTACGCGATCCTGTCGCAGACGCTGCAGACCACCGAGCGTCCCGACAGGGTGGTCGGCGAGCTGCTGCGCATCGCACCGCGCGCCTTCGTCAGCTTCCCCAATTTCGCGCACTGGCGCGTGCGGCTCGCGCTGTTGTGGAACGGACGGATGCCGGTGACACGGCTGCTGCCGGTCGCCTGGTACGAAACGCCGAACATCCACCATGTGACCGTCCGCGACTTTCGCGAATTGCTGCGCGAAAAGGGCATCAAGGTCGAGCGCGTCTGGCACCTGTCGGGCGACAAGCCCACGAGCGACGCCGCCGCAAGCTGGCGCGCCGAACATGCGATCTTCCTGATCGCACGCACCTGATCCTCGCTGCCGCGCAGCGATGGGGAGGGGGACCGCTCGCGAAGCGAGTGGTGGAGGGGCCGGCGTTCTAGCCCCTCCGTCAGCACTTCGTGCTGCCACCTCCCCATGCCTGCGGCACAGGGAGGATCGATCGCACTAATCCCGCTTTTTCAGTCCGTTGGCGAGCAGGTCGTTCGCGATCGCGGCGATTTCGGCAATATCGGCGTCGGTATCCCAAAGGCCGTAGCGCATCCCGAGAAACACGTTCATCCCGCCGATCGCCCAGGCGTGGATTTCGCCGACGTCGGCGCGAATCTCGCCGCGCGCCGCACCGCGCTCGAGCCGCTGCTGCACGCGCGCGACGGTGGTTTCATAATGGCGGCGATAGCTCGCATAATCGAC
>PNJO01000133.1 GCA_013821905.1 Sphingopyxis sp. | reverse complement strand
CGACCTGCTCCGCGAAGGCAAGCCCGCACGGCTCGTCGAGCCGAAGGACGACGAGGAAGCCCGCGTCCTCCGCACCGCGCAGCTCCTGACCTCGAAACCCGTCCTCTATGTCTGCAACGTCGATGAGGGCAGCGCGGCGAACGGCAACGCCTTCTCCGAAAAGGTCTTTGCCAAGGCGGCGGCCGAGGGCGCGCAGGCGGTCGTCGTCTCGGCGGCGATCGAGAGCGAGCTCGTCACGATGGACATGGCCGACCGGATGGAATTCCTGTCCGAAATGGGCCTCAGCGAAACCGGCCTCGCGCGCGTCATCCGCGCCGGATACGAGCTGCTCCACCTCATCACCTTCTTCACCGTCGGCCCGCAGGAAGCGCGCGCCTGGACCGTCCACCAGGGCGCCAGCGCCCCCGAGGCGGCGGGCGAGATCCACAGCGATTTTCAGAAGGGTTTCATCCGCGCCGAAACGATCGCCTATGACGATTATGTCACGCTCGGTGGCGAAGCGAAGGCGCGCGAAGCGGGCAAGCTGCGCGCGGAAGGCAAGGCCTATGTCGTCAGCGACGGCGACGTGATGCACTTCCTGCACAGCTGAGCGGGCGCCATCGCGGCGCCGCGCAGGCGCTCCCGCAAACCCGCTTGCGGAATAACGCGAGGCGGTTGCCGCGGACGGGTGCCGGCGGCGTCGCCGCCGGCGCAGCCCCGCTCACTTCCGCCCGAACAGCCGCTCGACATCGCCCATCGCCAGTTTCACCCAGGTCGGTCGCCCGTGGTTGCACTGGCCCGAATGCGGCGTGACCTCCATCTGGCGGAGCAGCGCGTTCATCTCCGCCACGCCCAGCGTCCGCCCGGCGCGCACCGAGCCGTGGCACGCCATCGTAGCGGCGACGAGTTCGAGCTTTTCGCTGAGCCCCAGTGCCGCGTCATAACCCGCCAGATCGTCGGCGATATCCGCGACGAGCTTGTGGCAATCGATGGCGCCGAGCATCGCCGGCGTTGCGCGCACCATCACCGCGGCGGGGCCGAAGCGTTCGAGTTCGACGCCGAGCGCGGCAAGCTGAGGCGCCGCGGCCTCCAGCCGGTCGCACGCGGGCTCGTCGAGCTCGACGACTTCGGGAAGCAACAGCCCCTGTGACGGCACCGCCCGCCCAGCCATGCCGTGGCGAAGCTGTTCGAGCACCAGCCGTTCGTGCGCGGCGTGCTGGTCGACGATGACGAGGCCATCCTCGGCCTCGGCGACGATATAGGTTTTGGCGATCTGGCCGCGCGCGATGCCGAGCGGATGCGCCTCGGCCTCGGGGACCGGCGCGATCGCGGGCTCGGCGCGGCCCATTGGAAGAATATCGGGCGGCAGCGTGTCGCGCGGCGGCGCGAAATCGACGATACGGTCGTGCAGCAGCGCCAGCGTCGCGGCGTCGTCGTCGTCGGCGCCGAAGAGATGCGTCGCGGGGGCGTGCGGAAACGGCAGATGGGCGGCAAACAGCGTCGGCGCGGGCGGCGGCGGGGCGACCGGTTCCTGCTGCCAGGCGGCGAGTGCCGCTTCGGCGGGGCGCTGGACGCTGCGAAAGCCATGCTCGTCGAGCGCGCGGCGCAGCCCGCCGACGATCATCCCGCGAATGAGCTGCGGATCGCGGAAGCGCACCTCGGTCTTCGCCGGATGGACGTTCACGTCGACCTCGCTTGTCGGCACGTCGAGAAACAGCGCGACGACCGGATGCCGGTCGCGCGCGAGCAGGTCGGCATAGGCGCCGCGCAGCGCGCCGACGAGCAGCCGGTCCTTCACCGGACGGCCGTTGACGAACAGATATTGATGGTCGGCGATGCCGCGGTTGTAGGTCGGCAGGCTGATCACCCCGCCCAGATGCACCTCGCCGCGGTCGAGATCGACCCCGATGCTGTTCGCCGCGAGTTCGCGCTGGGTCAGCGCCGCGACGCGCGCCAGCCGGTCCTGCCCGCCCTGCACGTCGAGCACGCGGCGCCCGTCATGCTCGACGACGAAAGCGATGTCGGGGCGCGCCATCGCGAGGCGCTTCACGACATCGAGGCAGGCGGCATATTCGCTGCGCGCGCTGCGCAGGAACTTGCGGCGCGCGGGAACGCGCGCGAACAGGTCCTCGACGAGCACGCGCGTGCCTTTCGCCAGCGCGGCGGGGCCCTCGGCCACGACCGCGCCATTGTCGACGACGCGCTTCCACCCGTCGCCGCCCGCCACCCGGCTTTCGAGCGCCAGCCGGGCGACGCTGGCGATCGAGGGCAGCGCCTCGCCGCGAAAGCCCATCGTCGTGACATCCTCGATCGCGTCGGTCGGGAGCTTCGACGTCGCATGGCGCTCGAGCGCGAGCGCCATGTCGGCAGCGGTCATGCCGCAGCCGTCATCCTCGACCTCGAGCCGCGCGATCCCGCCCTCGGCGATTCGCACCGAAATGCGAGTCGCGCCCGCATCGATGGCGTTTTCAACCAGTTCCTTGAGCGCTGCGGCGGGTCTTTCAACCACTTCACCGGCTGCGATCCGATTTACGAGCTTTTCGGGCAGGCGACGTATTGACATGGGGCCTCTCCTAGCGCAGTCGGACGCAAATCGCGACCCACCCGCACAGCCTGATCATCCCGTCCAGCCAGTCCTCCGGACGAGCCGGAATCTCCCCCTGATTTGAAGCTGTCGCCGGGACCGGCGCGCGGACGCAATCACGACAGGGGCACGGGGCCGTTTCGGGGGCCGAGGGCGCCGATGACAGGAAGCAATATAGATGTCCTTCTTTTCTCGCTGGCTTAAATTCAACTCGCAGGACATGGCAATCGACCTCGGCACCGCAAACACGGTGGTCTATGTGCGCGGCAAAGGCATCGTGCTCAACGAGCCCTCGGTCGTCGCGGTCGAGACGCTGAACGGCATCAAGCGGGTCAAGGCGGTCGGCGACGACGCGAAGCTGATGATGGGCAAGACCCCCGACAGCATCGAGGCGATCCGCCCGCTGCGCGACGGCGTCATCGCCGACATCGACGTCGCCGAACAGATGATCAAGCACTTCATCACCAAGGTGCACGGCGGCAAGCCCAACGCGTTCCGCAGCCCCGAAATCGTGATCTGCGTTCCCTCGGGTTCGACCAGCGTCGAGCGCCGCGCGATCCGCGACGCCGCGTCGAACGCCGGCGCCAGCGAAGTGTGGCTGATCGAGGAGCCGATGGCCGCCGCGATCGGCGCCGACATGCCGGTCACCGAACCGATCGGTTCGATGGTCGTCGATATCGGCGGCGGCACGACCGAAGTCGCGGTGCTCTCGCTCCGCGGTCTCGCCTACACCACCTCGGTCCGCGCCGGCGGCGACAAGATGGACGAAGCGATCGTCTCCTATGTCCGCCGACACCATAATCTGCTGATCGGCGAAGCGACCGCCGAGCGGATCAAGAAGGATTTCGGCATCGCGCGCATCCCCGCCGACGGCACCGGCCTGACGATCCACATCAAGGGCCGCGACCTCGTCAACGGCGTGCCCAAGGAAATCTCGATCAACCAGGCGCAGATCGCCGAAGCGCTGTCCGAACCGATCGGCACGATCGTCGAGGGCGTCCGTATCGCGCTGGAAAATACCGCGCCCGAACTCGCGGCCGATATCGTCGATCAGGGCATCGTCCTGACCGGCGGCGGCGCACTGATCGCCGAACTCGACGAACTGCTGCGCGACGCCACGGGCTTGCCCGTCACGGTCGCCGAAGACCCGCTGACCTGCGTCGCGATCGGCACCGGCCGCGCGATGGAGGATCCGGCCTTCCGCGGCGTGTTGCAGCAAGCCTGATCCGGCAAGGCTGAACCATGGCTCGCCCGGCACATCGGCGTCCGGGGCAATCCCGAAAGGCCCAGTACAGCCTGTTCGCTGCCTATGTCGTTGCGATGACAGGGGCGGTGGCGGGCTTGCTGCTGGCCGTGCTGTCGGTTGCCGATCCGGTGGGCTTTGCCCAGCTGCGCGTCGCCAGCCAGGAAATCACCGCGCCGATCGCGCGCGGCACCCGCTCGGTCATCGGTTCGATCTCGGGGATCGACGACACCGTCGGTGCCTATGTCAGCGCCGGCTCGCAGAACCGGCGGCTGCGCAGGGAACTCGCCGACACGCGCCGCCAGCTCGTCGCGACAAGTTCGCTTCAGGAAGAGAATCGCCAGCTGAAGGCGCTGCTGAAGCTGCAGGAAACCACGAAGGAAGCGGTCGCCAACGGCTATCTGCTCACGTCGACCTCGACGAGCAGCAAGCGCATCGCGCTGCTCAGCATCGGCCGCAATGTCGGCGTCGTCGCGGGCCAGCCGGTGCGCGGCGCCGACGGGTTGATCGGCCGCGTGCTGAGCTCGGGCCCTTCGGTGTCGCAGGTGCTGCTGCTGACCGATATCGACAATATCGTGCCCGTGCGCCGCGCGCGCGACGGCCTGCCCGCGCTTGCCTATGGCCGCGGCAACGGCGACCTCGACATCCGCACGCTCAATATCGCGAACAATCCGTTCAAGCCCGGCGACATCCTCGTCACCTCGGGCACCGGCGGGCTCTATCCGCCCAACATTCCGGTCGCGATCGTCGCCCGGCGGCAGGATGACGGTGCGCTCGCGCGGCCGCTCGCCGATCCGGGCAAGGTCGACGCGGTGTCGGTGCTGCGTCCCTATACCCCCGACAATATCGAGGCCCAGCCGCTGCCCGCCGCCGCCGCACCGCCCGCATCCGTCGGCACCCGGGCGCCATGAACCAGAAGGGCCCGCGCCTCGGCGAACCGGCATCGCTGTGGCGGATGCGCATCGTGCCGATCGCGACCGTGATGGTCGGATCGGCGCTGCCGCTGATGCTGCCGCTGATCGCCAATTCACCGGTGGTGCCGCCGCTCGGCCTGCTTTTTTTCCTGTGCTGGCAGCTCCTGCGCACCGAAATGTGGCCCGTGTGGATCGGGCTGCCGCTCGGGCTGTGGGACGATCTGTTCAGCGGTTCGCCGATCGGCACCGCGGTCGGACTGTGGACGATCGCCAGCATCGCGATCCATTATATTTCGCAGCGCATCTATTGGCGCGGCTTCTTTCACGACTGGGCGATCGGCGCGCTGCTGCTCGGGCTGGTCCAGGCGACCGCAGCGCTGATCACCCATCCCGAGGCGCACACGGGCCGCGTGCTCGGGCTGGTCGCGCCGCAGATCATCATCTCGGCGCTGCTCGTGCCGCTGTTCCTCCGCCTGACGGGCAAGTTTGACAATTTCCGACTGAAACGCCGATAAAATTCCATGGCCCGCAAGAAAAGTCCCCCGATCACCGAAGCCTGGAGAGGGATCACCTTCACCCGGCGCGCCCTGCTCGTCGGCGGGGCGCAGATGGTCGTCGGCGCCGCGCTCGCGACGCGCATGGGCTATATTTCGGTAATCGACAATGATCGCTATGTGCTTGAATCGGAAAGCAACCGCGTCAATCTGACGCTGATCCCCCCGCGCCGCGGCTGGATCGTCGACCGGCATGGCAAGGCGCTCGCAAACAACCGCGTCAGCCTGCGCATCGACATCATTCCCGACCGGCTGCACAACAAGGAGTTCGTGCTCGGGCAACTGCGCACCCTGCTCCAGCTCGACAACGACACGATGGAGCGGATCAACCGCGACCTCAAGGCCGCGTCGGGCTTCCAGCCGGTCGCGATCAAGGAGGACATGACCGAGGCCGAATATAGCTCGATCCTCGTCCGCCTGCCCGAACTGCCCGGCATCGCGCCGCAGCGCGGCTTTGCCCGCAACTATCCGACCGGTGCCGCCGTCGGCCACCTGATCGGCTATGTCGGTGCCCCGAATGCCGAGGAATATCAGCAGGACAAGGACCCGCTGTACATCACGCCCGGCTACAAGATCGGCAAGGACGGGCTGGAGAAATATTTCCAGTCGATGCTCAAGGGCAAGCCCGGCGCGCGGCGCGTCGAGGTTACCGCGGGCGGCAAGGTCGTGCGCGACCTCGACACCCAGCCCGACGTGCAGGGCAAGACGGTCCACCTGACGATCGACGCCGATCTGCAGGAATATGTCGCCCGCCGCATGGGCCGCGAATCGGGCGCCGCCATCGTCATCGACTGCCAGAACGGCGACATCCTGTCGTTCGTCTCGATGCCGAGCTTCGATCCGAACAGTTTTTCCGACGGGATCAGCAGCAGCGAATATGCCTGGCTGCGCGCCGACGACCATCAGCCGCTCATCAACAAGGCGACGCGCGGTCTCTACCCGCCCGGATCGACGCTGAAGCCAATGGCGGCGATCGCCGCGGTCGAGCATGGCGTCCACCCCAGCGAGCGCCACACCTGCATCGGCGGCTACCGCCTCGGCAGCCGCTTCTTCCGCTGCCTCGGCACCCACGGCAGCGTCGACATGCCGACCGCGATCCAGAAGAGCTGCAACAGCTATTTCTACTGGCTTGCGCACCGGCTCGGATATGATGCCATCGCGCCGACCGCGCGGCTGATGGGCCTCGGCGAGGAATTCCAGCTCGCCGGCAGCAACCAGCGCTACGGCACCATTCCCGACAGCGCGTGGAAGATGAAGAAATACGACCAGCCCTGGTCGGCATCGGACTCGCTCAACGCCGTCATCGGACAGGGCTATGTCAGCGTCAATCCGCTGCAACTCGCGGTCATGACCGCGCGCATCGCCTCGGGCCGCCGGCTTTATCCGCGGCTGATCAACCGCGAATTCAAGAACGAGCCGCTGCCCTTTTCGCCCGAAGCGCTCGCGGTCGCGCGCCACGGCATGGACCTCGTCGTCAACGGGCCGGGCGGAACCGCGGGACGCAGCAAATTGCCGCTCGAGGGCATCGCAATGGCAGGCAAGACGGGCACCGCACAGGTACGCGGGCTCAACACCGGCAATGGCAAAGCCGGTACGTGGAAATTCCGCGACCACGGCCTGTTCGTCGGTTTCGCGCCGGTCGATAATCCGCGCTACGCCACCGCGGTCGTCATCGAGCATGGCATGGGCGGATCGCGCGCCGCGGCGCCGGTCGCCAAGGATTTCATGACCTTCCTCTTCGACCGCGAAAAGGCGATGGAGGCGCTCACCACCTTCGAGGCCAGCTGGGGCGGCACGATCAAGGAACGCATGGAGCGCGACTATGCGGCGTGGAAAGCGGGCGCGAGCAGCGGGCCCGACGCAGGGGCCGCGCCATGATTCCCGTCCCGCCCGCCATCCAGCGCATCCCGTGGAAGCTGATCGCGCTCCTGTCGGCGATCACCGGCTTCGGCCTGCTCGTCCTCTATTCGGCGGCGGGCGGGAGCTGGTCGCCCTGGGCCTGGCAACAGGGTGTGCGCTTCCTCGTCTTCCTTACCTTTGCGCTGGTCATCGGCCGTTTCCCGATCAAGATTTTCGAGGATTTCGCCTATCTCGGCTATATTGCGGTGCTCGTCCTGCTGATCGCGGTCGAACTGCTCGGTTTCGTCGGCGGCGGCAGCCAGCGATGGCTCAACCTCGGCTTCATGAACCTCCAGCCCTCCGAGCTGATGAAGGTCGCGATCGTGCTGGCGCTCGGGCGCTTCTATGCGCAATTGCCCCCCGGCGAGACCCGAAGCTGGACCGCCTTGTGGCCTGCGCTGGTGATGATCGGCTTTCCCGCTGCGCTCGTCATGCTCCAGCCCGACCTCGGCACCGCGCTCGCGATCTGCGTCAGCGGGGTGGTCGTGATGTTCATCTCCGGGCTCCCCCTCTGGTGGTTCGGCAGCACCGCGGCCGCCGGCATCGCAGCGCTGCCCGTGCTCTTTTCCTTCCTCCACGATTATCAGCAGAAGCGCGTGCTGATCTTCCTCGATCCCGAAAGCGACCCGCTCGGCGCCGGCTATCACATCAGCCAGTCGAAGATCGCGATCGGCTCGGGCGGCGTCGGCGGCAAGGGCTTCCTCAACGGATCGCAGAGCCACCTCGACTATCTGCCCGAAGGCCACACCGACTTCATCTTCGCGACGATGGCGGAGG
>PNJO01000132.1 GCA_013821905.1 Sphingopyxis sp. | reverse complement strand
CTGATCGCCGACGTCCGTTCGCGCCCGCCGTATAGCGAGATGACCTATCTCGGCGGCCCGCAGTTCGATGCGGGCCGGATGATCTATGCCCTGAAATTCATGGACGGCAGCCAGGTCGTCGTCGTCTATGTCGACGCGCGCACCGGCCGCATCGTCGGCCGCAAACCCTGACATCTCCCGTTAGCCGACCGTTCGTCGCAACCAGATTTTGCGATGCGCGTGCGGACTTGTTACACAGTCGAACAGACCGGCCGATACGCGCCGGTTCGCTGAGGAAAGGCGCCTGAATGCGGATTTTGATTGTCGAGGACGAACCCACGCTGGGGCCGCAGCTCAAGGCGACGCTCGAGGGGGCGGGCTATGCCGTCGATCTCGCGACCGACGGCGAGGACGGCCATTTCCTCGGTTCGACCGAAAATTATGACGCGGCGATCCTCGACCTCGGCCTGCCCGAAGTCGACGGCCTCACCGTGCTCGACCGCTGGCGCAAGGAAAAACGCAATTTCCCGGTGCTCGTGCTGACGGCGCGCGACAGCTGGTCGGACAAGGTCGCCGGGCTCGATGCCGGCGCCGACGACTATCTTGCCAAGCCGTTCCAGACCGAGGAACTGATCGCTCGCCTGCGCGCGCTGATCCGCCGCGCCGCGGGCAATGCGTCGAGCGAGCTGATCGCGGGCGACGTCCGCCTCGACACGCGTTCGGGCCGCGTCACCCTTGCCGGCGAGCCGGTCAAACTGACCGCGCAGGAATATAAGCTCCTGTCCTACCTGCTCCACCACAAGGGCAAGGTCGTGTCGCGTACCGAGCTGATCGAGCATATCTACGATCAGGACTTCGACCGCGATTCGAACACGATCGAGGTTTTCGTGACGCGCATCCGCAAGAAGCTGGGCGCCGACATCATCACCACCATCCGCGGTCTCGGTTACCAGCTCGACGACCCACAGGGCTGAGCCCGCGGGGCATGGCCGACCCGGAACCCGACCTGACCGACGCCGATACGGCGGTAAAGTCGCCCGCGCTGTCGAGCCGCCTCACCGGCTCGCTGGTGCGGCGCATGATCGCGATTGCGGCGCTGTGGATTTCGGTGCTGCTGATCGGCGGCGGCTTTGCGCTCGACCGGGTGCTGACCGGCGCCATCACGCGCAATTTCGATTCCGGTCTCGAATATGTGCTGATCGCGATGATCCGCTCGGCGGAGATCGGCCCCGACGGCGAGGTGCGGATGATCGAGCCGCTCGGCGACCAGCGCTTCCTCGAACCCTATAGCGGCCTTTACTGGCAGATCAGCGGCGGGCGGCAGGAGCCCTATTCGTCGCGTTCGCTGTGGGAACGGCGGCTCGACACATCCGACCGGCACGACGACCGGCAGCTTCACACCTATGACAGCAGCCAGTTTCCCGAAGAGGAGCTGCGCGTGCTCGAACGCGACGTGGTGTTGCCGGGAAGCGACACGAAATGGCGCTTCCAGATCGCCCAGTCGCGCGAATCGCTCGACGCACAGGTCCGCGCGGTGCGCCAGACCCTGATTCCCAGCCTTGCGCTGCTCGGGCTCGGGCTGATCATCCTCGCCGCGCTCCAGACCTTCTACGGCCTCTGGCCGCTCCGCCATATCCGCCGCGCGATCGCGGCGATGCGCGGCGGGCAGAACCGGCGCATCGTCGAGCCGCTGCCGCTCGAGGTGCAGCCGATGGTCGACGAACTCAACGCGCTGCTCGCGCATAACGAGAAACAGGCCGAGGAAGCGCGGCTCCACGCGGGCAATCTCGCCCATGCGCTCAAGACCCCGCTGACCGTGCTCGTCAACAGCGCGACCAGCCAGACCTCCGAACTCGCCGAAACCGTGCGGCGCGAAGCGGCGACGATGCAGCGGCAGGTCGACCACCATCTCGCCCGCGCGCGCGCCGTCGGGCGGCGCGGCGCGGCGCAGGCGCGCGCCAATGTCCGCGACAGCGTCGACAGCGTGTCGCGCGCGGTGGCGCAGCTCTATCCCGACGCCCGGCTCGACGCCGCGGGCGACAAGACGCTCGTCGCGCGCGTCGAGCGGCAGGACCTCGACGAACTGATCGGCAATCTGCTCGAAAACGCGGCCAAATACGGCGGCGGCAGCGTCTTCGTGACGGTGCAGCGCGACGGCAATATGGCCGAGATCATCGTCGAGGACGACGGCACGGGCATTTCGCCCGACGACCGCGACCGCGTGATCGACCGCGGTGTGCGGCTCGACAGCGGCAAGCCGGGAACGGGACTGGGCCTCGCGATCGTCCGCGACGTGGCCGAGATTTACGGCGGCAGCGTCGCGCTGGAGGAAAGCGAGGATCTGGGCGGGCTGCTCGTGCGGCTGAGGTTGCCGGCGGGATAGGGGCCGATGGCGGCTTCGGGGTGGGGAGGCCGTTGGAGGAAAACGTCGCCCCAGCGAAAGCTGGGGCCGCTATCGGCCTTTTCCTGCGCCGCCTCGTAAAGCGCTAGCGGCCCCAGCTTTCGCTGGGGCGACGGCTAGTTTCCGGCCGGTCACAGCCCTCCGACCCCCGTCCTCAAGCCGCGGTCACCGCCAGCCCGCGCTGCACGGCGGGCCGCGCAAGGCCGCGATCGAGCCATGCCTGGACATTTCCGAACCGCTCGAACCCGACGATCTCGGCGGCGTCGTAAAATCCGATCAGGTTCCGCACCCAGCCGAGCAGCGAAATGTCGGCGATGCTGTAATCGTCGCCCATGATCCATGTCCGCCCGTCGAGCCGCCCGTCGAGCACGCCGAGCAGCCGCGTCGATTCCGCCGCATAACGGTCGCGCGGGCGCTTGTCGTCATAGTCGCGTCCCGCGAATTTGTGGAAAAAGCCGAGCTGGCCGAACATCGGGCCGACGCCGCCCATCTGCCACATCACCCACTGGATCGTCTCGTAGCGCGCGCTCGGATCGGCGGGCAGAAACTGCCCGCTCTTGTCGGCGAGATAGATCAGGATCGCGCCCGATTCGAACAGCGCCAGCGGCGTTCCGTTCGGGCCCTGCGGATCGTAGATCGCGGGAATCTTGCCATTGGGGTTCAGCGCGAGAAAGGCCGGGTCGTGGCTCTCGTTCGCCATGATGTCGATGCGGTGCGGCTCGTAGGGCAGGCCGGTTTCCTCGAGCATGATGCCCGCCTTCACGCCGTTCGGGGTCGGCGCCGAAAAAAGCTGGATGCGGTCGGGATATTGCGCCGGCCATTTGGCGAAGATCGGATGGTCCGGCGTCATGCGCTCTGCTCCCGTTTCGCCTGCTGGTGGTGGCGGATCACCTCGTCGATGATGAAGCGCAGGAATTTCTCGGTGAAATCGGGGTCGAGGTCGGCGTCGCGCGCCAGGTCGCGCAGCCGGCCGATCTGGCGCTCCTCGCGGCCGGGATCGGCGGGGGGCAAGCCCTCGCGCGCCTTCAGTTCGCCGACCGCCTTGGTCACCTTGAACCGTTCGGCGAGCATATAGACGAGCGCCGCGTCGATATTGTCGATGCTCTGGCGGTAACGGCTCAACTGGTCGACCATGCGCGGCTCCTCTTATGCCCGGCACGCTTGGCACTGCGCGGGGGTCCGAGGCAAGCCGAAAGTCGTTGCAAAATTGCGACTGCACGGCCAAGGCGGCGCTTGTCATGACTGCGGAAATCCACCTCCTTCACGGCGACCGGCCGCCCTCGCTCGACCCGATGATGGCGCTTGTCGCCGCCGACATGAACGAGGTGAATGCGGTCATTCTCGACCGGATGCAGTCCGAAGTTCCGCTGATCCCCGAGCTTGCGGGCCACCTGATCGCGGGTGGCGGCAAGCGGATGCGCCCGATGCTGACGCTCGCCTGCGGCAAGCTGCTCGACTATCCGGGCCGCCGCCACTGCAAATTGGCCGCAGCGGTCGAATTCATCCACACCGCGACTTTGCTCCACGACGATGTCGTCGACAAATCGGACCTCCGCCGCGGCCGCAAGACCGCGAACATCATCTGGGGCAACAGCGCCTCGGTGCTCGTCGGCGACTTCCTGTTCAGCCGCGCGTTCGAGGTGATGGTCGAGGATGGCTCGCTGAAGGTGCTCAAGATTCTGAGCCGCGCCTCGGCGGTGATCGCCGAGGGCGAGGTCAACCAACTCAGCGCCCAGCGCCGGATCGAGACGAGCGAAGATCAATATCTCGCGATCATCAACGCCAAGACCGCCGAGCTGTTCGCCGCGGCGTGCAAGATCGCAGCGGTGGTGGCGGAGCGCGACGATGCGACCGAAGCCGCGCTCGACGCCTATGGCCGCAATCTCGGTATCGCCTTCCAGCTTGTCGACGATGCGATCGACTATGTGTCGGACGAGGAAACGATGGGGAAGGGTGTCGGCGACGACTTCCGCGACGGCAAGGTCACGCTGCCGGTCATCCTCGCCTATGCGCGCGGTAGTATTGAGGAACGCGAGTTCTGGAAGCAGGCGATCGCCGGCCACCGGACCTCGGACGAGGATCTGGCTTTTGCGACCGGTCTGCTACTCAAGCACGACACGATCGCCGACACGCTCGCGCGCGCGCGCCACTACGGCCAGCGCGCCGTCGATGCGATCGGCGGCTTCCGCGCGAGCCAGGCAAAATCGGCGCTGACCGAAGCGGTCGCCTTCGCGGTCGCGCGCGCTTATTAGTGGCTTTTGACCACCATCCTTTCTTGTGCTCCCCCGCGAAGGCGGGGGTCCATCTCCGGTCGGCGCCAGATAGCACCGGCAGATGATGGATCCCCGCCTTCGCGGGGAAACACGATCTTTTTAGGCCAGGTATGAAATATGCCGATGATGGGTCCGACAGCCGAAAGCCCCGATGCCTATATCGCCGCGCTGTCGGGCTGGCAGCTCGAACGATGCACGATGATGCGCGCCGCGATCATGGGTGCTGCGCCCTTCGAACAGACGATCAAATGGACCAACCTTGTCTTTCTAGCGAACGGGCCGTGCATCCTGATCCGCGCCGAGGAAAGCCGCGTGCTGCTCGGCTTCTGGCGCGGCAAGCGGCTGCGCGACGTCGATGCGCGGATCAGGGCGAGCGGCAAATATGAACTCGGCAATCTGGTGATGACCGCGGCGACCGAGGTGACGGCCGAAGAGGTCGCACGGCTCGCGGCTGCGGCGTTCCGCCTCAACGCCGAACTGGGCAATCCCGCGGCGCGGACATGAGGCAGCCGCTCCCGATCGACGCGGTGCTGCCCGACATCATGGCAGCGCTGGTGCTGAAGCCCAATGTCGTCGTCGTGGCGCCGCCGGGCGCAGGCAAGACAACGCGCGTCGCGCCCGCGCTGCTGGACGAACCCTGGTGCAAGGGCGCGGTCTGGCTGCTCTCGCCCCGCCGTCTCGCCGCGCGCGCCGCCGCCGAGCGCATCGCCGAGGAAATGGGCGAGGCGGTCGGCGGAACGGTCGGCTATGCGACGCGCCTCGACAGCAAGCAGTCGGCGGCGACGCGGCTGCTGGTGATGACGCCGGGCCTGTTCCGCAACCGCATCCTCGCCGACCCGGAGCTTCAGGGCGTGTCGGCGGTGCTGTTCGACGAGGTCCACGAACGCAGCCTGGACGGCGATTTCGCATTGGCGCTTGCGATTGACGCACAACAGGGGCTCCGTGACGAACTGCGCCTCGTCGCCATGTCGGCGACGCTCGACGGCGCGCGTTTCGGCGCGCTGCTCGGCGACGCGCCGGTGGTGAGGAGCGAAGGCAAGAGCTGGCCGCTCGACCTCCGCCATATCGGCCGCCGCGCCGAAGACCGGCTGGAGGCGAGCGTGCTCGCGGCGGTGCGGCAGGCGATGGTCGAGGAGGCCGAAGGCGACATGCTCGTCTTCCTTCCCGGCGCCGCCGACATCGAACGCGCGGCGGCGGCGGTCGAGGCGGCAGGCCTGCCACTCGTCGTCCACCGTCTCCACGGCCAGATCGACCCCGCGATGCAGCGGAAGGCGCTCGTCCGCGATCCCGATGGCGGGCGCAAACTGATCCTCGCGACGAGCATCGCCGAAACCAGCCTGACCATCGAGGGCGTGCGCATCGTGATCGACGCCGGCCTGTCGCGGCGCCCGCGCTTCGACAAGGCGGCGGGCATCGCGCGCCTCGTCACCGAACGCGCGAGCCAGGCGTCGGCGACGCAGCGCGCGGGGCGCGCGGCACGGCAGGGACCGGGGGTCGCCTATCGCCTGTGGGAAGCCGCGGCGACGGCGGGTATGCCGCCCTTCGATCCCCCCGAAATCCACGAGAACGACCTGATGCCCGTCGTGCTCGATTGCGCGAGCTGGGGCATTATTGATCCGCGCCAGCTCGGCTGGCTCGACCCGCCGTCGCCCGCCGCCGTATCGGAAGCCAAGACGCGGCTGCAGGCGATCGGCGCGCTCGGCGACGATGGACGTATCACAGCGCATGGCAAGGCGCTCGCCGCGATTCCGTTGCCGGTGCCGCTCGCGCACATGCTGCTCGATGCGGCGCGGGCCGGGGAGGGAGAGCTGGCCGGGCGCCTCGCGGTGCTGCTCACCGAACCGGGCCTCGGCGGGCGCGGGGTCGATGTCGAGGCGCGGCTGTCGCGCTGGCGCGGGTCGAAGGGCGATCGCAACGAGGGCGCGTGGCGGCTTGCGCGGCGGCTCGCGGGCATCGCCGAAAAGCTGGCGGCGGGCGCGGGCGAGCGCGAGGCGCGCTCGATCGGCGGCTGGATCGCGACGGCCTGGCCCGACCGCGTCGCGCGGCAGCGCGCGGGCCAGCGCGGCGACTATCTGAGCGTCGGTGGCCGCGCCTACAAGCTCGACCCGCTCGATCCGCTGGCGGGCAGCGAATGGCTCGCCATCGCCGACGCGCAGGGCCATGCTGCGGGCGTCCGCATCCTCGCCGCCGCCGCGATCGACGCGGCCGAGGTCGAGGCGATCTTTGCGGGTCGCATCGTCGGCCATTCGGCGAGCAGCTATGACGTTGCGACCGACCGCGTCGACCATCGCCGCGAGCGGCGGCTCGGCGCGATCGCGCTGTCGAGCGGGCAGGCGGGGCGCGGGCAGGGCGCCGCAGACGATGTGGCGGTGCGGCTCGCCGCGGTGCGCGACAGGGGGCTCGGCCTCATCGGCTGGGGACCGGTGTCGCAGGCGCTGCGCCAGCGTGCCTCCTTCGCGGGGCTCGACACGCTTTCGACCGCCGCACTCGCCGACAGTCTCGATATCTGGCTCGCGCCCTTGCTTGAAAGATCGCGCGGGCTGCGCGACATCGGCGACCAGCGGCTTGCCGATGCGCTGTCGGGGCTGCTCGACTGGCCGGCGCGGCAATTGCTCGAAAAGCTGGCGCCCGCCGACTATGCGACCCCGGCGGGCAGCCGCCATGCGATCGACTATGGCGCCGACGGCGGCCCGACGGTCAGCGTGCGGGTGCAGGAGATGTTCGGCCTCGCGCGGCATCCGGCGATCGGCGATCCCCCGATCCCGCTCGTCCTCGCGCTGACCTCGCCCGCGCACCGTCCGATCCAGACCAGCCGCGATATCGCGAGCTTCTGGAGCGGGAGCTGGTCCGAGGTCGCGAAGGAGATGCGCGGCCGCTATCCCAAGCATAGCTGGCCCGACGATCCGGCGAACGCACGGCCGACGCTGCTGACCAAGGCGGCGCAGGCGCGGCGCGACGGGCAATAGCCCTCTTTTCGCCGCGCGCGCTTCCCGCTAAGGCGGCGACAGAACCACCAGACAGGATTGCCCCGATGAAAGCGCGTATCTTCCAGAAGCCCAAAAATGCGATGCAGTCGGGCCGCGCGGGGACGCAGCGCTGGTTTCTGGAATTCGCGCCCGCCGAGGCGCGCAAGGCCGATCCGCTGATGGGTTGGGCGGGCAGCGGCGACACGCAGCGCCAGCTTCGCTTGGGCTTCGCGACGCAGGAAGAGGCGATCGCCTATGCTGCGAAGAACGGCATCGAGGTCGAGATCACCGCAACGCCGGTGCGGACGCTGAAGATTCAGGCCTACGCCGACAATTTCCGCTGATATTCTAAACAACGTCATGGCGAGGAGCCGCAGGCGACGCGGCAATCTCCAGCTATCGATATTGGACGGCCGCTCGCTGGAGATTGCTTCGCTACGCTCGCAATGACGAGGATTTGTTATTCCGCGTCCGGCTGCAGCAGCTTGTGCAGGTGGACGA
>PNJO01000131.1 GCA_013821905.1 Sphingopyxis sp. | reverse complement strand
GCTGAGTTCGAAACGGACCTGGTCGTTGCCCTTGCCCGTCGCACCGTGCGCGACCGCATCGGCGCCGACTTCCTTCGCAATCTCGACGAGCCGCTTCGAAATGAGCGGCCGCGCGATCGAGGTGCCGAGCAGATAATCGCCCTCATAGCGCGCATTGGCGCGCATCATCGGGAAGACGAAGTCGCGCACGAATTCCTCGCGCAGGTCGTCGATATAGATATGCTCGGGCTTGATCCCCATCAGCTCGGCCTTGGCGCGCGCGGGCTCGAGCTCCTCGCCCTGCCCGAGGTCGGCGGTGAAGGTCACCACCTCGCAGCCATAGGTGACCTGCAGCCACTTCAGGATGACGCTGGTATCGAGGCCGCCCGAATAGGCCAGGACGACGCGCTTGAAGGACTCGGACATGGATACACCTTTGGCGAGGGAAAGACGCGGGCGCGGCTAGCAGTCCGCCGCCGAAGGTGCAACCGCATAGGCAGCGACGAGCCCTTCTCCGGCCCGATGAAAATTGCGCGGGAAACCGCCGAACTTCACTCGCGATTCGACATGCCGCCGCTGGTCGGATCGATCGAACCACGCCCTTAAAGCGACAAAGGATACCGACGCGCGATGCAAAACTGTCGCCTTTGTCGCTTTAGGCAAACAAGTTTCGGCCAGCTTCCATCGACGCGGGGCGCCTGACGAAGAGGACAGGATGATGGCCATGCGACGGCGCTATCACCGCCCGATTTTGTAGGACAGCGGTCTTTCAGGACGCCGGGCCGAAGCAAGGCGCATGACGGTTTCGCCTCAGCCGACGCGCGTCCAATCCATGAACCAGCCGTCGTCCCATGTCTTGCCGCCGTCGCGCGAGGCGCCCTGGAACCAGCGGCAGCTCGTCGGGGTGATCCGATCCCACACGCCGCGATAGAGTTCGGGCCCTTTCGCGCCCTCGCCTTCGGACAGGAAGGTGCCGACGCCGTCCTCGAACACGCCGCGCTGGCCCGGGACGGCGACGACACCCGACCTGGCATTGACCCAATGATCGGACCATATCTTCTTTTCGACATCGAGCAGGCGGAGTCCCATCCCCGAAAAGCCGCGCGCGGGGATGCGCAGTTCCTCGACGCTGGCGATGCCGCCGAGAATCGAGACGACGGTCGCCTCGCCGGGGAACTCGATCCATTTGCCGCCTTCGCGGAAGCGGTTGTGAATGCGCCATTCGCCGGTGAGGAAATCGAAGTCGCCGGGCTTGCCGACCGGCGCGGGATGGATGGCGGCGGATGCCGCGGCGGGGATCGGGCTGGACACAAGGGCTCCTGCGGAAAGCGCGATGGCGGTGCGCCGGTCGATACGGGTCATGGGTCGCTCCCTCGGTGACGCACCCGTGGTAGGCGCCATATCCTGACATTTTCCGTCAGTTATTTTCTGCTAGGGTCAAAAAATGCGCGCGAGCCGCCTCCTCTCGATCCTGATCCTGCTGCAGTTGCGGCAACGGCTCACCGCCGCCGATCTGGCCACCGAATTCGAGGTGTCCGAACGCACCATCTATCGCGACATCGACGCGCTGTCGGCCGCGGGGGTGCCCGTCTATGGCGATCGCGGCCCCGGCGGCGGCTTCCAGCTGCTCGACGGCTATCGCACGCGGCTCACCGGGCTGTCGGCGGGCGAAGCGGAAGCGGCGGCGATGATCGGCCTGCCCGGACCGGCGGCCGAGCTCGGGCTCGGCGCGGCGACGAGCGCGGCGCGCAACAAGCTGCTCGCAGCGCTGCCCGGCGGCGGTGGGGCGCTGGCAGACCGGATGGCGGCGCGCTTCCATCTCGATCCGGTCAATTGGTACGGCAGCCGCGAAACCCTTCTCTCGCTCCCGAAAATCGCGCGCGCGGTGTTCGACCAGCGCCTGCTCGCTATGCGCTATGAAAGCTGGCAGGGGATGCGCGACTGGACGGTCGAGCCGCTCGGCCTCGTGCTGAAGGCGGGCAGCTGGTATCTCGCGGCGCGCGGCGCGGGCAAGATACGCGTCTTTCGCATTTCGAACATCCACGCGCCCGACGTGCGCGACGCCATGTTCAAATGGCCGAAGGAATTCCATCTTCCGACCTGGTGGCAAGCCGAACAGGCGCGCTTCGAGGCCGAATTATTTGCGACCGAAGCCACCGTCCGCGCCTCGGCCGAAGGCTGTAAGCGGTTGGCGCAGCAGTCGCCGCGCGGCGCCGCCGCGGTCGCGGCGGCGGACGCACCCGACGCCGACGGCTGGCGCGCGATGACGATGATGGTCGAGGACAGCGACCATGGCGCGCGCGCGATGATCGCGCTCGGCGACGAGGTCGAAGTGGTGGCGCCCGACGGCTTTCGCGGCCGCATCGGCGCGCTTGCCCGCGCCATCGCTGCGCGCCACGCCTGACTGGATTTGCCGCCCCGGCGCGCTATTCTGCACGAAGGGAGAAGGGTCATGGGCAAGAGCGAAATCAAGACCAAGGCGACCGAGGTCAACGTCGCCGATTTCATCGCCGCGGTTCCCGAGGCGCGGCGGCGCGAAGAGGCCACGGTGATCGACGCGATGCACCGGCGCGTTACGGGCCTCGAGCCGAAGATGTGGGGGCCGTCGATCATCGGATACGGCAGCTACGACTATGTCTATGGCAGCGGCCGGTCGGGCACGATGTGCCGCGCCGGATTCTCGCCGCGCAAGGCCGCGATGACGCTCTATCTGATGGGCCATTATTGCGACCGCCAGCCCGAGGCCGACGCGCTGCTCGCACGGCTCGGCAAATACAAGAACGGCAAGTCGTGCCTTTATGTGAACAAGCTCGCCGATGTCGATCTGGACGTTCTCGAACGGCTCGTCGCGTTGAGCTGGGACGTGATGAACGCCCGCTATCCGACGTAGCGTCGTTCCGACTCGCTCACATAGTCGCGCGTCAGCGGCAGCGCGTGGCGGCTGCGCGCGAACTGGATCTGGTAATTGCCCATCCCGCCGCTTTCGAACGCCGCGGTCGCGCCGGCGAGATAGAAGCACCACATTCGGAAGAAGCGGTCGCCCATCATCGCCACGATCTCGGCTTCATGCGCCAGCGTCCGCGCATACCATTGGCGCAGCGTCAGCGCATAGTGGAGGCGCAGCGTCTCGACGTCGGTGACGATCAGCCGGCTTTTCTCGCTCGCCGCCAAGGTTTCGCTCAGCGCCGGAATATAGCCGCCGGGGAAGATATATTTGCGCGTGAAGGCGTCGGTCGCGCCCGGCTTGCCGAAGCGGCCGATCGTGTGGAGCAGCATCACCCCGTCGGCGGTCATCAGATTGGCGGCGGCGCGAAAGAAGGTGTCGAAATTGGCGGCGCCGACATGTTCGAACATGCCGACCGAGACGATGCGGTCGAAACGACCCGCCTCGCGCGCCGCGAGGTCGCGATAGTCGATCAGTTCGAAACGGACGCGGTCGGCAACCCCCGCCGCCTCGGCGCGCTGCCGTGCGAGCGCAAGCTGTTCGTCGGACAGGGTGATCCCCAGCACCTCGACCTTTTCGAGCTTCGCCAGCGTGATCGCCATCCCGCCCCAGCCGCAGCCGATGTCGAGGATGCGCTGCCCCGGCGCGAGCGCGAGCTTGGCCGCGATATGCGCCTTTTTCGCGACCTGTGCTTCCTCCAGCGTCATGTCGGGCCGCGGCCAGTAAGCGCAGCTATATTGCATGTCCTCGTCGAGGAAGAGGCGGTAGAGATCGTTACCGATGTCGTAGTGATGCCGGACGTTGGCGCGCGATTGCCGCTGGCGGTTGACCGAGCCGAGGCGCGTCTTGATCCAGTCGCCGCGCCGGCCGAGCCATGTCTTGTCCTTGAGCTTCGCGCCGCGATCCCACGGCGTGTTCATGCGGATCAGGCCGATGAGGTCCATGATGTCGCCCTCGACCAGCTCCATCTCGCCGTCCATGAACGCCTCTGCCGCGCCGAGCCGCGGGTCGAGGATGATGCGGCGCATGCCGCGGCGATTGGCGAAGCGGATGACGACGTCGGGGAAGCCGTCGGCGGGCTGGCCATAATCCTCGCGCGCGCCATCGGGCGCGATGACGGTCAGCCGGCCACGGCGAATGACGCGGGAGAGAAACGGACGCAAGATCGACATTTTACAATCCGAACCTCCGACGCGCGAAAAGGTTGCCGTCAGATGCCCGCATACCATTCATAGTCGATCCGGTCCTCCCAATAGCCGCCCTTGCCCGCGCCGATGCGGTCGAGGCTCGCGACGACCTCGATCCCCTGCACATATTTGGCGTGCTTGTAGCCGAGCTGGCGCTCGATCCGCAGCCGCAGCGGCGCGCCGTTGGCGATCGGCAGCAGCGCATCGTTGAGCGCCCACGCCATGATCGTCTGCGGATGCAGCGCGTCGACCATGTCGCAGCTCTCATAATAGAGATCGTCGCCGATCCGGTCGGCGCAGCGGAAGATGACATAGCGCGCGCTGTCGCGGACACCCGCCGCGGCAAGGATGCTTCCGAGCTGCGGCCCCGTCCACTGGCCGATCGCGCTCCACCCCTCGACGCAGTCGTGGCGCGTGATCTGGGTGCGCTGCGGCATGGCGCGGATATCGGCCATCGACAGCGACAGCGGCCGCGCGACGAGCCCCGTCACCTTGACGCGCCAGTCGGCAAAGCCCGTGGCGACATGCGCGGCATAGGCGGCGCCCGGCGGCAGTTTCGTCCCGTTCGAGCGAAAGACCGGCGACAGGTCGGCGCGGCTGAATTCGCGCGCGAGCGCGCCGCGGTCGATCAGCGCACGCTGGCTCGCGCGGTTCATCTCCTCGCCCATCGACAAGATCTTGCGCACGACGGGCGCATCGTTGATCGCATCGCATCCCGCCAGCAAAGGCATCGTGCCCGCTGCGGCGACCAGCCCGCTGGCGCGCGCGATCAGCTGACGGCGAGGGAGCATCAGCTCGCTCATGCGCCTTCACCTTTTTCGGGCGGCAGGCGGAACCAGCCGGTGACCATGGAACGCAGCTCGTTCACCGGTCCGGCAAGCAGCACCATCGCGATATGGACCAGGAAGAAGAGCACGAGCGCCCAAGCGGTGATGAAATGGATCGAGCGCGCCGACTGGCGCCCGCCGAACAGGTCGAGCAGCCACGGCCAGGCGGCGTTCATTCCCGGCGACATGGTGAGGCCGGTCGCGATCATCAGCGGCAGCGCAACAAAGATAACGCCGATGTAACTGAGCTTCTGGAGGATACCATAACGCGCCGCCGCTTCGCCTTTGGGGAAACGCAGCCGCGCATGCTCCTTGATGTCGTGCCAGATGTGGCGCGGCGACCATTCGGCGCGGCGAACGTGCAGATCCTTTTTCAAGTGCCCGCCAAACAGCGTCCAGAGCATGTAGAGAGTCAGGCCGATGGACAGCACCCACGCGAACAGCAAATGCCAGCGCCGCCCGTCGGCCAGGCTGTAGCTGGTCGGGATCGTCGCCCAGCCGGGAAAGGCCCAGGTCTGCTCCTCGCCCGCCGCGTCGGTCCAGCGTCCGAGCACGCCTGTCGTCTCGATCCGCGTATCGCCGATGCGCAGGAAGCCCATATCCGGCCCCGACCCGATCGCCAGCCAGGCATAGTCGGGGTTCGCGCCATATTCGCCCCAATAGAGGCGCGGGTGCGCGTTGAAGATCATGAGCCCGCTCATCAAGAGGATGAGCAGCGTCACGGCGTTCACCCAATGCCAGATGCGCACCGGCAGCCGGTGGCGATAGACGCGTTCCCCCGGAACGGGCGACGAAGGAGCGACGGGAGGAGGTTCAGCCTCGGCCATATCGCTCATTCGCTCCTGATTCCCGTTCGGTTACGCGACGCCCTCCGCCGCATATTCCTTACGGTAGCGCGTACGCAAGCTGACCTTGTCGATCTTTTCGCTGCCAAGCTTCGGCAGCGCGTCGTTCGCCATCCAGATCTTGAACGGCACCTTATAGGGCGCAAGCCGCTGGCTGAGGAAGGAACACATATCCTCAGGCCCGACATGGCTGCCCGGCTTCATCCAGATCACGGCGCCGACGACCTCGCCGAGCCGCTCGTCGGGCAGGCCGAAGACCGCGCATTCGTTCGCCTCGGGATGTTCGTAGATCGCGGCCTCGACCTCCTGACAGCTGATATTCTCGCCGCCGCGGATGATGATGTCCTTCTTGCGGTCGACGATGAACAGATAGCCGTCGGTGTCGAGATAGCCGAGATCGCCCGAGCGGAAATAGCCGTTGTCGAAGAAGGCCGCCTTCGTCGCCGCCGGGTTGTTCCAATAGCCTTCGAAATTGCACACCGAACGGATGCACACTTCGCCGACCTGGCCCTGCGCCAGCGGCTCGCCATTGTCGTCGAGGATCGCGAGGTCGACGAGCGGCTTCGATGCGGGGCCCGTCGAGAGCGGCTTGTCGACATAATTTTCGTTGATGATGCCGCATCCGACCGCGTTGGTTTCGGTGAGGCCGTAACCGAGCAGGGGCTTGGCCTCGCCCATCTCGCTCGCGAGGCGCTTCACATGCTCGGGCGGGCGCGGGGCGCCGCCGCCGGCGTAGCTCTTGCACGTCGACAGGTCGTAATTCTTGCGGTTCGGATGGACGAGAATCTCGTAGCTCATCAGCGGCACGCCGACGAAATAATTGACCTGCTCGTCCTGGATCAGCCGCATCGCCTCCTCGGCGTTCCACTTGGGCATCAGGACGAGCTTGCGTCCGATCGCGATGCTCTGGAGGAAGACCGGGATCTCGGCGGTGACGTGGAACAGCGGCGTGCAGATCAGCGTCGCGGGCTGAATGTCCGACATCAGCCCGTCCTGCGTCAGCAGATGGACGATGCTCGCGGTCTGCGTGACATAGTTGAAGATCGCCTGAACCACCGCGTGATGGCGCGAATAGGCCCCCTTCGACTGGCCGGTCGAACCCGAAGTGAAGAGGATCGTCGCCAGATCGTCGCCGGTGAGCACGGGCAAGGCCGTTTCGGCGCTGCCGCCGGCGCTCGTGATCGGCGCAATCGCCTCGTCGATCGGCTGGGTGAGGTCGAGCGTGATGACCGTGGCGCCGTGGCTGACGCCCGGTTCGGCGAGCCGCGCCGCGCGCTGGACGTCGGCGATCACCAGTTTCGCTTCGGCATCCTCGATGCCCGCGGCGAGTTCGCCGCCCTGCCACCAGCCGTTGAGCAAAGTCGCGCAGCCGCCCGCCATCAGCACACCGAGATAGGAGACGCACCACGCATTGGCGTTGCGCATCGCGATGCCGACGCGGTCGCCGCGTTCGACGCCATGACCGTCGACCAGCGCCGCGGCGACCTTGCGCGCGGCGGCATAGACCTGTTTGAAGCTCAGCCGCTCGTCACCCTCGACCAGGAAGGTCGCATCGCCGTGCTGCGCGCAGAAAAAGGCGACATAGTCGGCCAGATTCGTCGGTGCATTGGTGATGACGGGCAGTTGCTGGCCAAAGCGTTCGACAGACCCGACCTGGATCGGTCCGCCCGGACCGGTGATCAGATTATAGGCGGCTTCCAGGCGCAAATCGAGCGCAGATGGCATCTTTTATCTCTCCTCTTGGTCTCGCTCGCCATACCCCTTATGGGGAGGCCTCTCCTGGGGAAGGACAGCGCGACTATATGTTTCTTTTTGCAACCTTAGCCGAAGCAACACAATATGTGAACTTCACCGAGCTGATGGGAGAGAACAGCGAGGTCGCTTTCAGCGTCTTCGGCCTGCCCATCCGCTGGTATGCGCTCGCCTATCTCGCGGGCATCTTCCTCGGTTACTGGTATCTTTTGAAGCTGATCGCGCAGCCCGGCGCCCCGATGGCGCGGCGCCACGCCGACGACATGATCTTCTGGGCGATGCTCGGAATCATCCTCGGCGGGCGGCTCGGCTATGTGCTGTTCTACAATCTCGAGGCCTATGCGAAGAGTCCGGTCTCGATCTTTCGCCTGTGGGACGGCGGCATGTCGCTGCACGGCGGGGTGATCGGCGTGCTCGTCGCGATCTGGTATGTCACGCGCAAGGAAAAGCTGAGTTTCCTGCGTTTCTGCGACTATATCGCCTGCACCATCCCCTTCGGCCTTTTCCTCGGCCGCATCGCCAATTTCGTGAACGGCGAGCTGTGGGGACGCGTGACCGACGTGCCTTGGGCGATCGTCTTTCCCTATCCGGCCGGCGACCTGCCGCGCCACCCGAGCCAGCTTTACGAAGCGGGGCTCGAGGGGG
>PNJO01000130.1 GCA_013821905.1 Sphingopyxis sp. | reverse complement strand
GGTCAGGACCCATTCATTTCACGGTCGAGGTTTGAAGCGATTTTGTTCAGGGCAAGGAAGAAAGACGCAGGAATATGAATATATTTCCAGGCTTTCTGACGCCGCCCTGGGCAAAATCGATCAAATCCCGCAGGGACGCCGAAATGGCTTCGATCTCGAGACTGCGCGGCCTTGCGGGTAGCGATGCTACCCGCCGCACCCGCCCAGCCCCGATATCTTCGCCATTTCGACGCCTCGACCGTGAAATGAATGGGGCCTGACCCTAGCAGAGCCGGGCAAGCAGGGCGCGCGCGCTGGCGAGATCGCCGGTTTCGAATCCGTCGCCGAACCGCGCGAAGGCGGGCGCGAGGATGCGCCGCGCCTTGCCGGGATCGCGATCCTCGAACAGCATGGCAAGGTCGTGCGCGGCGCGCAGTTCCCACGAGGGGCTGTCCGTCGCGCGGGCCGCGTGCAGCGCCTCCCGCAGCGTTGCCTCGGCCTCGCCGTGGCGTCCGCACGCCCGCTCGGTCGCCGCACGCAAACGCAGGAATTCCGGCTTGCCCCACGGATCGGCGCTGGCATCGAACACATCGCGGATGACACGCGCCGCGTCGGCCGGCTGGCCGTTCGCCAGCATCGCTTCCGCGAACATCGCGTAACGTGCATGGTGCCGGAGCTGGACCATCCCGTCGTGAACGTCGGCATAGGCCGCCCGCAGCCGTTCGGGGTCCGGGCTTTCGCCGGTCATCGCGGAAATCACCGCGTCATAGCAATTGGCGACCGGGATCCAGGCCGCGAGGCCGCCCCGGAAGATGGCGCTCCGCAATATCTCGATATAGGGGCGCGCCGCCTCATACTCCCGGCACTGGAAGAGCGTCCAGATGATGCCCTGCGCCAGGCAGTGGATCAGCGTCAGGTCATGCCCCGCATCCTCGGCATCGCGCGCGGCGAGGCGGGCGACGCGCACGGCTTCGCGCGGCCGGCCCTTCAGCCAGTTCAGCGCGGCGAGTTGCACCTCGACATTCATGCGCTGGTGAATCTGGAAACGCGGGCCGCCGCTCTCCGCATCGTCGCGCATCTCCTCGAACAAGGCTTCGACGCGCGCGAGCGCCGACCCGAAATCGCAGACGCGGATGTCCCACTGCGCGCGAAGCTGCTCCTCTTCCCACAGCGCAGCGGGATCGGCGGTTGCACGGGCGGCTTCGCGCATGGCCTCGAGCGTCTCGAAGACGGCGCCGCTTCGACCCGACATCAGCTCATAGGTGACGAGCGCGCCCAGCACGCGGCATTCGGCGCCGGGATCCTTCATCTCGCGGGTCAGCCGGAGCGCCTTGTGAAAAAGCGGCACGGCCCTGTCGCCATCGGCGGACACATAGGTGGTCACGCGTGCCAGTCCGACGACCAGCGCCAGGTTCAGCGACGCGTCATTGCATCCGATGCGGTCGAATTCGGCCAGCGCCCGTTCGCAATTTTTCCGTGCCTCTTCGCCGAGCGACCGGTCGTGCCAGAGCGGCAGGCCGCCCGCGACCAGCTTGATTCCCAGCAAGGGGTCGGCCGAACGGAACAGCGTCCAGTCCAGCGCCTTGCGCAATTCGTCGATCAACCCGCCGCACGACGCCCGCCAGGCATCCGCCGGCATCGTGCCTTGTTCGGAGGCAGCGCGGCCAAGCCGCTCGACCTGCAGGCGCGCATGGCGCATCGCGACCTCCGCCGTCTCGCCGTGGCTATCGCGCAGCGTCGCCGCAAAGGCGCGCGTGCTGTCGAGTAGCCGGTACTGAAACTCTCCCGACAGCCGGTCGAGGCACAGCATCGATTTTCCCCGCAGGCCTCCGATAGCGTCCATGACGGCCACCGCCGGGAAGTCCCGGTCCGCCGCGACGCGCACCGCCGCCTCCGCGTCGAAGGCGCCGGCAAAGATGGAAATCGCTCGCAACAACCTGCGCTCGTCTTCGCTCAGCAACGCATAGCTCCACTGGAGCGTCAGAAGGAGCGACTGGTGCCGCGACGGTCCCTCGACCCCTTCGCGCCGCAGCGACAGGAAATGCTCGTCCAGCTCCCGCTCGACGGCGGTCACCCCCTTCGCGGCCAGCCGCGTCGCGACCAGTTCGATCGCCAAGGGGCATCCGTCGAGGCGCCGGCAGATGCGGGCTATCGCACGGACGTCCTTTTCGTCGATACGATAGCCGTCGGCCGCGGCCCTTGCCGCCAGCAGCCGGGGCGCCGAAAAACGGAGAAGCTCGTCGATGCCGCCGACATGTTCGGGCGGCGGGATCGCGAGGGGAGCGAGCCACACGACCTTTTCGCCGCGCGCACGGAGCAATTGCCGGCTGGTGGCGAGTATCCGCACGTTCCGGGTCTTCGCCATCAGCACATCGCAAAGATGCGCGACCGCGCTGAGCACATGCTCGCAGGTATCGAAAACCAGCAGCATCTTCTGCCGCGCCAGAATCGATACGATCGACTGGATGCTGTCGCGGCCCGGACTGATGCCGAGCGCCGAAGCGGTCGACGACGCGACATAATCGTCATTCGCGATCCGCGAAAAATCGACGAAGGCGGCGACGCTGCCATCGTCGCCGAAGGCGCTGGCGACCGACTGCGCAACCGTGGTCTTGCCGATCCCGCCGGCGCCTACGATCGTCACCAGACGATTTTTCGCCAGTGCCCCGGCGATATGCGCGATCTCCGTATCGCGGCCGATGATGCCGTCCGCCCTGGGCACGGGAGCGACCGGGCAGGCATCCCGGCGATCGCCCGCTTCCCCGCGCGGCGCGGTGTCGAGCCAGTAGCCGCGGCCGACGATATTGTTGATATAACCGGCGTCGGGTGCGAATTCGCGCAGCGTCCGGCGGAGATAGGCCACCGTCACCTTCAGATTGGCCTCCTGGACGAAGACTCCGGGCCACGCCGCATCGAAAAGCTGCTGCTTGCTGACCAGTTCGCCCTTTTGCCGCGCGAGCGCGAGGAGAATGTCCATCGCGCGGCTGCCCATGCGCACCTCGTCCGCGCCGCAAAACAGTTTGCGGTGCCGCATGTCGAGCCGGAACGGGCCGAATATGACCTCCTCAGCGGGCTCTGCCAACATCATGCGAGCGACTTCCTCCTCCCGGGCCGCCGTCAGGCGACCGAAGACTCCGGAACCGGCAGGATAGCATGGAAGGCGCGTACCGAAAGCCGGCTCAGGCCGGAACGTTCGCCTTTTCCAGCACTTCGATCAGCTTGGCGGCGATCGGATGGTCCGACGCCGGGTTTTGACCGGTGATCAGCTCGCGATCGACGACGACGAAGGGTGCGAAATCCTCGGGCGTCGTCTCAACGATGGCGCCCGCCGCGGTCAGCGCTTCGGGCATGTTGAAATACATTTTGGCGTGCAGGATCTGGTCTTCGACGACCTTCTCCTCGGTCGCCGAGAAGACCGTCATGCGATAGCCGGCATATTGCCAGCCCTTGGCAAGTTCGGCCGCCCGTGCCCTGTCGCCGGCGATCAGCGCGGCGCGGAATTCGCGCGCCTTCGGCATCGCGCCCACAGTGGCCATCGGTCCGTGACAGAGAAAGGCCGACGGCTTCCCCTTCGCGTGGAAATCGCGCAGGATTTCGCCGATATCCGGGTCCTGCATCAGGTCGACCACGGGCGCCTGCCCGCCGGGCGCGAAGATCGCGGCATAATTGTCGAGCCCCTCGTCGATCGCCGACCGCAACGTCCGCGCGTTCATCGACGGGTCTTCGGCGTAAAAGCGTTTCGCGCGCTGATAGGCCGCCTCGTCACCCCCGAAATGGACGGCGGAATCGGAGGCTTCGTCGATATGCGGCTTGGTCCCGTCGGGGGTCGCGAGCACGACCTCGTAACCGGCGTCGATGAAAGCCATCGCGGGCACCACCGTTTCGTTGAGATACTGGCCCGTCGGCCCCGTCGGCTCGGCGCCGTCGCGGACTTCGATCCGCGTCGCGTTGGAACCGAGAATGAGAATCCTGCCCTTGCTCATATAGGCCTCCGCTTCTTTCCGGGGTGAGACAGACGCGAAGCCGCTTGCTTCGCGCAAAGCGCTCCGGAAGGAAGCCGCCAGGGCCGCGCGGCCGAACGAAAGCCTCCGTCATGCCATTCCTAACGCGGCGGCGTCGCCGGCCGCGGTTAAATCGGGTAAAGAGTGGCGGCACCGGAGCCCGCGCGGTTTACCAGAATTAACCGCTGACCGGACGCCCCCTCCCATAGGGTCGCACGATGCTGGCGACGGGCCGTTCGCCGCAGCAAAAGCGAAGCGGCGGCCTCGACGAACCGGCGATCGAAGGAGGACGATATGAAGAAGCTGATCCTTGCCGCCCTTTTGTCCGCCGCGTCGCTGACCAGCCCGACCGTCGCAGCTGCGGAAAAATCCGCCGCCACATCGGCCATCCCGGTCATCCATTATCGCACCACGACGATCGACGGCGTGAAGATCTTCTACCGCGAAGCCGGCCCCGCCGATGCGCCGGTGGTGTTGCTGCTGCACGGCTTCCCGACCTCGTCGCACATGTTCCGCAACCTGATCCCCCGGCTTGCCGACCGCTACCGCGTCATCGCCCCCGACTATCCGGGCTTCGGCCAGAGCGGCGCGCCCGATCACGACACATTCGCTTACAGCTTCGCCCGTTTCGCCGACATCGTCGACGAGCTGACAACCCGGCTCGGCGCATCGCGCTATGCAATGTACGTCATGGATTATGGCGCGCCGGTCGGATACCGGCTCGCGCTCAAGCATCCCGAGCGGGTGAGCGCGCTCGTCGTCCAGAACGGCAATGCCTATACCGAGGGGCTCCAGGCCTTTTGGGATCCGGTCAAGGCCTATTGGGCGGACCCCACATCGCCCGAAAAGCGCGCGGCACTGAACGGTCTCGTCACGCTCGAAACGACGATCTTCCAATATACCGACGGCGTGAAGGACGTCTCGCGGATCAGCCCCGACAATTGGGTGGTGGACCAGGCTTTGCTCGACCGGCCGGGCAACCGCGATATCCAGCTCGACCTGTTTCTCGACTATGGCACCAACATTCCGCTCTATCCGAAATTCCAGGCCTTTTTCCGCGCGCGCAATCCGCCGACGCTGATCGTCTGGGGCAAGAACGACAAGATCTTCCCCGAATCCGGCGCGCACCCCTATCTGCGCGACCTGCCGGGGGCGGAGATGCACATCCTCGACACCGGCCATTTCGCGCTCGAAGACAAACTCGACGTGATGGCGCCGCTGATCCGCGATTTCCTCGACCGCAGCATCGGCGGAGCATAGACGCGGGCGTCTGCAACAAAGGAGGAATTCCCATGTCCCGCCCGATCAAGGTCGTCGCCGTGCTGACCGCCCGTCCCGGACGCGCCGACGATCTGAAGACCCTGCTCGAAGGCCTGATTGCGCCGAGCCGTGCCGAAACCGGCAATCTGCGCTATGATCTGTGGCAGGATCAGGCCGATTCCACCCGTTTCGTGCTCGACGAGCTCTACACCGACGATGCGGCGGTGACCGCCCACCGCGAGACGGCGCATTTCCGGGCCTATCTCGCCCGGATCAACGATCTCGCCGAGCGAACCGCCTTTGCCCTTGCTCCGGTCAGCGTGCACCCGGACGCCTGACGAGCATCACCCGCCGACGGCGCCGCGCCGAATGCCATCGCGGGCACCGAAGGAGACATGTCATGCGTGATGGTATCGAGGGAAAGATCGTCCTCATCACCGGCGGCAGCACCGGCCTTGGCGCCGAAACCGCACGCCATCTCGCCGCGAACGGCGCCCGCATCGCCGTCGCCGCTCGCCGCAAGGACAAGCTCGACGCGGTGGTTGCCGCCATCGCCGCCGCCGGCGGCGAGGCGCGCGCCTATCTGCTCGATGTCACCGACAAGCATCAGGTCGCGTCGGTGGTCGCGGCAGTCGTCGCAGACTTCGGCGGGATCGACGTGATCGTGAACAATGCCGGGCTGATGCCGATCCGCCCGATGGTCGAGGTCAATACCGACGAATGGGACGCGATGATCGACGTCAATCTGAAGGGCGTCCTCTATGGCATCGCGGCCGTGCTGCCGCGCTTCGTCGCGCAGGACAGCGGCCATATCATCAACGTCAGCTCGGTCGCCGGCGTCAAGGTGTTCGCCCCCGGCGGCACCGTCTATTCGGGCACGAAATTCGCCGTGCGCGCGATTTCGGAAGGGCTGCGGCAGGAGGTCGATGGCAGGATCCGCGTCACCTCGATCGAACCCGGCGCCGTCGACAGCGAGCTGAAGTTC
Organism: Sphingopyxis sp.; assembly: GCA_013821905.1. Taxonomy (GTDB): domain Bacteria; phylum Pseudomonadota; class Alphaproteobacteria; order Sphingomonadales; family Sphingomonadaceae; genus Sphingopyxis. The sequence continues at coordinate 2,006 of PNJO01000130.1, read as the reverse complement.
AGTACGACGGGCACCGCCGCGGACAATGTGCTCGACTTTTACAAGATCGCGATTCCGGCAAACTCGGTCGCGCGCGCCATCGCCTATGCGATCGAGCAGCCCGACGACGTCGACATCAACGAAATCGTCCTGCGCCCGACCGCGCAGGAATTCTGACCCGGTGGGGAGCGACCGTCCCCGCCAACAGGCAAGAGGACAAGATGATGAGCATCAGGGAAATTCTGCCCGGCAAGCTGGGCTTCGGCGCCGCGCCGCTCGGCAACATGTTCCGCGACATTCCCGAAGCGGAGGCGCAGGCGACGGTGAACGCGGCGTGGGACGACGGCATCCGCTATTTCGACAATGCCCCCTTCTATGGCGCGGGCCTTGCCGAGATCCGCATGGGCCAGGCGCTCGCCGGCCGCCCGCGCGGCGACTATGTCATCAGCACCAAGGTCGGCCGCGTGATCCTCGACGAAGTCGAGGACGTCAGCGCCCGCGACCTCGGCGAGAAAGGCGACGTCTTCAAATACGGCCGCCCGAACAGGATCGTGAACGACTATTCCGCGGACGCGACGCTGCGCTCGATCGAGGATAGCCTGAAACGGCTGAATACCGACCATATCGACATCGCCTTCGTCCATGACGTCGCGCAGGATTTCTATGGCGACGAATGGGTCGGAATTTTCGAGAGCGCGCGGCTGGGCGCGTTCCGGGCGCTCGACCGCCTGCGCGACGAGGGCGTGATCAAGGCCTGGGGCCTCGGCGTCAATCGCGTCGAACCGATCGAGACGCTGCTCGCGCTCGACGAGCCGCGCCCCGATGCCTTCCTGCTCGCCGGGCGTTACACATTGCTCGACCACGACCGAGCGCTCCAGCGCGTGATGCCGATGGTCGCCGAACGCGGGCTCGGGATCGTCGTCGGCGGTCCCTATAGTTCGGGCGCGCTCGTCGGTGGACCCAATTTCGAATATGCGCCGGCGACGCCCGAAATCCTGGCGAAAGTCGCGGCGATCAAGGCCCTCGCCGACCGTTACGGTATCGGCATGAAGGCAGCGGGACTCCAGTTCGCCCTCGCCAATCCGGCCGTTGCCGCGGTCATCCCCGGCGCGAGCCGCCCCGGCCGCATCGCCGAGGATCGCGCAGCGCTCGCAGAAATCGTCCCCGCCGGTTTCTGGCGCGACCTGCGCGCCGCCGGCCTCGTCCACCCATACGCCCCGCTGCCGCTCGCCAGCTGACAGCGCGGTCCCGCGGCAGGCCGGAGGATGGCTTCCATCGGCTTGTCACGGGGATGCGCGGCCGATGATCCGCACGGCAACAGGAAGCCGGAAATCTGAATTTTCTGGTGTTTTCATCGCCTTGGAAGACGGTGGTGGACAGGGCTGGATTCGAACCAGCGTACGGAAACCCGGGCAGATTTACAGTCTGCTGCCTTTAACCACTCGGCCACCTGTCCTTGGGGCCCGCTTTGGGAAGCGGTCCAATGGCGAAACGAGGCTTGCCTGTCAATGCCAGTCATGGGAAAGGCGCGCCATCATGCGTCAATTTTCTCGCCATCGTCGCCCGGCCGGCCAAAACCAGCGCGGTCAGGCCATCCGTTTCTGGGGCCGCCACGCCGTTCTCGCCGCGCTCGCCAATCCCGAACGCACAGTCAAGCGCATCTGGGGCACGCGCGAAGCGCTCGGCCAGCTCGATCTGCCGCCGGTGATTCCCATCAGCTACGCCGATGTCGCCGACCTCGCGCGACTCGTCGCGCGCGACGCGCCGCACCAGGGGCTGGTGATCGAGGTCGATCCGCTCGAGGGCGTCTATCTCGGCGATCTGCTCCAGGAAGAGGTCGATGCGGGCAGCAAGCGTCCGCTCGTCGTCCTCGACCAGGTCACCGACCCGCACAATATCGGCGCGGTGCTGCGCTCGGCCGCGGCCTTCGATGCCGCCGCGATCATCACGCAGGACCGCCACAGCCCGCCCGAAAGCGGCGTCATCGCGCGTTCGGCGTCGGGCGCGCTCGAAACCGTGCCGTGGGT
>PNJO01000129.1 GCA_013821905.1 Sphingopyxis sp. | reverse complement strand
CGCGCATTGGGCGGATCAGGAAAAGGAACCGCTGCTCGGCGTCGCGGACAATGTCGTCTCGATTGCCAACGATGCCGCCGTCCGCCTGCTCGGGCGCCACATCGTCGGCGCCGACGTGCGCACCGCCATCCGCCATCCGGCCGCGACCGACTGGCTGTCGCGGACCGACGGCACGGCGGAAGCGCAGACGATCGACCTGATCGACTTCCCGCGCCCCGGCCAGCGATGGACGATGCGGATCGCGGCGCTCTCCGGCACCGAGCGCATCATCTTTCTCAGCGACCGGTCGGTGCTCGACGCCGCCGACCGGATGCGGTCCGACTTCGTCGCCAACGCCAGCCACGAACTGCGCACGCCGCTCGCCGCGATCCTCGGCTATGTCGAGACGCTGCAGGACATGAACGGCGAGGCCGACGGGCCGACGCGCCACCGCTTCCTGTCGATCATCGAACGCGAAGCGCGGCGGATGCAGCAGCTCGTGATCGACCTGCTTTCGATCTCGCGCGTCGAGGCCGACCGTTTTCGCCGCCCGACCGCGCGGGTCGATCTGGCGAGCATCGTCCGGGCCACGATCGGACAGTTGCAGGACAGCGAGAACCCCCGGTCGCGGGACATCGTCGCGCATCTGGGCGACGCCCCGCAGCCGATGCTGGGCGACGAGGCGCAACTCGGCCAGCTCGCGCACAATGTGATCTCGAACGCGATGAAATACGGCCGCGCAGGCACGCCGGTGACGGTCGAACTGCACCCCGACGGCAACCGCGTCCGCCTGTCGGTCAGCGACGAGGGCGAGGGCATCGCGCCCGACCACCTGCCACGTCTGACCGAACGTTTCTACCGCGTCGACGAAGCGCGCAGCCGCTCGGTCGGCGGCACCGGCCTCGGCCTCGCGATCGTCAAGCATATCAGCGAGCGCCATCAGGGCCAGCTCGACATCGAAAGCGAAGTCGGCAAAGGCACGAAAGTGTCGGTGACGTTCCCGCTGAGCGGCGCCAGTGCAGCTTAAAGCGACAAATGCGACGGCCGTTCGCCACTATTCTGTCGCCTTTGTCGCTTTAGCGCGGCCGGGCGGGACGGTTTCGTCGCGCAGCGCAGCACGGACGAGCGCCATGTCCGGGCCACCGCTGACATCGACCGCGCCGCCCTTCAGGACACGCACGATCGTCACGCCATTGAGCGCGCGGTCCATCGCGATGCCGAACTGGTGCGTGCGTCCCATCGAGATCGCGCGATCCCATGCGGCGGCGAAGCTTTCGGCATCGGGCCGATCGCGCAGACGATAGGCGGAGGCGCGATTCATCCCCACGGCTTTCGCCGCGGGTCCGACCGATCCCATCGCCGCGAGCGCGCGAATGAAGCAGGCCTGTGTGTCGGGCGTCCAGCCGCTGGCACGGCGGCGCCGCTGCGGCACGGGGGTAAAGGCGAGGCAGCTATCGGCTAGCAGCGGCGCGGGCGATCGGGCGGTGTCGGGTTCCATCCGCCAGTTTGGAGCACGGCCGGATAATGTAGGAAAGGATTATTCGGGGGAGGTCTGTTTTGGGGTGGTGAGCGGACGTTGCCCCCCCTTTTCGTCATCCCGGGCTTGACCCGGGAACCCGCTTTTTCCTGTCAATGAACGGCCCTCGGTCTCGAGCGGGACCCCGGATCAAGTCCGGGGTGACGATGGGTTAGACGTCCGCAATCGGTCGCTAGCTACCCTTCCGCGATCCCCGGCGAAAGCCGGGGCCCATGAAGGGAAGACCGTGCTCGCCATCTGGGCCCCGGCTTTCGCCGGGGATCACCAACGGAAGCTATCGGCCGTTACCCGCCCTTTCGCGGGGGATCACGATGGTGCCACCGGCCACGTCCGGCTAACGTCCGGTCGTCAACAGACCTTCCGCTACTCCTTCGGCATCAACTTCATCGCCATCGACGTCAGCGCCTCGGTCGCGGTCGAAATCACTGCCGGCGCATCGGGCGCCCAGAAGGGCGAATGCAGGCTCGGCAAGGTCCGTCCTTCCTTTTTTGCCGCGTCATATTCGGCCTGGGGCACGCCGCCGACCCACAGGATCAGGCTCTTGATATCCTTGTCGTCGCGCGAGAAGCGGCCGAAATCCTCGCCGCCCATCACCGGCGGAATCTGCACCACGCGCGCCTCGCCGAACTGGGTCTTGAGATAGGCCGCCATCTCCTCGGTGAAGTCGGGCGTGTTGAAGGTCGAGGGAGTGAATTCGTCCTTTTCGATCTTCACCTCGGGCATCCGGTCCTCGGGCATTCCCGCCGCGATCGCCTCGCCCTTCGCGATGCGCGCGATGCCGTCGAGCAGGTGGCTCCGCACCTCGTCCGAATAGCTGCGCACCGTCAGCTGCAGCCGCGCCTCGTCGGGAATGATATTATGCTTGGCGCCCGCGTGAAAGCTGCCGACGGTCACGACCGCGCTGTCGAGCGGGCTGATCTCGCGCGAGACGAGCGTCTGCAGCGCGCCGACGATGCGGCTTGCCAGCACGATCGGGTCCTTCGTCGTCTGCGGATAGGCGCCGTGCCCGCCGAGCCCTTTGACCAGAATGTCAACGCTGTCCACATTGGCGAGCGCATAGCCCGGCGTATAGCCGATCGCGCCCGCGGGGAATTGCGCGGCGTCGTGGAACGCCAATGCATATTGCGGCTTGGGGAAGCGCGCATAAAGCCCGTCCTCCAGCATCATCCGCGCGCCCGCGCCGCGTTCCTCGGCGGGCTGGCCGATCATCACCAGCGTGCCCGACCATTTGGCCTTGTTCGCCGCCATCAGCCGCGCGATGCCGACCCACGCCGTCATGTGCGTGTCGTGCCCGCACGCGTGCATCACGCCGGTCTCGACGCCTTCCTTGGTGGTCACGCGCACCTTCGACGCGCCAGGCAGCCCGGTCTGCTCGGTGACGGGCAGCCCGTCCATGTCGGCGCGCAGCAGCACGACCGGGCCGGGGCCGTTCTTCATCACCGCGACGATGCCGGTGCCGCCGACCTTTTCGGTGACTTCGAACCCCAGCTTGCGCGTCTCGGCGGCGAGAATGCCGGCCGAGCGCACTTCCATGAAGCTGAGTTCGGGGTTGGCGTGCAGGTCCTTGTAGATCGCCATCAGCGACGGCATCTGCTTCTGCACCTCGCCGCCCAGCGTCTGCGCCGCCGCCGGCGCCGCGATCAACAGCGCGCCCAGCGCCAGCAACGACGCACCCGTCCCCGAATTCCGCATCTGTATTCCCCTGTTTCGCTCGGTCAGCCCGCCGGGACCAGTTCGATCACGTCGAGCAAGGATTCATACGCCGGCTGCGGCAGCGCGAGCCGCCAGCGATTGTCGCCGATGCGTTCGACCAGCCCCGCCATGTCGCGCATCCGGTCGCTGCCATAATTGAGGGGCATCGCCTCGTCGCCCAGTTCGAGCGTGCCGAGGAAGACCTGCCGCTTCAGATTGTCGGGGAAGATCAGCCCCATCGGCCGCTGCGACCCGCTCAGCTTGACGAGGCTCGAAATCCCCTGCTCGGGCGCCACGCGGCAACGGAACCAGCCATAGGCGACATAGCCCAGCGTGCCGCGCCCCTGCGTGCCGACCTTGATCGTGCGGCAACGATAGTCGCCCGGCGGCAGATGCGGGTTGGGCAGCGCCGCGTTCGGCTGCAACAGCACCCCCTCGCGATCGATCTCCGCGCCGAAGCCCTTGGCGCGCGCGTCGGCAAGCGCCGCTTCCCAGCTCGAATGCCAGTTGCGGATGCGCAGCCGGTCCTGCTCGGTCGCCGTGGCGCGCCACGTTCCCGCGCCCTCGGGCGGCGGTGTGTCCGCCGCCGAGGGTGGCATTGCCGGCACAGTCCGGCACCCGCCAAGCGCCAGCCCCGCAGCCAAGGTGGAAATCAAAATTGCTCGACCCCGCATTATTCCGTCTCTCCTGGTCCGGTTTGCCGTTAACCATAGGAGCGCGAAGGAAAATGCTCAACTGCCGACGTGTGGCGCGATGCTATTGCGCGGTCCAGCCGCCGTCGACGCTCAGGTTCGCACCGGTGATGTTGGCGGCCTCGTCGCGCGTCAGGAAGGCCGCGATCGCCGCGACCTGCTCGACCGTGACGAACTGCTTGGTCGGCTGCCCCGCCAGCAGCACGTCGTTGATTACCTGTTCGCGCGTCATGTGCCGCGCCTTCATCGTGTCGGGAATCTGGTTCTCGACCAGCGGCGTCCAGACGTAGCCGGGACTGATGCAATTGACGGTGATGCCCGCATCGGCAACTTCCAGCGCGACGGTCTTGGTCAGCCCCGCCAGCCCGTGCTTCGCGGTGACATAGGCCGATTTGAACGGCGAGGCGACGAGCGAATGCGCCGACGCGGTGCCGATGATCCGTCCCCACCCCTTCTTGCGCATGACGGGAACCGCGTGGCGGATGGTGTGGAAGGACGCGGTCAGGTTGAGCGCGATGATCATGTCCCATTTTTCGGGCGGGAAATCCTCGACCGGCGACACGAACTGCATCCCGGCATTGTTCACGAGGATGTCGACGCCGCCGAAATCCGTGTTCGCCCGGTCGAACATCGCCTCGATCGCGTCGGGCTTGGTCAGGTCGGCGCCGTCATAGGCGGCCCGGCCCCCGCTGATCGCTTCCAGCCCCTTGCGCTCGGTCTCGATCGCGTCGGCATCGCCGAAGCCGTTGATGATGATGTTCGCGCCGCCGGCGGCGAACGCCTTGGCGATACCGAGCCCGATCCCCGACGTCGATCCGGTGACGAGGGCGGTCTTTCCTTTGAGGTGCATGGCGGGTCCTTTCGGTGGGGGGGGAGAATCAGGAAATTTTCGGGTCGGCTTTTGGTTGCAGTGCATTCGATTGCACCGCGAAACTGTCCGAACGGCCCTCGGCGATACTTTCCGCGAGCAAATGACCGTCCTTCATCGCCGCCTCGACCGCGCCGCGGCCAAGCGCCCAGTTGACCTCCATCGACGCGCGCGAAAACTCGAAATCGCGCGCGCCCGTCTGCCAGACCGGCGGCTGGTGGATCAGCTGGACCAGGTTCAGTGCCTTGCAATCGACCATCTTGCGCACTGCCTTCACCTCCGGAAGATCCGTCACGCCCGGCGGCAACTTCGCCAACATCCGGTCGATCAACCGATGTTCCTTGCGCCGCCGCATCAGTCCGTCCGAAATCCGCCGTGTGCGGCTCGAATAGCGGATATCCTTCTCGCGCGACCACGCCTCCTCCAGATCGTGCGGCCGCTCGCCGCGCGCGGGAAACAGATCGACCTGGAACACCAGCATATCCTCGCTCGCCGCCTCGACGACATGCTCGAGCGGTGTGTTCGACACGAGCCCGCCGTCCCAATACCAGACGCCGTCGATCTCGACCGGCGGCAGCCCCGGCGGCAGCGCGCCCGACGCCAATATGTGGCGCGCGTCGATCGTATCGCAGGTCGTGTCGAAATAGCGGAAATTGCCCGTTTCCACCGCGACCGCCCCGACCGACAGCCGCACCTTGCCGTTGTTGAGCCGGTCCCAGTCGACCAGCCGGTCGAGCGTCTCGACCAGCGGCGCGGTGTCGTAGAAACTCAGCGCCGCCGGCGTCTGTCGTTCGGCCAACGCCGGCGGCGGCCAGCGCGGCGTGAAGAAGCCCGGAACACCGAAGGTCGCGACCTGCCCCGCCGCCGCGAGATGCGACCATTCGCGCACGACGTCATTGTCGAAATCGAGCAGCCAGGGGATCGCCGACGACACGCCGTTCCAGAATTCGCGCATCTTGCCGACCGCCTGATCGCGTTCATTGCCCGCGATGATCGCGGCGTTGACCGCGCCGATCGAAATGCCGGCGACCCAGTCGAGCTCGATGCCGAGGTCGATCAGCGCCTCGTAAACCCCCGCCTGATAGGCGCCGAGCGCGCCCCCGCCCTGCAAGACGAGGACAACGAGATCGGGGAGCGGCAAGGCAGCGCGGACGGCACGACGGGGCATGGACTCGGACAATCCTTTCGGTTGGCGGCGAGCGGCAGCGATTGGTGCACCGCAGCACGGCCGATTGCAATGCCCTGATTCCGCGCGAAGCCCCTTCCAATTGCCCGGCGCTGCTGTAACACCGGCAAAGGAAACAGACATTTATTCGTGGGAGGACCCCCGTGCGTCTCGACGACTATGATCCCGGCGACGATATCCGCGACCTTGGCCGCGGAGGCGGCGGCTTCGGCGGCGGTGGCGGTGGTGGCGGCATGGGCGGATTGCTCATCGGCCTCCTTCCGATGTTGCTCGGGCGCAAGATGGGGTGCGGGACGATCCTGATCCTCGGCGTTCTCGCCTTTCTGTTCTTCGGCGGCGGGATGAACATGCTGTCGGGCGGCGGCGGCACTGCCGATCCGGCGGCCGACAGCCGCAGCGGCGCCAATGTCGCCTGCGACACGCAGGCCGAGCGCTTCGCCTGCAACGTCTTCGGATCGACGCACCAAGTCTGGGGCGAACTGATCAACGGCTATCGCAAGCCAACGCTCAACTTCTTCACCGACGCCAACCGCTCGGGATGCGGCGCGGCACAATCGGCGATGGGTCCCTTCTATTGCCCCGCCGACCAGGGCGTCTATCTCGACACCGCCTTCTTCCGCGAACTCGAACAGCGTTTCGGCGCCGCGGGCGATGCCGCGCAAGCCTATGTCATCGCGCATGAGGTCGGCCATCATATCCAGACGATCACGGGCATTTCGGACCAGGTCCGCAGCGCCCAGCAACGCGCGTCGCAGGCCGAGGGCAATGCCTATCAGGTCCGCATGGAACTGCAGGCCGATTGTTACGCCGGCGTATGGGCGGCACGGGCGCGGACTGCGGCGGGCCAGCCCGTCATGGAAGCCGGCGATATGGAGGAAGCGATGCGCGCCGCGAATGCGATCGGCGACGATACGCTGATGCGCTCGGCGGGCCAGCGCCCCGTCCCCGAAAGCTTCACCCACGGGACGAGCGAGCAACGCATGACCTGGCTGCGCCGCGGCCTGCAATCGGGGGACCCGCGCCAGTGCAACGCATTCGACACCGCTATCTGATCGTTGCTCTCTCTGCGGCGCTGGCGGCGACGCCCGCATCGGCCGCCCCGCTCTATATCAAGGCCGGGCGGCTGATCGACGGGTTGACGAACGAGGTTCGCGCCGGCCAATGCATCACCGTCGAGGATGAACATATCAAGGCGGTCGGACCTTGCGGCAAGACGCCCGACGGCGCGTCGGTCGTCGACTGGTCCACCTATACCGTGCTCCCCGGGCTGATCGACCTGCACACCCACGTCGCCGACCTCGGCCAGAGCGCCGACCTGGCGGCACCGATCAAGTCGTCGCCGGCTGAGACCGTGCTTGTCGGCGCCCGCAACGCACGGGCGACGCTCGACGCGGGTTTCACGAGCGTGCGCGATGTCGGCGTCTATCGCGGCCTCACCGACGTGACGCTGCGCAATGCGATCGACCGCGGCGACGTGCCGGGCCCGCGCATGTGGGTCGCGGGCGCCTATCTCACCATCCCGAAGGGCGGCGGCGAGCTCAACGGCGTCGTCCCGAACGAGGAACTCCCTGCCGACATGCGGCTCGGCGTCGCGGCGACGCCCGAAGAGGCGGCGCAAAAGGCGACCTATCTGCTCGACCACGGCGCCGACTTCATCAAGGCGATTGCCACCGGCGCGGTGCTGGCGATCGGCACCGAACCGGGCGCGCCCGAACTGACCGAGGACCAGCTCCGCGCGATCGTGAAGGTCGCCCATTCCCGCGGCAAGAAAGTCACGGCGCACGCGCATGGCGCGATCGGCATCCAGAATGCGATCCGCGCCGGAGTCGACAGCATCGAACATGCAAGCCTGGCCGACGAAGCGACGCTGCAGCTGGCCAAGCAGCACGGCACATGGCTGGCGATGGACATCTACAACGGCACCTACATCGACGAGGAAGGCACGAAAGAGGGCTGGCCCGAAGAATATCTGCGCAAGAACCGCGAAACCACCGAAGCGCAGCGCGCCGCCTTTCGACGCGCGGTCGAGCTGGGCGTCAACATCGGCTATGCGACCGACGCCGGCGTCTATCCACACGGCCTCAACGCGCGCCAGTTCCGCAATATGGTCAAATACGGGATGACGCCGATGCAGGCGATCCAGGCGGCAACCGGCCGCGCCGCGGAGGAAATGGGCCGCGCCGACGTCGGCGCGATCGTGCCTGGCCGCTATGCCGATTTCGTGGCTGTGAAAGCCGACCCGCTCGCCGACATCAGCGTGCTCGAAAAGATCGACCATGTCATGAAAGGCGGCGAGTTGGTCCGTTAGGGTCAGGACCCATTAATT
>PNJO01000128.1 GCA_013821905.1 Sphingopyxis sp. | reverse complement strand
CCTTCGGCATCACGCCCGACCGCCCCGACACCGGCTTCGGCTATATCGCCGCGGGCGCGCCGCTCGCGGGCGAGGCCTTCGCGGTCGACCGCTTCGTCGAAAAGCCGCCGCTAGCCGAGGCCGAGCAGATGTTGGCTGCGGGCGGATACAGCTGGAACGCCGGCATTTTCCTGTTCCGCGCCGGGCGGATGCGCGATGCCATGCTCACCCATTGCCGCGCGATTTTCGAAGCCGCCGACGCAGCCATGGCGGCGGGAATGCGCGATGGCGACGCCTTCTACGCCGACGCGATCGCCTTCGCGCGCGCGCCCTCGGATTCGATCGACTATGCCGTGATGGAAAAGGACGACCGGGTCGCCGTCGTGCCCGTCGCGATGGGCTGGTCCGACCTCGGTAGCTGGCAGGCCGTCCACGCGCTCGCCGCCGACAAGGACGCGCAGGGCAACGCGGTGGCCGGCGACGTCTTCCTCCACGACAGCGCGAACAATCTGGTCCGCGCGGGTGGCAAGCGCGTATCGGTCGTCGGCATGGACGACGTCGCGGTGATCGTCGACGGCGACGACATCCTCGTTATCCCGCTCGCCCGCTCGCAGGATGTGCGCGCCGCCGCGAAGGCCCGCGAATAGCGGCGGACGGGCCCCGCAAAAAAATATCGCGATGCCTGTCGATTCCGCGAAGGCTCGTTCGTCGTGTTGGTACGGGACCGGTTCCGGCCCCTTTGCCAGAGGAGACAGATTATGCGCGTGATGGTTTTGGTGAAAGCGACCGAAGACAGCGAACAGGGCATCGCCCCCACCGCCGAAACGACCGAGATGTTCGAGGCGATGGGCAAGTTCAACGAAGAGCTGGTCAATGCCGGCGTCATGCTCGGCGGCGACGGGCTCAAGCCCTCTTCGGCGGGCAAGCGCATCGCCTTCGACGGCGCGAACCGCAGCGTGATCGACGGCCCCTTTGCCGAGACGCGCGAGCTGGTCGCGGGCTACTGGATCTGGGAGGTCAAGGACATGGACGAAGCGGTCGCGTGGGCGAAGCGCTGTCCGAACCCGATGCCGGGGCCGAGCGAACTCGAAATCCGCCCTTTCTATGAAATGGAAGATTTCGGCGAAATCCTGACGCCCGAGATCATCGAAACCAACGAGCGCCTACGCACCAAGCTCGAAGGCGAATGATGCCCCTGCCCTCCGCCATGCCTGACCTGCTATAACCGTCGGTATGGCGGACGGCGACATTCATCGCGCGATCGAGGCGGTTTTCCGGATCGAGCGGGCGCGGCTCATCGCGGGCCTCGCGCGCATCGTCCGCGACGTCGACCGCGCCGAGGAACTCGCGCAGGACGCGCTGATCGCCGCGATGACCGACTGGCCGCGGACAGGCGTCCCCGACAAGCCGGGCGCTTGGCTGATGGCCGCGGCGAAGCGCCGCGCCATCGACGCCATCCGCCGCGACACGATGCTGACCCGCAAACACGCCGAAATCGTCCATGAACTCGAAGCATCGGACGACAGTGGCATCGCGGGAATCGAGGCCGCCATGGACGACGATGTCGGCGACGAGTTGCTCGCCCTGATCTTCACCGCCTGCCACCCGCTGCTCGCCCCCGACGCGCGCGCCGCGCTGACGCTGCGGCTCGTCGGCGGGCTGACGGTCGAAGAAATCGCGCGCGCCTTCTTGTCGAACCCCGCGACGATCGCACAGCGCATCGTCCGCGCGAAAAAGGCGATCGGCGACGCCGGCCTCGCCTTCGAGGTTCCGCGCGGCGCCGAGCGCGACGCGCGCCTCGCCTCGGTGCTCGAGGTCGTCTATCTGATCTTCAACGAGGGCTATGCCGCGACCGCGGGCGAAGATGTCATCCGCCCCGCGCTGTGCCGGGAGGCGCAGCGCCTCGGGCGCATCCTCGCCGGGCTGATGGCCGACGAGCCCGAGGTGTTCGGACTGCTCGCGCTCATGGAAATCCAGGCCTCGCGCCTGCCCGCGCGCGTCGCCGCCGACGGCACGCCGGTCATGCTGCCCGACCAGAACCGCGCCCGCTGGGACCGGCTGCTCATCCGCCGCGGTTTCGCGGCGATCGCGCGCGTCGAGGCGCTCGGCGGCGCCGACGGCCCCTATGCGCTACAGGCCGCGCTCGCCGCCTGCCACGCCCGTGCGCCGCGCGCCGAGGACACCGACTGGCCCCTGATTGCGGCGCTCTACGACCGGCTGTGCATCGTCATGCCCTCGCCCGTGGTCGATCTCAACCGCGCGGTCGCGCACAGCATGGCCTTCGGTCCCGAGGCCGGGCTGCGCCTCGTCGACGAGCTCGCCGGGGCCGCGGCGCTGCGCAACTACGCCCCGCTCCCCGCCGCGCGCGGCGACTTTCTTTTCCGCGCCGGCCGTCTCGCCGACGCGCGCCGTGAATTCGAGGCCGCCGCCCTTCTTTCGCGCAACGAAGGCGAACGCACCTTCCTCCTCGCCCGCGCCGCCGCCTGCGGCTAGGCGTCGGCGGCGCCGCGCGGCCCGATCGGCGGATCGCCCGCAGCCGCCGGCGTCGCGGCCAGGATCCGCACACGCAGCACATCCCAGTCGTGAAAGCGCCAGAACCTCGGGCTGTCGCGCCCGATGATGCGCGGATGCGCGGCCGACGGCGCGATCGACCGGTCGATGGGCTCGATCTCGCTCAGCATCTCGCAGTCGAAAAAGGCGCGCACGACCACCTCCTCATCCTCTTCGCCCGCGCTGCCGACAACGACACCCAATTCGCCCGTCGACAGGCGCACCAGCGTTCCGACGGCATGGATGCCGAGGCTGTCGGCGAAGCGGTCGAGCAGCGCGGGATCGAAATGCCCCTCCCATTTGCGCATCTCGGTCAGCGCCTCGCACGGCGTCCACGCCCGCTTGTAGGGCCGGTTCGACGTGACCGCATCATAGACGTCGCAGATCGCGCCCATGCGCGCCGCGAGCGACAGCTCATCGCCCTTCAGCCCACCCGGATAACCGCTCCCGTCGATCTTCTCGTGATGCCGCAGGCACAATTCCAGCGCCAGCCCCGGCGCGCCGGGCGAATTTTCGAGCAGGCGGTGCCCCGCGAGCGGATGCCCGCGCACCGACTTCATCTCGCCCTTCGACAGCGCGCCGGGCTTGTTCAGGATCGCATCGGCGACGGCAACCTTGCCGACGTCGTGCAGCAGCCCCGCGACGCCCATCTCCTCGACTTCCTGCGGATCGAGCCCCAGATGGCGCGCGAAGTTGATCATCAGCGCGCAGACGGCGACCGAGTGGAGATAGGTATATTGGTCCTTTTCCTTGAGCCGTACGAGGTTGATCAGCGCCCTTGCATCGCGCTCGATCGACGCGCCGATCGTCCGCGCGAGCTTGACCATGCGCATGACCTCGACCGCGCGGCCGAGGCGCGCGCCCTCGAACATGTCGATCACCGCCTCGCGGCCCTGCCCGATCAACTGCTTCGCGCGCCGGCATTCGACGGTATAGCCGCGGCGGCGGCGCGGCCGGTCGCGCTGCTCCGACGGACGCCGCGGCGGCAACGAAGGCGCCGCTTTCGGACGCGGCCACTCCGGCGTCGGCCGACGCTCCTCCGGCGCTTCGATTTCGGCCTCGACCGGGTGGAGCTTTTCCGACGGCGCGCGCCCGCGCGCATCGTCGATCACCAGCGCGTCGATCGCCGAATTGCGGATTCGCAGCAATTGCTCCTGCGTCTCAACGCGGAAATAGCGGCGCCAGAACGGGTGATCGAACCACGAGCCTTCAAAGGCGTGGATGAACATTCCGATCTCGACATCCTCGGGTTGAATTCGAACAAGCATCTCCGGTCCCGCAACGGTCATGCGACTCCCACCCATCCAGCTACGGCAGGAAATGTGCCATTTTAAGCCGGTGAGCGCCGGCGATGTCGCGGCGGGGACTAAATATGCGCGATGTGAATGCCGTTCCGCCCCGCCTCCTTGGCGCGATAGAGCGCGCGGTCGCCCTCGGCGAGCAGGTCGAGCGGCCCGACGTCGGCCAGCTCGCGCGCAACGACGCATCCGCAACTGACGGTCAGGTAGGCCGCGACGGAAGATGCCGGATGCGCGATCGCCAGTTCGGCAAGTTCGTCCGCGATTTTCCGCAACAGCGCGGCGGGCTCGTCGACACCCGGCAGCAACAGGACGAATTCGTCGCCACCATAGCGCGCGGCAAGATCATAGGGCCGCCGCGCCGTCCGCAGCAGGATGTCGGCCACGGCCCGAAGCGCCTCGTCCCCCCGCAAATGCCCCCCGGCATCGTTGAAACGCTTGAAATGGTCGACATCGATCATCGCCAGCGTCACCGGCTCCCCGGTGCGTGTCGCCTGCAGGCATGCCTTGCGCAGTTCCTCGTCGAAGTGGCGGCGATTGGCGAGGCCGGTGAGCGGGTCTTCGCGGCTCTTCCGCTCGAGGCTCGCCGTCGCGTCCTGTGCGTCGGTCACGTCGATGACGAAACCGACCGCGCGTATCACCGCGCTTTGCGCGTCGCGAACAAGCGATGCTGCCGACCGGATCCAGCGGATTTCGCCGTCGGGGCGAACGATGCGGAACAGGATGCCATAATCCTGACCGTCGGCCGCGAGCCGGTCGGCGGTCGGGTGAACTTCGGTCGCCCGTTCGACGTCCTCGGGGTGGATGAAGGCGCGAAATTCGGCAATCCGCCGGACAGGCTGCGCGGCGTCGCGCCCCATGATCCGATACCATTGTTCGTCGCATTCCATCACGTCGCGCGCGATATCATAATCCCAGATGCCTAGCCCGCCGACGCGCGCCGCCATCGCCAGCCGCTCGTGCGCGTCCTTGAGTTCGGCGGTGCGCTCTTCGACCTGCCGTTCGATCGCTTCCTGCGCCGCGACACGCTCGCTCACGTCGCGCGCGACGCCGAAGAACAGCTTGCGGCCTTCGATCTCCTGGCAGGTCAGGCTGATCTCGACCGGAAAGCGCGACCCGTCCTTGCGGACGGCGATCTCGCCGAAACTCATCGCAAAACCGACCGGCGCGGCGGCCCATTGCCGGGCATTTTCCTCTGCGCCCTGGCCGGCTGATATATCGTCGATCGTCAGGGTCAACAGCTCGCCACGGGAATATCCAAGGTCGGCGCAGGAGCGGGCATTGACGTCGAGAATTCGTCCGGCCGTATCGTGGACGAAGAATCCGTCGGGCGTGCTTTCCAGCAGGACGCGGAAGGCATCGGCATTGATCGTCGTCATGGGCGTCGTTCCAGTTGTTTCGACGCCCCTTTGCCGACTTCGCGCTGATAAACCAGAGCAAAACAGGGTTACGGCGCGTTTGACGAAATCGTCAGTCGCCTGCGAAATCGAACGCGCTGACACCGCGCTCGCCCTCGCGGAAACGCAACGTGCGGCCCAGCGGCGGCATCGAGCGCTGGACGCAGCCGGTGCGCGCGCAGCGGCGACAACCCAGACCGACGGGCGTCGCGGGGCTGCGCATCAGGTCGAGCCCGCGCGCGGCGACCAGCGGCGCCGCGACCTTCGCATCGACGCCGACGCAGACGGCGAAGCGCGCGGGCGTGCCGCTGCCCGTCGCGCCGGGCGCCGCGACCGAGCGCGACTGGGTGAACCAGCGCGATCCATCCTCGAGTTCGACCAGGTCGGCGACGACCTCGCCCGGGCGGGCAAAGGCCTCGTGCACGCCCCACAGCGGACAGCGCGTGTCGCCATCGACCAGCGGCGACTGGCTTGCCCCCGCATAACGTTTGCTCCCCTGCCCCGCGCGATCGATGCGCAGCATGAAAAAGGGCAATCCGCGCGCGCCGACGCGCTGCAGCGTCGTCAGCCGGTGCGCCACCTGCTCATAACCCGCGCCGAAACGCCGCTGGAGCAGCAGCAGATCATATCCCGTCGCATCGCAGGCACGCAGGAAGCGGCCATAGGGCATCATCAGCGCGGCGGCGAAATAGTGGATCAAATGCCGCTCGAACATCCGCGCCGCCGCTGCCTCGGCAAACTCGGCGCCCGCGACCAGCGCGTCGATCTCCGCCTTCGCTTCGGTCTGCGCCAGCGTCGCCGCCGCCTGGAAGGTGCGCGAGGCGGGGCGCAGCAGCTCGTTCAGCATCAACTGCCGCGCGTGCCAGTCGAGCCAGCGCAGCCGGTCGGGCATCACGTCCGACGGCAGGATACGGATGCCCAGCTGGTGCCGCGTGCGCAAACGCTCCGAAATCGTACCGTACAGGTCGCCGCCCGCGAGGCGTAGTTCGTCGGCCAGTTCCTCGGCGCGCGCGTCGAGATCGGGGAAATGGTTGCGCCATTTCTCGATCGCGCGCCGCACCGCGGCCACCTCGGGGGCGTCGCCCTCGCCTTCGCCGCGCGCCTCGGGCGCTGCGTCGAACAAACGCGCAAAGGCCGCCGCGGTCGCGGGCGCGCTCTGCAGCCATTCCTCGACCTCCTGCGACCCGATCCCGAGGTCGGCGAAGCGCGGGTCGGCCAGCCGCCGCCGCAGCCCCGCCGCGCCGCCCGGCACCTCTTCGGCGCCGAGCGTGGCGGCATCGAAACCGAAGCGCTCGGCCAGCCGCACGATGACGGTGGCGGAAAGCGGCCGCTGCCCGTGCTCGATCAGGTTGAGATAGCTCGGCGAAATATCGAGCGCCTCGGCCATCGCCGCCTGCGTCATCGCCGCCTCGCGCCGTACCTTGCGCACCGCCGGCCCCGCAAACACTCGCCGCTCCGTCATAGATTGTAACTTTCTTTACTGATTTACACGCATTTTTACACCTATTCGCCATATTTCACAAATATTATTGACAAAGCTTTTCACTTTCGGCGCCCCGCACGGCACATCTTGCCCATCACCCGGCCGCTCTCCCCGACTGGCCGCATCGAAAGGACAAGACGATGGGCTATCAGGAAGACATGGCGCAGGCTGGCCGCCTCATCCGCGATTATGACGGCACGTGGGACGGCATCAGCGGCGAAAGCGTCGCCCGGATGCGCGCCCAGAACAAATTTCGCACCGGCCTCGACATCGCCCGCTACACCGCGCGTATCATGCGCGCCGACATGGCCGCCTATGACGCGGACCCCGCGAACTACACCCAGTCGCTCGGCTGCTGGCACGGCTTCATCGCGCAGCAGAAGATGATCTCGGTCAAGAAGCATTTCGGCACCGTCAAGGGCCGTTACATCTATCTCTCGGGCTGGATGATCGCCGCGCTGCGCAGCGAATTCGGTCCGCTGCCCGACCAGTCGATGCATGAAAAGACCAGCGTTCCGGCGCTGATTGAGGAAATCTACACCTTCCTGCGTCAGGCCGACGCCCGCGAGCTCGGCATGCTGTTCCGCGATCTCGACGCCGCCCGCGCCGAGGGCGACGAGCTCAAGGCCAAGCAGGTCCAGGCCGCGATCGACAATCATGAAACGCACGTCGTGCCGATCATCGCCGACATCGACGCGGGCTTCGGCAATGCCGAGGCGACCTATCTGCTCGCCAAGAAGATGATCGAGGCCGGCGCCTGCGCGCTGCAGATCGAAAATCAGGTCTCGGACGAAAAGCAGTGCGGCCACCAGGACGGCAAGGTCACCGTGCCGCACGAGGATTTCATCGCGAAGATCCGCGCCTGCCGCTACGCCTTCATGGAACTCGGCGTCGAGGACGGCATCATCGTGACGCGCACCGACAGCCTCGGCGCGGGCCTGACCAAGCAGATCGCCTTCTCGAAGGAGCCCGGCGACCTTGGCGACCGGTATAACAGCTTCCTCGATTGCGAAGAGGTCGAGGGCGCGGGCAATCCCGGCGACGTCCTCATCAACCGCGACGGCAAGCTGCTGCGCCCGAAGCGCCTGCCCTCGAACCTCTATCAGTTCCGCCCCGGAACCGGCGAGGATCGCTGCGTCATGGACTGCATCGCCAGCCTGCAGAACGGCGCCGATCTCCTCTGGATCGAGACCGAAAAGCCGCACATCGAACAGATCGCCGGCATGGTCGACCGCATCCGCGAAGTCGTCCCCAATGCGAAGCTCGCCTATAACAACTCGCCGAGCTTCAACTGGACGCTGAACTTCCGCCAGCAGGTGTTCGACGCGTGGAGCGCCGAGGGCAAGGACGTCAGCGCCTACGACCGCGCCAAGCTGATGAGCGCCGATTATGACGCGACCGCGCTCGGTGAAGAAGCCGACAACCGCATCCGCACCTTCCAGCGCGATTCGGCGAAGCGGGCGGGCATCTTCCACCACCTGATCACGCTGCCGACCTATCACACCGCGGCGCTGTCGACCGACAATCTGGCGAAGGAATATTTCGGCGACGAAGCGATGCTGGGCTACGTCAAGGGCGTCCAGCGCGCCGAGATCCGCCAGGG